>DAITAB010000339.1:0-2182 GCA_036824525.1 Pyrinomonadaceae bacterium
CGCCGGAGGCACTTCGTCCTCGAATTCCGCTTGGTTCCGAGCCACCGGAAGGATGTGGAAAATCGGGGTCAGGCTTGCGATATTGCGATTTGATGTTCATTTAGATTCTCAACATAGATTCGTTTTACCGTCTCAATATTTGAGGTAAAGCGATCATCCGATCTGAGCCTTTGATTTGCGGCGTCGTATCGACGGCTCACGTTCGAACCGCTGATCTCTGTCGTGTCCGCAAACCCTGTTAAGACAATCCTAGAATCGCAATATCGCAAGCCTGACCCCATCTCTTTCTTCTCACTGTCTTTCAAAACAAATTTCCTTGATAGCAATTTGCAAAAATCTAAGTGTTACGGATCAAGTCACTACAAAACGCAATAAATGTTCCGATGAGCTGAAAGACGACTCCCCAGAAGAAAATAAAAATAAAGCAAATTATGAATTCACCAATTGCGACGGACGAATGGTCACCTATGATAGCCATGCCATGCCCACGGATGATCCCGTTTAGTTCGGCATATAAATAAAAGGCAAATGCCCCACATAATGCGACTATAGCTGTGTTCTTTATGCTAAACTGATTTTTGTTTAGAAAAACGAACGTTGTTATCCAACCCAGCGCAAATATAATTCCTACAAAAAGCACCTCTATATTTGACGGCGGGGGATCATCATCGATATTGAATACTCGCCGTGCAACATTAAGAAGCGTCCAAGCGGCAACAAAAACTCCGAGTAATTCCAGATACGGGTAAAAACGTGAACATCGCTCGTTACTTACAAATTTCATTTTTTATCAATTCTCCGACTGATTTCAATAAGGTTTGATCATTCTTTAGCTTTTTACCTAATTCGAATGCCGAAACTGCGAGATTTTGGTCGCCAGTATTTGCACCTTTTACAGGGCGACCAATGCTACCATCGGAGAGTTCGCCAAAATATGAGCTCAAATTCGCACCATTTATCCCCGCGCTAAAATAAAAAGCAAAATGATGAACCTGATCGGCTCCCCGACGAGTGTCATCGCGCGAAAAATCGTCGTCAATAAATCTATCCTGGAAATCATGTTGCCCTTGCTCACCAGCTGATGACGAGTTGACTCCACCCTTCGTATCCCAATTAAAGTATTTGGCGCTCGCAAAGCTTCCGTCAACAACGTGTCCAATGTACAAAGTATTAAAATTAAAATCGAAACTTTTCAGCGGTGAAGAATTCCCAATATTTTCACTCGCCACTTTCTGTGCGCGTGCAGCCATCTTTGCGCAAGGGGTTGGCGGTGGCGGTGGAGGTGGCGTTAATTTCGGACACGGTTTTCCTTTTCCACACTGATTCAATCCTTCCCCGCCGCCGCTGGCGTCGACGGCGCCGGTGTCGGACATGTCTATCGAGCTTGCTTCAACAGTAACGCTAAAAGTACCGATTGAATGTCGCTTTCTTCGTCTCGGATTTTCGACACCGTCGTCATCATCATCGCCGCCGCCGCTGGAATGTGGAGATTTCTTCGAGGTAGATTTTAGCGCGTATGCCATCGCGTTGTCAGAACGTGAATTTCCTTCGCCGCCGCGCGGAATCGGTGAATCGTTTAAGCTCGTTGTTCGCAGCGGATTCTCGCGTTTTTCATGTTCCCAGGGCAGAGTTGTACCGGCTGCGTCGAACGCTTTAATCTGACAATGCAATGGCATGTCCTTAAACGTACCGTTTTTACCGCCCCAAAATTCCACTCCGGCTTCACACTGCCATTCGGGATCAGTTGCCGAACCGAGCGAACTCAAACTTCCCGATGGCTCATAATCAACCGGATCATTCGGGTGAATCTTTTGTCCGAGCGGTTCGATTTCTTCCTTGTAAGCTGAAGTTCCTTCACTGCTGTATCCGAATTTTCCGACTGTTCCCGTAACCGGATCGGCAGTTGACCATTCAATGGCGTCATAGTTTATGCCGTTTTCCGTGTAACGATTTTGTTTCGCGATTAGCGCCGCGCTTGCATAAACATTTGTAAGGAGTTTTGTTCCGGCAGGCGCAAGTTCCGTCAACGAAACTCCCAAAACGCTCGACCAAATCTGATAACCGGTGACGTTGGTCGTGAGAGTCGTCGTCGGAATATTATTTATGTGATAACTGCGGTGTCCTTTTTTTTCGATCAAAGGACGACCTTCGCCATCAAAAACTTGCTCAACCTGATCCTCCG
>DAITAB010000340.1:0-2179 GCA_036824525.1 Pyrinomonadaceae bacterium
CCGCGTAAACTTTTTGCGTGCGTCTTGCTAATGTATTTGGCAAATCATCGCGCGGCACGATCTCGCTTTGCATCGTCACAACTTCTCCGCCCGCGCAGCCGCAGCCTTGATAACTCATCAGACATCCACGCGTGTACGCGCCGGCGTTCACGATGCGCTCGCGCTAGTCTGACTTTCCGGGCTAACTCCGAATGTGAAAACTGCCATATCAATTCTTCGCTCCGAAAACTCGACGCGTGGTAGTGTTGAAAACGTACAAAACAAATCTAAACGAAAATATCAAAAGCAAACTTGCAACCGAACAGAGCAGAAAGTCAAAAAACATGCCGGCAAATGACAAACCCAAGTAACCGATTGTTGGTGTTGACGCGTTCGTCGAAAAAAGTGATTGAACAATCAAGCGATCGACTATATGGATGTAAAACCCAACAAGCAGCGATCCTGCGATTCCTAGCCATAGCCAGCTGTTCCAACTCTGTTTCATATCGCGGAGAAGACGTCTACATACAAAAATCATCAAATAGGGCACAAATATTTGAACGATTGCCCGTAAAATGTGACTTGGAAATTTTCCACCGCTATCCGCAATTACTTGAAAATAATACCCCAACACCATTGCTACAACAGAAGTTGCAATCAAATCCATAACCCAAAAATCACGCCTGAATAAATAATCTTTTATGTACTCATCTCTCATAACACATAGAAACTTATTTAATCACAGATCTCACTTCTGACTCTTCCGGCAATACCGAGAATTCTTTGAAGACGTTGCTTTGGCGATTCCGATTCTAGGGTCGGAGCTTTAGGGTTATTATTGTTTAATTTGGTTACGTTTCGGCTTCGCAGACTTTCGCCCAACCAGTAAGCCGCGCTTCCTAAGTCGCGGTCCGGTTTATTATCGTCCCGAAATTGATGAATGAGTGTTGCAAAAAACATGCCGTTAATTCCGCCGGAGAAGTATGTCACGAAATGATGGGTCTGCTCTGGATCGACTTCAGCCTCAGTCGGGATTTGTCGAAACTGTGGTTTGAAATCAGCTTGACCTGCGTAATCCTCCGGCGCGAGGTTGGGACCCACACCTGATGGCCCAAGCGCTTTAGCGTCATCCAAATTTCGAAGCGGACGTCCGACGTAAAAGTTTGAAAAACTTTCATCGATTCCACTAACTAACAAGTCAAGTTGCGAATGTCCAAGCGTTTCGAGGAACGTCATACCGCCAGTTGTTCCGTTCACGGTGTCGTCAATCTGCCGCTGCAAAAATGCAGCCATCCTTTCGCATGGGTCGGAAGCTCCCATTATCACCTTAACTTCCCGGCGCTGGCTGGCGGTGCCCACGACTTCCCAATGTTCGGTTCGAAATCTGGTTCGTGGAAATGTGGTCGTTTGGGGAGTACAACCTTCCTCGCCGGGATCACAACCGATTGTTAGTTCCACCTGTTCTTCCTTCCAACGAAAAACGTAGATGCCCATTTCATTAAGTACGCTTTCACTGGTGCCTGCGGGATCGATAGTTGAGGCTCCGTTTGAAAGCCATTGAATAGCAACGGGACAAGGAGTTTCAACGCCATCCATCAAACACGTATAAGGTGTGCCAAAACTTTCGTAAGGACCATACTCGATGTTGTCGGTCGGCTCTAAAACATTCGGATCTTCAAACCCAACTTCGCGGGAAAACGCGTCGAGCTCAGCACTCGACTCTTGTTTCACATTGCCACTCTCATCAAGGACTCGAAAACTGTTTTCACCCGGATCGATCCATTGCCACTCTGTATGTGGACTCCAAACAGGATTCCATGGCATCGTCTCGTCAAAACCTCTTTGCACTGCCACCAACTCTCCATCGGCATAAACGAATGTCTTGTTCTTACTTCCGTTTTGGCGCGCTTCACTCAGCACCTTGCCGCCGAGAACTGTTGATAATATAAAATAAAAGGTTTTATCGGTTTGAACATTTGTTCCCATCACCGAATAGCTTTTCTGTTTGACGAGTCGCCCGTCACCGTCGCGATATTGATTGATTCTTCGCTCCCAAGGGATTCCAGCTTGTCCCAACGGAATAGTCCTGCCTTCGCGATGCTCGGAAACTCGTCCGTCAACGTCATATGCGTATTGACTAAAATCTCCCCACTGATCAGGTAAGTGGTTCGGACGAATCATCCGTCCATCCGGATCGTAG
>DAITAB010000341.1:0-2178 GCA_036824525.1 Pyrinomonadaceae bacterium
TGACGTGGACTTCCAGTGACACGCTTTAATTCACCTCTCAACTAGTCGCCTAACGTCCATTGAATTGTTCGGCGTTACTTGTAGCGAAGGGCTATTTCCTGTTTGTGTTTTGCCCATTTCATTTCTAGCGACTGCAATTCTTTTCCAGATTTCAGATAAGTATGCGCTAAAGTTCTAAAAGCTAATTCATAAGGAAAAGGGTAAACAACTAATCGCCTCATTATATTTAATCTTTCAGACTGTTTCTTAGTCTGCGTTAAGCGAGCTAAATCTTTTTGTAGTTCAAACCTTAAAAGGCTTATTTTTGACTCATATTCGTTTATCTCTTCGGCACTTGTCGGCTTTTCGATTGAAAAAACGGAGTAATCAAACACTGAACTTGCAGTAACGCGAAGAGTTTTGTTTAAGTCATTTCTGACAAGCCTGCCGTGATTGTAGAATGAAGTTTCTAATCGAATTGTGGAATCTGCCGTAGATTGTTTTTTGTAGATTGTGGCATCAAAAGCTACAACTCTTACTTGCGAACCAAGAGGAAAAACTTTTTCTAATCCTATTTGACCTTGCGAACTGCAATCAGGATACAAACTCAGCGGAAAAACTTCAAAGTAAGATGCTGTCTGCGGCGAATAAATGTTCTCAGTAACTTTAACTTTTACTCCTTCGGCATTCATTCGATTCTCGCCAACTTCGTTTTTTGTAGCTTTGACAATACCCACAACTTCGCCAATAAAAACATAATAAGTTGGTTTAGAAATTTCCTTTGAATAAAGCGGCTTTCCTAATAAAAACGCCATTTTCGAAGGATTGTCTTCAAGTGGTAACTGTTGAATCGAACATCCGTAAACGATATGTGCAGAAACCAGAAATACAAAAAGAATAAAAAGTTGTTTGACCATTGCTTTACTTTCCATTAGTCAGCGCAAACGCCGAACGGTTGAGTTGACGCGGGCGCGCGCCAGCGACAACTTTGAATCAACAAAGCAAGTTGAGAAACACGCTATCGCGCCTCGCGTCCAACGATTTGTTCGGTGCCGTCGTTGATGCAGCGCTCGACGCGCATTTTATCAGGCAACGGTTTATTAGGCGCATAGTCTAACCAAGCCACATCTTTGATCCCCGAAGCCCACACAGCGCTGCTCACGCTCCACCCACCATGCATAATGGTCGCTACACGCGTGACCATCGGCATGATGAGCCGTCGAGGCAGAGATGCGCGGACCGTCCGTTTTGGAAACTGCACGTATCCATTCACGTCGGTAAGCCGGTCGTCGCTAGAAAAATTCCCATCGGTAAATAGCACGTAGTGACCCCAACTCTGCATCACGCGCATGTTCGGACATGCGGTTCCGTTAACATCGATCACCTGAAGCCGCCATTCTGGAACGACAGTACTTGGGATGGGAAAGAGTATGACAACTATTATCACGCAAACGACAGCCGCGATGACGTAACGTTTGTTGGTGACGGTCATTCAATTTAGGCACCGAACGTTTGAGTTGACGCGGGCGCGCGCCCGTCGTCAACGTGAAATGAAAACGACTACTTGAGAAAGGAGCTATCGCGCCTCGCTTCCAACGAATTGTTATGTGGCGTCGTTCCGCCGGAGTCAATCGCCGGCGCCCCAAAGATATTTGCCGCGCCACCCGTGACCGGCACGCCAATAGGAATAGTGCAACACTACGTGCAGGTCCTTTGACTCCGAGTCGTAGCCCGTTACCGTAACATGGACCGATTTCGTTGACGCGCAAAGCTGAACAACGTAGTAGAAAATACGTGTGTTAGCAGTTTCAATTTACTTTCGCGTCACCAGCGTTACGTCGTAGCCAACGATTTTGGGTATCCACTCCGCCCGTATGCCATCCGCTAGGATGAAATGTTTGCCCTCATAGTTGCTGCCCGGTCTGAAGATGTTGCGAGCCACGGAGCCGACGATCGCCGCACGATCCTGATCGGTAAGTTGGATCCGTCGAACAGGAGAACCCAGCCCCTGCGTTTCCTCAAAACAAAACAATACGAGCAGAAAGACTGAGCAGCGAATGCGATTATGGCGAGAGCGATTCATTTTGTGAAATAGCGAAGCCACATAACGCCGGAGTTGACGCGGGCGCGCGCCGGCATTAACCTGAAATGAAATCGACAAGTTGAGAAACAAGCTATCGCGCCTCGCGTCCAACGACG
>DAITAB010000130.1:0-248 GCA_036824525.1 Pyrinomonadaceae bacterium
TCACGCATTTGATCGCGACGGGCTTTCTGTTTTTCTTTCATTTCGGTCTTGAGTTGTTCCAGCTTCGCCTTTTGCTCGGGAGTCAGAATCGCAAGCATTTCCTCGTGGTGCCGCTGCATATTCTTTTTCATTTCGGCATGTCGGGCTTCAAGACCAGCCTTTTCTTCGGCAGTCAGAGTTCCCGCGCGTTTCTTTTCCATCAGCGCGCGCATCGAGTCACGATTAGCGTCCATTTCGGCGCGGTGCTC
>DAITAB010000130.1:258-7198 GCA_036824525.1 Pyrinomonadaceae bacterium
CGGCGTGATGTTTTTGCATCAAGGCATGCATCTGTTCGCGCTGAGCAGCTGATAACTCAAGCTTGTGCATCAGCATCATCATGTGCCCACCGCGATGCATTCCGCCTTTACGTCCATGCATTCCGCCCATTCCGACTTCGCCACGGCGCATTCCGCGTTTTTGTTCAAATCCTTCGCGTTTTTGGTTTTCAACCTGCGTACTTTGAGGATTCTCGCCCGTTTTTTCTTTAACTTCCTGTCCGAATGAAACGGTCGAAAGCACCGCAAAGGCGGATACTGACAACATTAAATTGATAACTCTCTTTGTGATTAACATTATGACTATTACCTTTCCCGTTATTTCTGAAATTGAACGGCTTTCGCCTTACTGCCATTTAGATGCAGCTTAACCCGCGTTGGTCGAAAAATCTCTCGATTTCGAAGTTTATGATCCATAACTATTTAACTTTTGATTTCGGTAACTGTAAAATACGTTCTTTGGTGTCGCAGAGATTAACACGGAAACATGAGATTTTTATCGGAAATAAATTCGCCGGCGGATTTGCGTCGGCTGACGATCGAGGACTTACAGGAAGTTGCCGACGAAGTTCGTCAGTTCATTCTTGAGACTACTTCGCGAGTCGGCGGGCACACGGGCGCGAGCCTCGGCGCGGTCGAGCTGGCGGTGGCGATGCATTACGTCTTCGATACTCCCCACGACAGACTTGTTTGGGACGTAGGGCATCAGGCTTACGCACACAAAATCCTGACGGGTCGTCGCGACCAACTGCATACCATAAAACAATACGGAGGATTGAGCGGATTTCTGCGTCGCGAAGAGTCCGAATACGATACCTTCGGCGCGGGTCACGCTTCAACCTCGCTTTCCGCTGCGCTCGGTATGGCGATAGCGCGCGACAAGAAAAAGGAAGATTTTCACGTCTGTGCATTGATCGGCGATGCTTCGCTCGCGGGCGGAATGGCAATGGAGGCGCTTAATCAGGCGGGACATCTGAAATCGCGTCTGATTGTTTTGCTCAACGACAATGATATGTCCATTGCGCCGGCGGTCGGAGCATTAACGCGTTATCTCAATCGCATCAAACAGGCGCAAAGTTATCATCACCTGAAAGAGGAAATCGGCGACACACTCGACTCGGTTCCCGGCGTCGGGCACAGCTTGCGACGCGCGGCAAAGAGCGTAAAGGATGCGATCGCAGCGGCAGTTCTTCCCGGCGCGCTGGTGAATGAGCTTGGTTTCAAATACATCGGATATGTTGATGGACATAATGTCCCGATGCTCGTGCGCGCGCTCGAGGAAGCGAAGAAGGTGAATGATGGTCCGGTTATCGTGCATGCACTTACCACCAAGGGAAAGGGTTTTCCGAATCCCGAAAAGAATTACTACGCATACCATGCGACCGGTCCCTACGACATAAAAACAGGCGCGCCGATCAAGTCAAACAAATCCGCGCCGCCTACTTACACCGATGTTTTCGGTGAAGCGATGTGTGAATTGATGGAGCGCGAGGACCGAATCGTTGCTTTGACGGCTGCGATGCCCGACGGAACCGGTGTGGACAAAATCCTCGCGAAATTTCCCGACCGCGCCTTCGATGTAGGAATCGCCGAGCAACATGCGATGACTTTTTGTGCCGGAATGGCATGCGAAGGATTGAAACCGGTCGCGGCAATTTACTCTACGTTTCTCCAACGCGGATTTGATCAACTGATTCACGACATTTTTCTTCAGAATCTCGATGTAACAATCGCCATGGATCGCGCGGGAATTGTAGGCGCAGATGGACCGACACATCACGGCTTGCTCGACATCGCATATCTTCGCGGTTATCCGAATGTGGTTCTGATGGCGCCAAAAGATGAAGCGGAATTACGCGATATGGTTCATACGGCAATCCAATATAAAGGACCTGCCGCACTGCGTTATCCGCGCGGCAATGGAATCGGCGTGGATATTTCAGCGCCGCCAAAATTGCTTGAGATTGGAAAAGCGGAAGTTCTTCGCGAAGGAAAAGACTTAGCGATTCTTGCTTACGGTTCGATGGTGATGCCATCGATGAAAGCAGCGGAAAAACTCGCGCATGAAGGCATCGATGCCGCAGTCGTGAATGCACGTTTCGTAAAACCGCTGGATAAAGAGCTGATTCTCTCGCTCGCCGGAAAATTCAGTTTGATTTTTACGGTTGAAGAAGCATATCTCGCCGGCGGATTCGGTTCGGCAGTTTTGGAATTGCTCGAAGAAAATTCCGCGCTCGCGAAAACGCATGTAATTCGAATGGGAGTTCCCGATAAGATCATCACACATGGCGACGCAAAACTGCTGCTGGCAAAATATGGTCTCGATTCCGAGGGCATCTTCACGAAGATAATTGAAAATCGCGATATTATTGAAGACTCGCGCTCGACAAAAACGCGTCTGAAAGCAATCAAATAAATGGAAAACAAAAAACAAAGCAGCTCACTTCCGATGACGATAATCAGCCTTGCACTTCTGGCTGCAGTCGGATTGGGATTTTATTTTTATTCAACTGCGGGCTCGAATTCGAAAAATCCTTCCAACAGGAAAACTTCGTCGAATTCTGTCTCGCCGGGATTTGCTTCGGCATCTCAGGGCGCGGTTCCGCCCAATGTATTGGGACCTTCAACGGCGCCGATTACCTTGGAGGAATTCGCCGATTTTCAGTGCCCGACTTGTGCCGCCACCCATCCGAAAATAAAGGAAGTTAAGAATGCTTTTGGCGATCGCATTCGTGTGATCTTCCGAAATTTTCCGCTGAACATTCCCGCTCACGATAAGGCCTACGACGCGGCAGTAGCTTCGGAAGCCGCCGGTGCGCAGGGAAAGTTTTGGGATATGCAAAACCTTCTTTTTACAAATCAGCAGACTTGGTCCACTTCGGCGGACTATAAGAAAATTTTTGACGATTACGCGCAGCGAATCGGATTGGACATGGCGAAATTCAAAAACGATATGGTCAATCTCACCACCAAGAATCGGGTTGACGCAGATATGAAGCGCGGTCGCGAAGTCGGCATTACTTCAACTCCGTCGATTTTCATCAACGGTAAACCGGTCGCGAGTTCCGACTTCGACGTTGCTAAGTTGAAAGAAATCATTGAAGCCGAACTTCAAAAACTGTCTTCAAATATTCCAACTCCGCCGGCGAATTCGGCCAACGTAAAATGAGCTTACCGGAAAATTCGGTATCTAGTTCAAACAATATCGACAGAATTCCATTACTTGCAGCGGCTGTTTCGTTGATCGGTTTGGTCGATGCCGTTTACCTTACGGTTCACCATCTCACGGGCGAACAAGTTCCGTGCAGTCTTGTAGAAGGTTGCGAACAAGTTCTATCGAGTAAATTCGCGACGATCGGCGATATACCTCTGGCTCTATTCGGCGCGCTCGCATATTTCAGCGCTTTTTCATTGGCAGTTCTTGCTTACTACGGAAACAAATTCGCGTGGAAAATTTTTGGAGCGCAGGTTGGAATGATGGCGGCGTTTACTGTCTGGTTGATTTATCTTCAGGCGGTCGTTATAGGGGCGTTCTGTCAGTTTTGTTTATTGTCAGCGCTGGTTACGTTTACTCTATTCGCGATTTTCATCGCCGATTATTTATTTTCCCGGAAGCGCTGAACACTTTTTTTTCTATGGTCATGTCCGCTGCGTTCGCTTCCGGTTGCCAACGGTCGGCGGTTTTTGTCATTATCTTTTAAATCCAGATCAAATAGTTCACATAGTTTAAAAGGAGTTTCCGTTATGTTGGGCCGATTTTTTGTCGCTACACTTTTTCTGACTTTATTTATGACACCCCATGCTTTTCCGCAGTCAAACGACAAACTGCCACCGATCAAATTCAAAGAAATGCGTTTGAAAAACGGCATGCGTGTAATTATGCACGTTGATAAAACGACGCCGATCGTCGCCGTCAATCTTTGGTATCACGTCGGGTCGAAAAATGAAGTCGTCGGGCGAACGGGTTTCGCGCATCTTTTCGAACACATGATGTTTCAAGGTTCGAAGAATTACAACGACGATTATTTCAAACCGCTGCAGGAAGCCGGCGCCAATATCAATGGCTCGACCAACCCGGATCGCACCAATTATTTCGAGGTCGTTCCTTCGAATTTTCTTGAGCTCGCACTCTTTATGGAAGCCGATCGCCTTGGCGGTTTGCTTGATGCGATGACGCAGGAAAAATTGGATAACCAACGTGACGTTGTAAAAAACGAACGACGCCAGCGTTACGACAATCAGCCTTACGGAACAGCGTTTGAAAAAATCTCGTCATTGATATATCCGAAAGATCATCCGTATAACTGGACAACAATCGGTTCACTTGATGATCTAACCGCCGCTTCGATGGACGACGTGAAGGCGTTTTTCCGTCAGTACTACGTTCCAAATAATGCGTCGCTCGTGATCGCCGGCGATTTCAATCCGACGCAAGCGAAAAAATGGGCGGAGAAATATTTCGGCGCGATTCCGCGTGGCGGAGAAATTACTCGACCGAATCCGCCCGCGCCACAGATAAACGGAGAAATAAGAAAGACATTCGAAGATGCGGTTCAGCTTCCGCGGCTTTATATGGTTTGGCATTCCACTGCCGCTTATGCCGCCGATGAAGCGCCGCTCGATATACTCGGTCTCATTCTTTCAAATGGACGCGGCTCGCGAATGCAGAGCAATCTCGTTTACGGAAAACAAATCGCACAAACTGTAAATGTATTTAACTTCGGAAGCGAAATTGCCGGTCAGTTTCAGGTTTCCGCTACGGCGCGTCCCGGAAAAACTCTGGATGAAATCGAGAAAGAAATCAATTCCGAAATCGAACGCTTAAAGAAAGAGCCGCCGACATCCGAAGAAATCGGTCGGGCGATCAATGTGATCGAATCGCAAACGATTTTCCAAATGCAGACGGTTCTCAGCCGAGCCGATCAGATGAATGGCTATGCAACATTTCGCGGAAACCCGAATGGTTTCCAGAGCGATCTAGATCGTTATCGCGCGGTCACGGCGGCGGATGTTCAAAGGGTTGCGAATCAATATCTGAACGGAAATCGACTCGTTATGAGTTTCGTGCCTGGTAAAGCACAAGGCGCTCCGCGCAACGGCGGGGCAAATGCACCAACTTCGGCTCCGGCGAAGAAAAAAGACACTATGGATTATTCGGCGGTTCTTCCAAAACCCGGTCCGGTACCGACTTTCGCTCTACCGAAATTCGAAAAATCGAAGCTTTCAAATGGTCTCGAGGTTTGGTTGGTTCGGCGCGCAAATCTTCCAATAGTCTCGATGAATATGGTTTTCAAAACCGGAAGTACGACTGATCCCGCAAGTAAAAACGGAACCGCGAATTTCACCGCAGATTTGATGGACAACGGAACGAAAACACGCAGCGCGGTCGATATCGCCAATCAGGTGCAGGCGATCGGCGCTCAACTTGGAACCGGATCGGGCTGGGATTCGGCGAATGTAAGTATCACGACTTTGTCCAAAAATCTCGATAAGGCGTTGGATATTTTCGCTGACGTCATCACCAACCCGACTTTTCCCGAAAGCGAATTTGAAACAACTCGCAAGCGCGCGCTAGTTTCGCTTTTGCAACGCAAAGATAATCCAAACGCAATTGCTGACGTTGCATACAATGCGGTGCTTTACGGAAAAAATCATCCATACGGAAACCCGAGCGGCGGCAGCGAGTCTTCGCTGAAAGCGATGACGCAAGCCGACATTGTGAGTTTTTACTCAACGTATTTTCGCCCCAATAATGCGGCGCTGATTGTCGTAGGCGATACAACGATGTCTGCCATTTCGCCGAAACTCGAAAGCGCATTCGCAAATTGGAAGAGCGGAAGCATGAGCGCGATGGACGTCCCGAATGCAGCGATGATGGCGAAACCGGGAATTTACATCGTCGATAAACCGGGCGCAGCGCAATCGGTTGTGACCATCGGGCAAGTCGGAGTGGCGCGAACAAATCCGGATTTCATTCCGCTGCAAGTGATGAATTCGATTCTTGGCGGGCAATTTTCGTCGCGGCTCAATATGAATCTTCGCGAAGAAAAAGGCTATACCTATGGCGCGCGATCCGGCTTTTCGTTTCGCCGCGGCGCAGGTCCTTTCTCGGCATCGGCTGATGTACAAACTGCCGTAACCGCGGAATCAGTTTCGGAATTCTTGAAAGAACTCAATGGAATTCGGGGTGCGATTCCGCTCACCGAAAAAGAACTCGAATACAACAAGCAAAGTATTATCCGGCGTTTTCCGCAGGGCTTTGAAGTGAACCAACAGGTCGCCGGTAATCTGGCGAATCTTGTGATTTACGGACTTCCCGATACTTATTACAACGAATATATCCGAAGCGTTTCCGCGGTTACGGTTGACGACGTTATGCGAGTGTCAAACCGATATCTCGATCCATCGAATATGGCAATCGTTATCGTCGGCGATAAGAAAGCGATCGAATCGAAACTCCGTTCGCTTGAAGGCTGGGGAACCACGATCAAGTATCTGGACGCGGAAGGAAATCCAATGAGCGGGCAATAGATGTGCGTTTATGCACTGGATTTGCAGAAGCCCGCACGAAGCACATTTAGCTCCGTCAGGAGCGTAATGTTTGTAGTAACTAGTCGTGCTAAGAAACTTGAGCTCCGTAGGAGCGGCAAAGATTTTGTGTCGCTCCTAGGGAGCTGAGGATGAGGTAAGAACCCAAAACTCTCGCACAATCAGTTTCATCCTAAGACGTAGAATAGATAAAAAAGGCGACGCAAATTTGCGTCGCCTTTTTTACATCTTTCAAACGATTGTGCGTGTGGTTCTCTCCGCTCAATCCCTCAATCGAATCGAAGACATTATGGAATTAAACGTTCCGCGATAACGCGATTCTTCGTTTTCAGGAACTACAGTGATAAACGAAAAGACATCGCCGTTTCGAAGT
>DAITAB010000342.1:0-2174 GCA_036824525.1 Pyrinomonadaceae bacterium
TTGGCAATTTGTGATTTACGATGCGTTTGGGAAGCTGGTCGCGGAGTATGGAATGCCGGGCGAAGGTCGCGGCGGAGTGAATTGGGTCTTGCAGGATTGGCAAGGCTCGGTAAGAGCGAGCGTGAATTCAAACGGATTCATCTCGGCGCGATTTGATTTCAGCGCGTTTGGTGAAAAAATTAGTTTGGGCGTCGGACTGCGAAGTATTGATCAAGGTTATTCGGCGCCAACAAATGCGAGACAAGGTTACGGACTGACCGAAACAGAAACAGCAACCGATCGGTATGTCAAGAAGGTTGCCGACTTGAACTCTAATACGTTCTGGGGTTGGGTCGATAACTCCGCTTTTTACACCGCGGGATCTTTAGGCGTGCCCACGTCAATTGGGGCATTTAGGGATGCAATGAATTCTCCTGGTGCTAAAGTTCAATATGGTTGGGGACCGTCCATAACTATTCACGGAAAACGAGCGAATCCTCCATCAGTCCCAGGGGGACGAATAACGTTTTGGGCTAATTTTTCATTACAGACAGGAGCATATATTCGTCTCCAAGGAAGCGCGAATCAGACGAGCGCTGAATTATTTGATTTGTACACGGGTGAATATTTTGGCGAAAGGAACAAGTGCATCAACGATAATCCATATGATGCGATTATATTCGATCCTTAGTTTGAAATTGAGGAATTAGAAAGTTATGAAATTGAAATCCGAAGGTGGATTACTGCGTTCATTTTTGACCTACGTTGTATTGTACGGACTGATTTTTTCGAATCTCGGCGTCCAGATTATTAACTTTGTCGTTTTAATGATTTTTTACATATTCTGTCGAAGCGACTGTTCTTCGATTCTGGATCGATACGTGCTGCACCTACCCGAACGATTAATTTTTGGATTAGTCGCGGCGCCGACTGTTTTTGCGGTGGCTTGGGTGATTTGGTATGTGGCAAAAAGATTCCATGCCAGAAATGTACCGGGTCGGTAAATCATTTCGGCTCGTCCCGTTTCGGCGGTTGGGCGGGAAGTATTGCGCTCAACATCATTGCAGGTTACGGAGACTCCTATTCCAACAAGGAAAATCAAAGCAACGCGCTTAAACAATTTGACGATGACTACGGCGGTTTCTACGTAGGACATCCAATTCGTACTACATCACAACTCTACCATGCGTGGAAAAAGGGTCCCGTCAACGCCCAAGTAGCAAAGCGGCAGCCATCCTGGATGGGACAAAGAGGATTTAAGAAAGAGTTTTTGGAGGGTGACAATCCTGACTCTGATCAGACGCATCATTTCGTGGCGATGTTTAGTGCTGGGATTAACGGTGCGTATATTTCGTCGAGTGTATGGAACCTCACGGACCACCCGTCAGACGTTAAATTGACAAATGAGGCGTATGCGATCGGTAAGGAGCTTGCGGCGCACCCTGAGAACTTGGGTGACATTTGGAACGTAATTAAAGCTAAGATTTGCGATTAAGAACTGATTGCTTTTTTTCGATACCGTTATGAACATCAGGAGCGAATCGAATTTGTTCAAGTCTTTCCAGCGCTTGGTTGGCGCGATGTTGTGCGGAGTATTTATTGCGTACTTACGGCGCCATAATTCGGACAGCGCCACGATTGTTTACGAATGGTTATGGTATTCGATAACTGCGTGTATTATCGGATTTGTGTCGGTGAGCGCGGCAGCTCAAGCTCTAAGACTCGCGTTTTGGAAATATGTTTTGCTGGTATCGACATTCGGCGGTGTCTATTCATTTTTTGCGATGCAGGTCGTACTCGATACGCTCGAAAGTCCCCTGGTTCGTACCGAGAACAATCGGAACGTCACCTTTCTTAGCGACCTGGTCGCAAGGATCTCGGACGACCATTTCGTATGGCAGCTCGTCGGCTCGAGCATTTTTTATTCTATTTCGAGTTGGATATTTCTCTCTGGGTACGAATTGATTCTTAGACTTCTTCCTCGCGCTTTCGGTAAACCGAAAATTCCCTAATTTGATTATGTGTCCAAGCGCGGATGGATCTCCCTGGCGCGAGATCAATACCGATGGCACGGATCGTCTGATGAGTTATCAAGGCTGCGGCTGCGCTGGCGGAGAAGTTGTGACGATGCAAAGCGAAGTCGTCCCGCGGGATGATCAGCCGTTGGTCAACGCAAGACGCACGCAAAAAGTTTA
>DAITAB010000343.1:0-2154 GCA_036824525.1 Pyrinomonadaceae bacterium
GTATTCGGCGGCTAATTTTGGATCGTCAATTAACACCGAATTATTCGCCTGCGTACACAAACCGGTCTTTGTCCAATTTTGACTTCCGGTCCAGACCCAGCGCGGTTTCTTTTTCGAGTCGCAGATAAGGAGGAATTTGTTGTGCCCCAGCGCACGCGGAGAAATCATTCGGTCGTGAAGATCAACTTTTTTGCTCAAGCGTTGACGCGATTTCTTGTTTTGATCTTCGCCCTTCTTTTTTACGCTTCCATTAGCAAGGACCAAATGAGCTCGCTTACCAAATTTCTCTAACGCGGTTTCGAGATGTTCGTCGTCGAGTTCGTAAAGCGCGGCAAAAATCTCGCGTTTCTCTTTTGCGGTTTTTGCGAGCAGCGAAAAAAGCCGCTCGCCGAGTGGTCCAAAGAGATAATTTCGAAAAGGATCGTCGGGCGTTTTGATGACCTTCTCAAGTTTCTTTGTTTTTAGATCGCTCGCCGTAACTCCGAGCCGACGAGAAACCCACTGCGCGGCGACGATTCCGCGATTGAAGTAGGCTTCGATTTTAGGCTCGAATTCTGCGTTGAGTGTTATCGCAGTTGTCCAGTCGCTGGCTGAAGCGGTGTCGGCATAAAGGTTTTCTTTGTTCGGACCAATCATCGGCACAACTCGGTATTGAAGTTTATCTCCCGGCTTTGCCATGTAGTCGGTCCACTGAAATTTTTGAATAGGCCAATTCGTCGAAGCTCGGCGTTCGCCTTTTTCGTGCGCTTGTCCGACAAATCCGACCCATGTACTAACTACTTCTTCAACTCCGTTTCGGCGACGCATTAACGCGAAGCCGCGGCAGTCTTTAATAAATCCTGAAGTTTTCCAGGCAACAAAGGCATCATCCCCGTTGTGATAAACGTTGACTTTCATTTTTGTGAGTTCTCCTTTCGAAATTTGTAAAGACATTACACGTGACTGCTAAAAATTACCGGTGAATTATTTTCAAAGAACGCAAACTGGAAAGATGTGTGACAAACTAATTATCTGCGCTGCGAGATTTATTTGCTCTTCAATTCAAAAATCCTTTTCAAAAGCTGAGGCGCGAGTTTTAGTGTTTTGAAGATCGAGCCGCTCGCGAAATTGCGTGCGAAGCCGCGGAAGGTTTCGACCGCCTGCGGCGAATAAGGAAGCCACCAGGCGTCGGGCGCGAGCGCGAAACGGTTTACGTGGATGTGTTGCGGTTGGACGAGCTCCATCAATCCTTCGCGTCCGTGTGTGCGACCGTAACCGGAATTTTTGAATCCGCCCCAAGGCGTCTGTCCGATTCCGTGTGTGTACAAAACTTCGTTAACGCAGACGCTGCCTGCTTCGATTTTTTCGGCGAGGCGTTTTCCGCGCTTGATATCTTTGGTCCAGATGCTTGCGGTCAATCCAAACTCGGAATCATTCGCGAGCGCGATCGCTTCTTCGTCGGTTTTGAAAACGGCGATCGGAAGTGTCGGACCGAAAGTTTCTTCGCGCATCGCGCGCATATCATTCGTCGCATTTGCGATCACTGTCGGTTCGTAAAAATAACCCTTTGAATTTTCGACGCGATGTCCGCCGGTGAGAATCTGCGCACCGGATTCACGAAAATTTGCAACGTGATCTTCAACGATCTTCAACTGCCGTTCGTTGGTCATCGAAGCTACGTCGCAATTTTCATCGCGTCCGATTTTCACGCGTAGCTTTTTCGTTTTCTCTACGACCAGCGACGTGAATTTGTCCGCCACACTTTCATGAACATAAAGCCTTTCGACCGATGAACAAGACTGACCCGCATTGCAAAATGCGCCCCAAATTGCAGCATCCGCGGCGAGCGCGAGATTTGCGTCTTCCAAAACGATCATCGGATCTTTGCCGCCGAGT
The DNA here is from genome assembly GCA_036824525.1 of Pyrinomonadaceae bacterium. Taxonomy (GTDB): domain Bacteria; phylum Acidobacteriota; class Blastocatellia; order Pyrinomonadales; family Pyrinomonadaceae; genus DAITAB01. The sequence continues at coordinate 1,876 of DAITAB010000343.1, forward strand.
TCGAGCACACAAGAAGTGAGATGCTTCGCCGCGGCTTCCGCGATTTTCTTGCCGGTAGCGACGCTTCCCGTAAACATAATTTTGTTTACGCCCGCATCAACCAACGCCGCGCCCGTTCTTCCATCGCCGGTTACGACTTGCACGACGTCGTCCGGCAATTCGATCTTGTCGAAAATTTCTTTGATCTTTAGTCCGATGAGCGGAGTGAGTTCGCTCGGTTTCAAGACGACTGTGTTTCCCGCCATCAAAGCCATCGCGACTTCGCCGAGCGGAATCGAA
>DAITAB010000016.1:0-22791 GCA_036824525.1 Pyrinomonadaceae bacterium
ACGAACAACCGGAAGGCTCGATTCGCGTTTTACCGGAATCGATCGTGATGCTGCAGGCGACAACCCTGATTACGATCCAAGCATGACGGCAATTCGTCCGCCATACACGGCGGCGTTTAACGATTACGTGCGACGCGAACTCGGTTACAAGTCAGATCTCGAATATTACATTCTTGGCGGCGGAGTCGGTCAGTGGAATTGGAATGTTAATAACGGTTATGCGGATACGAGCCAAACTCTAAAATCCGCAATGGCGAAAAATCCTTATATGAAAATTTTCGTCGCGAGTGGTTACTACGATATGGCGACTCCATATTTCGCAACCGAATACACAATCTCCTCGATGAATCTCGATCCCGCTCTGCGAAAAAACATTTCGGTGAGTTACTACGAGGCGGGACATATGATGTATATCGAAAAGAATTCGTTGAGAAAATTGAAAGTCGATATCTCAGAATTCATTAACAAGAGCCTGAGGAAGTGAAGCTAAGGCGAAAACGCGACGGTCATGGAGCGTGTGCTTTTTAGAATTGAACACGTTCCTAATGCAGAAACGCTCGTTCACGTTCGCTTTTCTGTCTAGTCCGCTCGCGCGATCTATCAGTGTTGCGTTTTTCCCGCCAACAGATCGATGACATGCGCGATAACCGGCGAAATAATGTCAAAGCACTCGCGCACACCTTTTGGCGAGCCGGGAAGATTTACAATCAAGCATTTTCCGCGAAACCCGCAAACCGCCCGCGAAAGCATCGCACGAGGAATTTTCTCGAGCGACTTCATACGCATCGCCTCCGACATTCCGGAAATTTCTTTTTCGATTACCCGCCGTGTAGCTTCAGGCGTGTTATCTCGAACGGTAATTCCCGTTCCGCCTGTCGTGATGATCAGATTCACGTCGTCTCGCGCGGCGAAATTCGCAAGCGTCTCCGAAATTTCTTCGAGGTCATCCGAAACGATTTTGCGTTCGATAATCTTAGCGCCAATTTTTGAAACACACTCCAAGAGAATTTTTCCCGAGACGTCTTCGAGCTCGGTTTTCGAACGACTGTCGCTTACCGTTATCAATACTGCACGTATCTCCGTTGTCATAGGTGAAAAAAAGTTTGAGATGAATTCAAGTCAATGCGACTTCCGTCAAGCTGCACTTTTGATCATCTGCGCGTGTTTCTTCAACCAACACTTATCCATCACCACTAATAAACCCGCGGCTTCCGCGCGTTTCGCTGCTTCTTCATCTACGACGCCTTCTTGCATCCACACTGCTTTGGCGCCGATCGCAATAGCCTCGTCAACCGCGTGTCCCGCTTCTTCGCTCCTGCGAAAAATATCAACAAGCTCAACCGGAAACGGAATGTCGCGCAAATTCGCGTAAGACTTCTCGCCATGAATTTCGGTTTCATTCGGGTTAACGGGAATCACTTTGCATCCGACTTTTTGCATATATCGCGCGACTCCATTTGAAGGACGCATCTGATTTGAAGAGAGCCCGACCACTGCAATCGTCTTAAAATTTTTGAGAATGTTTTCAATCGTCGAATGTTCGTTCATGTTAATTACAATCAAGAAAAAAGCCGTTTCAGTCAAGAGAACTCATTGACCGACCGGATTTTCTGCTCACGCCCTCGATTCATTTTCTTCGGACAAATTTTGCCTATTTGATCTTACGACGCTCAACAACACTCCCATCACCACCAAAAGCATTCCGATATAAGTCGCCGGACTCAGCGTCTCCGAAAAAATAAACCAACCGATCGCAATCGCATAGATCAATCCGGTGTAATTGATGATCGCAACGTTTGACGCGCGTTCGCGCTGAAGCGACTTTGTGAGGAAGACTTGTCCGAGTTGTGAGAACACGCCGATCAATATTAAATACAACCAATGCCAACCGACCGGAGTCTTCCAAACGAAGAGTATAGCGATAAGTCCGGCAATCATTCCGAAAAGCTGAAAATGAAAAACAACTGTGAGCGGATGTTCGCGCTCGCGCAATCTGCGCACTAGATTGTAAGCGACTCCCGAACACATTGCCGAAACGATTCCGAAAAGCAAAAAGGTAATCGAAACTTCCTCATCAAATCGCTCGATCAACAATACGCCGGCAAAAGCAATCGCATAAAACACAATTTGAAGCCGACTTAACTTTTCGCGAAGAAGGAAAATCGCAAACACGCTGGTGAAGATCGGCGCAAGATACTGAATCGTCATAGCGAGCGCGAGCGGAAGATTCTTTAGAGTAAGAAAAAACAAAAAAAGCGCTGAAGTTCCGAAAAAACCCCGAAGGAAAAGAAGACGCTTATTCGAGCCGCGCCAATCGATTCCCGTGCGTTTCATTCCGGCATAGCAAAAGAAAACGCCGAGCGTGCACCGAAACAACACGATTTCCATTGCGGGTAAATCCGAAAGAAGCTTTACAAAAACATTCGCGAGCGAGAAGGAAAGCGTTGACAAAAACATGAGTCGCACGCCTTCGCTTATCAATGGTAATTTTGTCGAATTGTTTTCCGGCACAATTTTCGGAGTTGTCCAAAAGCAAAAACAAAGGATACGATTGCGCAGTTAATTTCCGCTAATTGGACGAATATGTTCGGAAAAGTTTTGATTCTTTCGGCTTCGGTCGGTGCTGGTCACATGCGCGCCGCCGACGCCCTCGAGAAAACGTTTCGAAAATTAAAAGCCGCCGAAGAAGTTAAAAATATCGACGTGCTTAAATATACGAATCCGCTTTTTCGTCGGCTCTATTCGAAGGCGTATATCGACATGGTCAACGCGATGCCTGAAGTTTTGGGTTGGATGTATGATTCGCTCGATAAACCCTGGAAAAATGAAAAGCGCCGACTCGCGCTCGATCGTCTGAACACTCAGCCATTTATCAAATTACTGAAAGATGAAAAACCGGACATCGCCGTCTGCACGCACTTTCTTCCGGCGGAAATTATTTCGTGGCTGAAGGCGAAGGAAAAGATTTCGTGTCCGCAAGCGATCGTCGTTACGGATTTTGATGCGCATGCGCTCTGGCTGTGTCATCACTACGAAAAATATTTCGTCGCGCTTGATGAAACCCGCGTGCATCTGGAGAAGATCGGAGTTCCTTCGGCGAAGATTTCCGTTACCGGAATCCCAATTGATCCGGTTTTTTGCGAACACAAAGACAAATTCGCGATGCGCGCGAAACATAAATTAGCAAAAGATAAACTTACGATTCTCGTTTCCGCCGGCGGACTCGGAGTCGGCGACATCGAAAATCTTTTGCGTGCACTTGCCGATCTTCAAGCACCTTCGCAGGTCGTCGCGATTTGCGGGAAGAATGAAGAGCTGAAAACAAAACTCGAAAAGCTCGCCGCAAAAACTTTCAACAACGAACGCGTCACCTTCAAGCCGATCGGATTCACGACCGAGATGGATGAATATATGTCTGCCGCGGATTTGATCGTCGGAAAACCCGGCGGACTCACAACTTGCGAAGCGCTCGCGAAGGGTTTGATTTTCGTGGTGGTGAATCCGATTCCCGGACAAGAAGAAAGAAATTCCGATCACCTGCTTGAGGAAGGCTGCGCGATTCGCTGCAACAATCTACCGGCTCTCGCGTACAAAATTGATCGAATCGTTTCGGACAAAAAACGTTTTGAAGAAATGAAAAACAACGCACGCAAATTCGCGCGCCCGAATGCGGCGGTGGAAATAGTGAAGAGCCTTTCGAGGTTATGAAAATCTGGTGAATGCAGAAACCCGCACGAAGTAAGGGTGCAACACTTCAATCGTTTTCATCGTCAATTTCAAAAGGCAAGTCGTCTTGCCCGTAAAGAACATAATCGATTGCCAATTCAAGATGACGCGGCTTCCACAGATACCTGCGACTTCTTCCGCGCGACCAAATCTTCAATTCGCTGGAAACAAGATTTTCTTCACGTAGTTTTTTGGTGGCGAATGCCTTGAGTGCATCGGCGATTCGTTCCGGTTTTGTTTGTGCAGTAACAACCGCGTGAGCGTGATTAGAACGAACATTGACCGCATGGAGAAAGTATTTACGGCTACTGCAAAGTTCATTGATTGCAGAATCAACAACCTTTCTTTGCAACTCATCAAGAATTGTCGGCGGTTGTTTCAATTCCGCATCCATTATTTCGACTAAATTTTCGTTCGGTTCTCTATCGGGCGTTCCATAAATGTTTTTTCCGTGTCGGTCAACGGAATTTCGTTTATCGCCGTGAAGCCACGTGCCGAATGTGCGAATCGTAATCAGATAGGCGAGGGGAAATTCGTTGGTTTCGAAAATCTCAAATCCGTGGTCATCCAACATATTTCATAATTGCGGAAACGCGTACGAAGTAAGTGAATCCCTTTCATCTATCGGACAAAATGACCACAGCATGCGCCCTTACTTCGTGCGGGCTTCTGCACTTTTCACAAACGCCCTTACTTCGTGCGGGCTTCTGCATATTTACTTCCCTCGTGTATCTCCTGCAAACTTCTCACCTTAATTTTCTCTTGTGATTTTTTTGTCGCGATCGCTTCAATAAGTGCTTCGGCGCCGGTCATTGTCGTAACGCACGGCACATTGAATTGCAGCGCGGCTTTGCGTATAGCTTGTTCGTCGAAGTGCGAAGTGCGACCGAGCGGTGTATTTATGATCACGGCGATCTCGCCTTGTTTAATGAAGTCTGCGATGTTCGGACGTCCTTCGTTTACTTTGAAAACCGTTTCGCATTTCAAGCCGACTTCCTGAAGACGTTTTGCCGTGCCGTAAGTCGCGATCAATTCGAAACCGAGTTTGTTGAGTCGGCGCGCGAGGACTACCGCCGATCCTTTGTCCGAATCATTCACCGAGACAAATGCTTTTCCGCGCAAAGGCAATTTTAAACTCGCGCCTTCCATCGCCTTTCCATACGCTTCGCCGAACGTCGCGCCAACGCCCATCACTTCGCCGGTCGAATGCATTTCGGGTCCCAGAACCGGATCAACTCCAGCGAATTTCTTGAAAGGAAAAACCGGCGACTTCACAAAAACCTGTGCGACTTCCAGAACATCAGGCAATTTGAATTCCGCAAGAGTTTTCACATTCGCCATTACGAGCGACGCGATTTTCGCAATCGGAATTCCCGTCGCTTTCGCAACAAATGGAACGGTTCGCGATGCGCGCGGATTCACCTCGAGAACATAAACGCGATGATCTTTAACGGCGAATTGAATGTTCATCAGACCTTTCACCTTGAGCGCTTTCGCGAGCGCGCGCGTGTAGTGCTGAATCGTTTCGAGATGTTCGGTCGCGATTTTTTGCGCGGGCAAAACGGACGAAGAATCGCCCGAGTGAATTCCCGCTTCTTCGATGTGTTCCTGAATACCGGCGATCACACAGGCAGTTTCATCCGCGAGCGCATCCACATCAATCTCCGAAGCATTCTCCAAAAACTTGTCAATCAAGATCGGTTTCTCCGGCGAAGCGTCAACCGCCGAGCGCATATATTCATCAAGCGAAGCATCGTCATAGACAATCGCCATCGCACGTCCGCCGAGCACAAAACTCGGTCGAACGACGATCGGATAACCTATATTCTTTGCAATAGTTTTTGCTTCTTCAGCTGAAGTAACACTTGAATTCTGCGGACACGGAATATTGAGCTCCGCGAGCAACGCGCCGAAACGTTTTCGATCTTCGGCAAGATCAATCGAATCGGGCGAAGTTCCGATGATGGGAACGCCGGCTTCATGTAATCTGTCCGCAAGGTTGAGTGGCGTCTGTCCGCCAAACTGCACGATTACGCCATCGGGTTTTTCGACGTCGACGATGTTCATCACATCTTCAAATGTGAGCGGCTCGAAATAAAGACGGTCAGAGGTGTCGTAGTCAGTCGAGACAGTTTCCGGATTGCAATTCACCATGATCGTTTCGATTCCCGCATCGTGTAGCGCGAAACTCGCATGGCAGCAACAGTAATCAAACTCGATTCCCTGTCCGATTCGATTCGGACCTGAACCAAGAATCATGATTTTGCGTTTCAAGCTTGGTGCCGCTTCGCATTCTTCTTCGTAGGTTGAATAAAGATAAGGCGTGAAAGATTCAAACTCCGCGCCGCAAGTATCCACTCGTTTATAAACCGGCGCGAGTTCCAACTCTTTTCGGTGCGCGCGAACTTCCGTTTCAGTTGTATTCGTCAGATACGAAATGCGCCTATCCGACAACGCGAATTCTTTCGCAGTTCGCAAAACATCGGGAGAAATATCGCCAAGTTTTTTCCCTTCGATGTGTGTTTGCAACTCCATCACTTCGCGAAGCTGTTCAAGAAACCACGGATCAATTTTTGTAAGGCGGTGAATTTCTTCGGTACTGTAACCGTTGTTAAGCGCGTATGTGATATACGAAAAACGCTGCGAATTCGGTCGCGCGAGTTTGCGTTGCAACTCGTGATCGGGAACCGCTTCAAGACGCAGTGGCTTCACGGCTTCAAGCGAACGCAATCCTTTGAACAAACTTTCTTTGAAAGTTCTTCCGATCGCCATCACTTCGCCAACTGATTTCATCTGTGTTCCCAAAACATCTTCAGCGCCGGGAAATTTTTCAAATGCCCATTTTGGAATCTTCGTGACTACGTAATCAATTGTTGGTTCAAAACTCGCAGGCGTTTTCTTTGTGATGTCATTCGGAATTTCATCGAGCGTATAACCGACCGCGAGCTTCGCGGCGATTTTCGCGATGGGAAAACCAGTCGCTTTCGAAGCCAGCGCAGATGATCGCGAGACACGCGGATTCATTTCGATAATTCTTACGTCGCCATTATCGGGATTTACCGCAAACTGAATATTTGATCCACCGGTTTCAACTCCGACTTTGCGAATACACGCGATCGACATATCGCGGAGGCGCTGATATTCGACGTCGGTGAGCGTTTGCGCCGGCGCAACAGTTATCGAATCGCCTGTGTGAACGCCCATCGGATCGAAATTCTCGATCGAGCAAATGATCACGACGTTGTCCGCGAGATCGCGCATCACTTCGAGTTCGAATTCCTTCCAACCCAAGATCGATTCTTCGATCAGAACCTGCGAAATCGGCGAGGCGCTCAATCCATTGCGAACGATCTCTTGAAATTCATCCGGATTGAATGCGGTTCCGCCGCCGGTTCCACCGAGCGTAAAACTCGGACGAATAATCGCCGGATAACCCGTGTGGCGCACGATTTCCTGTGCTTCCTCTTCATTATGCGCAAATCCGCCGCGCGGCGATTGGATTCCGATTTCGTCCATCGCGGCTTTGAAAAGCTCGCGGTCTTCGCCGACCTTAATCGACTGAATATTTGCGCCGATCAACTTCACATTATTGCGTTCGAGAATTTTCGCCTCATGAAGTTCGACGGCAAGGTTGAGCGCGGTCTGCCCGCCGACGGTTGGAAGAATCGCGTCCGGCTTTTCTTTTTCGATGATCGCGGTGAGCGTTTCGAGATTGAGCGGTTCGACGTAAGTATGATCGGCAATTTCCGGATCGGTCATTATCGTCGCCGGATTCGAATTCACGAGAACAATTTCGAAACCTTCTTGTTTTAAGGCGCGACAAGCCTGCGTTCCCGAATAATCAAATTCACAAGCTTGCCCGATCACAATCGGACCGGAACCGATAATTAGTATTTTATGTATGTCTTTTCTTCGTGGCATTACTGATCATTAAGTTTATACAAAAAAACGCGCGGTCGTCTAAACCGCGCTTTCGATTTCCGATTCGAATCCGATAAATATCGGTTCCGGTTTTAGTTCAAGATCGAATATCCTTTTAACTGCTTCTTGAATTTTTCGTTTGAACTGAAGAATTTCAGTCGCCGTCGCGCCGCCCAGGTTTATGATTGCGAGACTGTGCTTAGTGGAAATTCCGACGTTTCCCGTTTTGTAACCTTTCTGAAATCCGCTGCGTTCTATCAACCATGCTGCCGGAATTTTTACGCGTGCCGCGGCTGTCACAAACTTCGGAATTGTTTCATGGTCGCCGATAATTTTTTGTTTACGGGCGCGCGAAACCACGTCGTTGTATTTTTCGTTCGTCACAATCGGATTTTTAAAGAATGATCCGCAGCTACGCGAATTCTCGTCGCGCTCATCAATCACCATAGATTTTGCGCGACGTATTTCTAAAACCGCTTCGCGCGTTTCTGCGAGAGTCGGCGCGGTCGTTTTGTTCGCAAAATATTCTTTTAAATCTTTGTAAGCGATTTTCGGCGCGCCGTTTCGGGTGAGCGCAAAGGTAACGCTCAAGACGATGTATCTCTCCCGATGAGTCGTGTTAAAGATACTTGTGCGATACGCGAATCCGCATTCGGCATTTGAAAGCTCGACAATTTTTCGTTCGGTTCGATCAAAGCATCGAACACTCGTGATCGTTTCCGAAACTTCCTGTCCATATGCGCCTACGTTTTGAATCGGCGTCGCGCCAACGAAGCCCGGAATTCCGCTCAGGCACTCGAGACCGGCAAGACTTTCTTCGATGCAAAAGTTTACAAAGCCGTCCCAAATTTCGCCGGCTTGCGCGGTGATGAGAATTTCCTCAGAACCGTCGTCCGATTTCGCGGTCAATGACGGCAAGGATACCGGCGTTCTTTTGATTCCGCGAATCGCGATTTGAATAACGATTCCATCGAATCCACTATCTGAAATCAAAACGTTGCTACCGCCGCCGAAAATAAAGACCGGCAGATTCTTACCCGACGCAAATTCAAGCGCGGCGACGATTTCTTTTTCGCTTCCGACGCGCACAAAAAAACGCGCCGCGCCACCGATTTTTAATGTGGTCAGCGGCGCCAGCGCGATATTTTCTTCAACAATTAATTCGTCTTTCAAAAATTCAATCGCAAATCACAACCCGACGATTTCGTTCGCATCCATCATTGTGACCACCCTAAAAGGGACGTTTAGGCTTCGGAAGTTTCTTTGTCGGGTTATTTTCGTTCACTTTATTTTCAACTTGCTGCTTGGGCTGCGAAAGAACGGCTCCACTCAAAATAACCTCAAGCTGGTTTGCCAGATTCGGATTCAACTTGCGTAATTTATCCTGTGCTTTTCGCGCTTCTTTCACATTTCCCCGACGGAATTCTGCCTCCGCCAAATTGTAAAAGCCGGGCGCGAATTTTTCGTCGATATCTGTCGCTCGTTTGAATTGCGAAACGGCATCGTCGAAATTCGAGAGCCTTCGATAGGCGATTCCCAGTTCGTTTATTCCGATTACCCAATTCTTGCGCAGACCGGTGGCGGTCTTGAGTGCGTTTACAGCCGCATTATAGTCGCCCAAATCCGTGTAAGTGATTCCCAAATTGAGAAACGCCGCTTCAAAACGATCATTAACTGAAACTGCTTTTTCTAAGGTTGACTTTGCCAGAAGAAGTTTCGAATTTGCGTCAGCAGTTTTATTTTCACGCAAATCTTTTTGCGCGGAGTTGTAATAAGCCCAACCCAGATTCGTGTAATCCGAAGCATCGGGAGATAAAACGACGGCTTTATTTAAAACGTCGATCGTTGAAGCCCAACGTCCCACCCGACCAAGACAGTAACCCCAGGCGCTTAGCAAATCCGGATCGTTTTTTATGAAAACCGCAGCAATCGAATATTCGCCGTTCGCTTTGCCAAAAAGCTCATTGCGCTTTGCCGGCTCCTTGGTCGCCGTCGCTAGTTGGCGATACACATCCGCAAGATTTGCATGAGCTTCGGCGTGATCATTTTTTAGTCGAAGAGTTTCGGTATATGCCGCGATTGCTTCATCGTATCGACCGCGATTGTAGTTTGCCACTCCGAGATCAAACCAGGCATCTACGTATTTGGGATTAATCCGAACTGCTTCTTTGTATTCAGCGATTGCTTCATTTTCGCGGTCAATTCGATCAAACACCTCACCCAAGTAATAGTGATTTTCTGCCGAATTCGGATTTTGCGCGATCGCATTCCGGAATGCGGAAATCGCCTCTTCGTTTCGATTTTGCTTGAAACGAACCAGCCCGAGATAAAATTGCGTATCCGGATCTTCGGGACGCGCAGCTACCGCCTTCATGAGATAACTTTCCGCTAATGCGATTTCGCCCTTTTGAAAATATATAGTACCGACCGGACCCAAAAGCTCCGATAAACTCGCATTCAACTCCAGCGCTTTTAAATAATTCGTCAGTGCCTGGTCATCTTGTTGCAAAGCATCTTTCGCCTGTCCTAAACCGGCATATGCAGCCGAATTCTTCGCATCGAGCTTGATTGCTTCGTCATAAAAAAATGTGGAAGATTCGGGACTGATATTTTCAAGCGCATCGTCGCCTTTGCGCACATAAGCTTCGCTCAACCCCATCGTCGCCGCGGAATTTTGCGGATTGAGACGGATCGATTCTTTGAAATACTCAATCGCTTTATCAATTTCTTTACGATCCAAATAAACTTCGGCCGCACCTGCGAGGGCGATCGAAGCCTGTTCCTTGGAAGCTTCGGGCGCAGGTTTCTTTTCCTGAGGCGACTTAACACCAGGCGCCCGAGGGTTGCGATTCGCGCCCGTCGAAAGAGCAGCCGCTACCAAAGCCGGATCAACTTTTGGCGTGCGTTTTCGCGTAGGCTGTATTTTCGCAACGGTCGAGATTTGTTCGCGAACTTTCTTGCGTGTCTCGGTTCGCTGAGCCAGTGAGCGTTTCAAAGGCTGCGCTCGAGAAGAAGCTTTAGTTTGTGGAACTTTACTGGACTTACGAAAAACGAAAACGCTCGATCCGCCGCTAATGTCATCGGAAGATACGATGTCTTGCGCGCTTATGCCCACGAGATTCCAAATAAATCCACATAGGATCAACAACGCAGCGACTGAATTCACAGTTCTTCTTTTCACAGTAAATACCTCAAACGAGTCAATTTCTTGTCAGGCATATATTAACTTGAATAATGTAGCCCGTAAACAATTCTTAAACTGGTTCTGCGGTGCCTATTGCTAATTACAATCTTGCCAACGATACAGCGGTCGGCTAAATTACAATTACACAGAAACGAATCTGACTCTTTGTTTCCGTTGGGAAGCATATTCGATGATTTCTTTCCTAAAACTTTTTGAAAAATGAAAGGAGAATTTGCCGTCTATGAAAGTATTTGCTACCGAGCATATTCGAAACATTGCTGTCATCGGACACGGCGACTCGGGTAAAACCCAGATGATTGCATCGCTTCAGTATGTTTCCGGAACTACACACCGTTGGGGAAAAGTAATGGAAGGAACTACTCTTACTGACTACGACGAAGATTCAATCGAACGCAAAATCACGCTGAATACCAGCCTTGCACACGCCGAATATAGAGACACGAAAATAAATTTTTTGGATACACCCGGTTACGCTGCGTTTGTAACTCATGCGCGTCCCGCAACGCGTGTGTCTGATTGCGCGCTCGTCGTCGTTGATGGCGTTCATGGGATCGAAGTCCAAACGGAAAAGACCTGGAGTTACGCAAATGAGTTCCTGTTGCCGCGATTTATTGTGATCAATAAGCTCGACAAAGAACGCGCCGATTTCGAACATGCAGTTGAAACCGCAACCAGTAGCTTCGCGCGCTCGATCATTCCATTCACGATACCGATCGGAAAAGAAGCAAATTTCACAGGAATAGTGGACGTTGTCCATATGAAAGCCTACAAATTTGACGACCGCGGAAAGCCGACGGAAATTCCCATTCCCGCTGAGAGCCAGGATCAGGCAAATAAAACTCGCGAACGACTTGTCGAAATCGTTGCCGAATCCGATGATTCACTGCTCGAAAAATATCTCGCGGAAGGAACACTCAGCGACGAAGAGGTATTTCCGAATCTGAGCAAAGCGATCGCCGCAAGCAGACTTTGTCCGGTATTCGCTGTCTCTTCAGAAACGCTCGTCGGATTGTCATTCGTGTTAGACGCAATTGTCGATTTCTCTCCGAATCCGGGAACGCATCAGGAAGAGCACGGTCGAGGCGACGTTGAGGAAGATAGCGCTCCGCTTACGCGTAAATACGACGACAATGCACCGTTTTCGGCATTTGTGTTTCGCACGATCGCTGATCCGTTTACCGGTCGGATTACCGTAATGAAGATCGTTAGCGGAAAAATTTCGCATGACGCGAGCGTCTTCAATCCGAAACGCAATACGATGGAAAGACTCGGTGCGCTTCATTACATTCAAGGAAAGACTCTCGAGAAAATTGACGAAGCACATACCGGCGACATCATTGCCTGCGTGAAACTCAAAGATACTCATACAAACGACACGCTTTGTGACAAAGCAAATGTAATCGTTTACCCGAACGTGAAATATCGCGAGCCGGCAATCGCTTTCGCAATTGAACCGAAATCCCGAAACGACGAAGAGAAGATCAGCATGGCGCTTCACAAAATTCTCGAGGAAGATCCATCATTGCACTTCGATCGCGATGCTCAGACGAAGGAATTTATTCTTTCCGGAACCGGACAACTTCATATTGAAACGGTTGTAGCAAAATTGAAGAATCGGTTTGGGGTTGAAGTTGCGCTTCATCCGCCAAAAGTTCCCTACAAAGAAACCATTCTTTCAAAGGTAGAAGTTCAGGGGCGACATAAGAAACAATCCGGCGGACGCGGTCAGTTCGGCGACTGCAAATGCGTATTTGAACCATTGCCGCGCGGTGAAGGCTTTAAGTTCGAAGACAAAATATTCGGTGGCGCGATTCCACAGAATTTCCGTCCGGCAGTCGAAAAAGGAATCATTGAGGCTTCCGCCCGAGGCGCAGTTGCCGGTTATCCGCTAGTGGATTTCAAAGTCGCACTGATTGACGGAAGTTTTCATACCGTCGATTCCGATGAACATTCGTTTCGCGCCGCAGGACGCAAAGCTTTTCGGGCAGCGATGGAGAAAGCAAGACCAACTTTGCTTGAACCGGTGATGGATGTGGAAGTCTTCACGCCTTTAGAATTTTCGGGCGACATTATGGGCGACCTGAATTCGCGTCGCGGAAGAATGCACGGAATGGACATGCGCGGAAAACAACAGGTGATCAAAGCGCAGGTTCCGCTTTCCGAGATGCTCGACTATCAATCGAAATTGAATTCGGTGACTCAAGCGCGCGGAAGTTATCACATGCAGTTTTCTCATTACGAAGTTTTGCCGGCAAATTTGGCGACAAAGGTGATTGAGCAAGCCAAAGCCGATGGCAGAATTCGCGTACACGAAGAAGACGAGTAGTTTTGCTCTCGATCAACAGACAAAAAAGCCGGCAAGATCGCCGGCTTTTTTCTTCACCCAAACTCAAGTTACTTATTTCTGAACGAGCCAATCGTTTTTCCCGGCTGGGCAAAAACGCCCGGATTCTTAGCGGCGCAACCGCAATCAGAATCGCAGCCGGATCGCTTTGAGAATGAACGAATTTTTCTCACAACCGCAAATCCGACGCTCAACGTTGCGGCGCCGACGATCAAAATTACAATAATTGATTGCCAATCCATATCTTTACTTTAGCGTTATGTCTGTCCGAAACCAAGGAATTTCCCCGTCTGAAATGTAATCAAAGCTGCAACATAAGCCAGCACGGTCATATAAGTAACCATGAAAATTGTCCAAGCCCATGAGTTCGTTTCGCGGCGAACCACTGCGACCGTTGACATACACTGACAAGCGAGTACAAAAAACACCATCAGAGTAAGCGCCGTCAAAGGCGACCATACGAGTGTGCCGTCTTCCCGACGCGCTTCGTGAACTGCTTTTGCGAGAGACTCGTTTTCAGCATCGGGGTTGTTTCCTACGCTGTAAATAATACTCAGGGTCGAAACCAGAACTTCACGCGCCGCAAACGAAGCGATCAGCGCCACCCCAATTTTCCAATCGAAACCAAGCGGTCTGATCGCGGGTTCAATTATTCGCCCGAGCTTTCCGGCGTAGCTTTGCTCGAGTTGTGCGCTACCGGAAAGTGATTTTTCCGCGTCTGCGGTATCTGAACTATAGGCTGAATTTATGTCGCTCGCCGCCATTCGCGGAAAATTCGTCAACGCCCAAAGCAGAATTGAGATTGCTAAAATCACCGTTCCGGCGCGTTTCACAAAAAGCCCCGCACGAGTCAACATGTTTTGTAGAACGGTACGAACATTCGGCAGACGATAAGGCGGAAGTTCCATCACGAAAGAAGGCGTTTTAGATTTCAAGATAGTCTTCTTCAAAATAAAGGCGACACAAACTGCCACCAAAATTCCCAGTAAATACATCGCCAGCATTAATACTGCACCAAGAGAGACGACTCCGAAGATCGTCTGACCCGCAAAGAAAGTCGCGATCATCAATGTGTAAACTGGAAGCCGCGCCGAACAACTCATAAAAGGTGCGATTAGAATTGTGGCGAGCCGATCTTTCGGATTCTCGATGGTTCTGGTCGCCATAATTCCCGGAATTGCACAGGCGAAACTAGAAAGCAACGGCAAAAAGGCTTTTCCATGAAGTCCGAACCGCGACATAAATTTATCCAGCAAAAATGCGGCTCGCGCCATGTAACCGCTGTCTTCCAAAATTGAGATGAACAGGAAAAGCAACAAAATCTGCGGAAGAAAAACAAGAACCCCACCAACTCCGGCTATCACTCCATCGACTAATAAATCCGCCAGAATTCCCGCAGGCAAAATGTCGCGGACCAAATTGCCGAGTGTGCCAAAACCTTTCTCGAGCAAATCCATCGGCAGAGTGGACCAACTGAAAATCGTTTGAAAAAGAAGTAGAAGAATGATCGCCAGAATGCCCAAGCCAAAAACTCTGTGCGTCAACACCCGATCGATTTTCTCAGAAACCGAATGCTCCGCGAGGTCATGATGAACCACACATTCCTGAGCTACTTTTGAAATGAATGCATAACGCGCAAAAATTTTGGCGTTTTGTCCGGTTGCTTCTTTAGCTTCGGTTTCAGCGGTTTTCTCCGAAACCGGTTTTGTTTTGGAATCTCTAGTCCTCGAACTCTTCTCGATCGCATTGAGAGTTTCATTGGCGAGCTGACCCAGTCCGCGCCCTTTCGATGCAGTAACGGCTACAACCGGCGCGCCCAACATCTCTGACATTCTCTTGATATCGATCTCGTGCTTTTGACGTTCGAAAACGTCAACCATTACCAGCGCGATGACCAATGGAATTTCGTATTCTTGCAGCTGTGTTACCAAATATAAATTTCGCTCGAGATTAGTCGCGTCAATTACGGCAACGACAACGTCCGGTCGCCGAAGGTCGGCAACGTTTCCCGTCAACACATCGCGTGCGATCTGTTCATCAAGCGAATTTGCGTCAAGGCTATAAAGCCCTGGAAGGTCGATGAGACGAGCCGGTTTTCCATTGAGTGTCCAATCTCCTTCAATTCGCTCAACCGTTACGCCCGGATAATTCGCAACCTTTTGGTGAAGCCCGGTAAGCGCATTGAATAGAGTGGTCTTTCCGGCATTTGGATTTCCGGCCAAAGCAATTATATGGGTCGGTTGATTAGTCGATTCAAGGTGGTGTTTCCCAGAAAAGGATTTGATCCTGAAGAGGTTAAGAAATTGATTTGGCGATTTGGTGACTATCACTTCACGTTTGAAAAATATGCGGGCGCCTACTTCAACGAGAAAACTTCAACAACTTCCGCTTCTGACTTACGTAATGCGAGATGATATCCGCGCACACGAATTTCCAATGGACAGCCGAACGGAGCAGTTTTAACGACGCGAATTGAAACTCCCGGAGTTATTCCCATTTCCATCAAACGTCGTGCAGTCGCACTTTTGGCATTGAGCGACTTTACCGTGGCAGTGCTGCCAACGGAAACCTGCGCTAAAGTTTGGCGCTCCGTCTCAATTTCAATTTTTGGAGGCATCTTCATCAATCGAATAATAGCCTAATTGAAATCAATTTTCAATTTCAATTTAAAAAGCCGAAAAAAAATTAGGAGTGGCTAACAACGACGAGATCGGCGCGAAGAGTGCCAAACGAAAGGCGCAAAGGCAGTCGTTGTGCATCCGCGGATAGCCAAACACGTGGATTTTTCGAATCAATTGAGGGATCTTCGGTGATGATGGAAACAACCTGCGTGGGCAGTTTTACCCCGTCAAACGTCAACTTTTCGCCACTTGTCGTTCGAAGAGTCCAAATTAGAGCCCGGGCGTCAGAAAATACTGCAACCCGCGTATCATTTACCGGATTTGATGCGTCGCGACTTTGACGCAAATTAAACGCACGTATCGCGAAGGCGAGCGAGAGAACGCTGTGAGTCCCGACCGGAACATCGATAGCACCGAATTTCTCGTTCGTTATGATTCCCCGACCCTGATCGTATTGAGCAGTCTGATCGAAAGCCGACCAATGCCCTGTAGCTTTAACTTCCGTCCGTAACGGAACCAAAGTAACTGGATCCATATAACAGAGCATCGAATCGCCAACTACCAGCAAATTGGACTTTGAATTCTTTTCGACCTCGGCAACTTCCGCTGTTAAAAGCACCGAGTCGGTTCCAAAAAAAAGGCGCCTTTCTTTCAAACGCAAAATCACGGAGCCGATTTTTTGATTGTCGTCCTTAACCTCGAAAGTAAGACTCTCACCGAGGGCAAAAGGAAGATCGTTGGAAAGTGGTTCGTTATCTGCATAAGGAACCGGCGTTCGCGTCGGGCGTGGAACCGGAACAGGAATCGCCTTAGGAACATTCGAGGGCGGAAGTTGAATTGCCGGTTGCGGAGGTGCAACCAGTTTGTAACTGGCGAGTTTTATTCGAATCTCGCCACGCGGCGTATTAGCGCTAAATAAAACCGGCAGGCTTTTTTCATCGGCAGTTACGCTCAACTTAACGTCCGTCCAACTACGCTCACCAAAAAACGAGCTCTCAATTCTTAATTCGTTCGTCTCGAAATTCCCTGCATCAGTCTGAATTCTAACTTTTGGACCAACATCAAAACTTAGGCGGTAATTCTTTTCGGACTCGATAAATGAAAACTGTCCGCCTTGACGGGAGTTTCGAATCGCGAAGAGCAATGTAAGCAAGTCGAACTGCGCACTTTGATCCGGCAAGAAATTCTTTTTTGTCTCCGCCGGCGCAAGTCCTTCAAATACTTTTCTGACTGAATAGAGTGGTGTGTGGTTGGCTGCGGAGACGAAATCAACTCTCGTTTCGTCGACGAAAAAAAAGGCGGCACTAACAAGATCGTACGTTTTCACCCGCGAGCGAATTTCGAAGGCGTCATGTCCTTCGATCACACCTTTTGAGACTACGGAAAACTCTGCAAGCCCGGCATCTTCATATCTGCCGAACGAAATGCCGTAGGTCGCACGTTCGCCCACACGAAAATACGGACCGGAACCATCGGACGTACCCTCGGCGGTTACCTGCGCAAAAGAGGCAACTGCAAATACCAATATCCAAAGTTTTGCCAAAGATATTCGAAACATTTATTTCTGCATTATCGCCGAAGCCGAACGGTGATCGCACTCGCGAATAATTTGTGCTATCGCGGCTCGTTTGTCCTCCGCGTTTAGTATTGGTCGACCAATTACCAGATAATCGCTACCGGCGGTGAGCGCTTCTGCCGGTGTCATTACACGCTTTTGGTCGTCTTCGGTTGCAAAAGTTGGGCGGACGCCTGGCGTTACGATAAAAAAATTCTTATCTGCAATTGATGATCTGATGCCGTCAATTTCGTGTGGCGATGCTACAACGCCATCAAGCCCGCATGTCTTCGCTAGTCGCGCCAAAGTTTCGACTTGTCTGTCGGCATTCTCCATCATTCCGATTTCCGTGAGAGCATGCGAATCTAAACTGGTTAGGAGGGTTACGCCGATCATTATTGGTCGAGCCGTATTCTCGCGTAAACAAAAGTCCGAGACTTCCGCGACTGCCCGTTTCATCATTTCGCCGCCTCCGCTTGAATGTACGTTGAACATCCAAACGCCGAGACGTGCGGCGGCTACTGACGCTTTCGCTACCGTGTTCGGAATATCGTGAAATTTCAGATCAAGAAATATTCGCAATCCTTCGTCAACAAGCTCGCGAACAAAATCCGGTCCCGCTATCGTAAAGAGTTCTAAACCGATCTTGTACGCACCCACTTCGCCGCTCGTCTCTTCAATAACCGTTCGCGCGATTTCGGGCGATTCAACATCGAGAGCGAGTATGATTTTATCCTTGGTCATTTCAGAACTGGTGAGATTGAAGAATCCTAACCGGTTGTCGTGAGCTATTCCATATCAAGCGGATTTCGAAAAGGCTTATCAATATCTTCATCGGCTCGTTTCATTGCTTCGCGAAATTTCTCGTCGAGAATTCTCCCGCGATCTTTTTGTGACGACATTTCCTGCGCGAAAATTTGTTCGCGCATTTCCTTCTGTTTGCTTAAGTCATTCTTTAAGTCGTCAAACGAACTCAACTTCTTCGCTTTTTCTTCATGGGAAATCAAAGCGCCCGTTTGCGCGTCGATAGTAAGAATCGTTTCGCAACATGGACAATGTATTGTGTATTTCTCCAACATGGGTTGAATTATACTTATCTTTAGTCTGCTACTTCAACGAAAATTCATTAACTAAGTGTTTCGCGCCAAGATAAACCGTCAGGACTCACGATTGCCCTCGAAGTTGAAAGGCGGCATTCCCGGGAAATCGGCGCTTAAGGTTCCTTTCGCGCGATCATTTTCGACTGTTGCTCTTAATTGAAGTTCTAAAACTTGTCCCTGAAATTCGGTGGTCGCAGACGCAGTAAGCACCTTCCCGCTCACCCGCCCTTCCGTGACACTACCTTTGCCGATGGGCGACTCGAATTCACCGGCAACCTTGGATTCGGACTGCTTTAAGCTCAAACTCAAAGGAATCGATTGTCCCTGAAAGTCGAGATTCAACCTCCATTTTCCTGTCACGTCGATCGACGGAGGTTCGGCTTGCTTTCCGTAATTTCCGAGGTTTTGTAAATTCCCTTCGTTGTCATAAACCTCTATCTCGGACGCGAATTCGCGTGCCTGGCTAAGAATTTCATTCGCGTCTCCGACGATCACGATCGCCATCTGCTCGGGCAGAACGTATTGGCGCGCGACTCTTTGAACATCTTCGAGGGAAACGCGTTCGATATTTTCCCGATAAGTTTGCAAATAATCCGAAGGTAAATTGTAAAGCTCTTGAGAGACGACGAGACTCGTAAGACCTTCCTGAGTTTCGGCGCGAATCGGAAACACACCGCTTAGATAATTCTTCGCATCGCGAATTTCCGTCTCCGAAGCTTTTTCATTGCGAATTCGATCGAGCTCGAAAAAGAATTCGCGCAGAGAATCGCCGGTGACCGATGTCCGAACCTCGGCCGTCGCTTCGAAAGCTCCGGCGCGTTTTCGCGCATCGAGACTAGAATACGCGCCGTATGTGTATCCTTTTTCCTCGCGCAAATTCATAAACAATCTCGACGAAGCGCCTGCGCCGAGAATCTGATTCATGACCGCAAACGGAAAATAATCGGGATGGTTTCGCTTGATGGCGAGATTTGCCAAAACAATATTTGACTGAGCCGAGCCGGGTCGGTCAACAATCGTAAGCGAACGCGCGTTTCGCTTTGGAAGCTCTTCCAAAATCGGGTTCGATACTTCACCGGCTCGCCATTGCTCAAACAATTTCTCAAGCTCGGCGACAAAACCATCCGGTTCAATGTCGCCAACGGCGACCAAAACTGCCCGGTTCGGAACGAACATCTTCTTGTGATATTCAGCCAAATCTTCCCGACGAAGTTTTTCGATCTCCGCCGGCGATGCGGAATAAAATGAATAGGAATGTTTGCCATAAAGAACGCGCGCCGTCTGCTCTTCGGCAAGGAAATCCGGCTGCGACCTTTGTAGCTTTAAACTCTTGATCGTGTTATCGCGATAAAGATTCAATTCTTTTTCGGGAAATGCGGGACGAAGAATCACTTCAGCAAGCAACGAGAGAAGATCCGATTGAAAGTTTTTCAACGAAGATGCCCCAACGATTACGTGATCCGATGAGGCACTTGCGCTCAAAGAGGCTCCAAGTCTCTCAACCTGTTCGGCAATTTCTTTACTACTGAATGATTCGCTGCCCTGTGTAAGATTAGTTGTGGTCGCCGAAGTTAGCCCACGGTAATCCGCCGGTTCATCGATATCCCCAAAATTGAAACACAAGCGCAAACTTATCAAAGGAAGTCGCTGATCCCGATATATCAAAAGCTTCAATCCACTTGAAAGAACCTTTTCAATTGGTGCCGGAATATTAAAAGGTTTTGCCGCCATTGGTTGGGGCGCGCTTTTTCGAAAAGATTCGATCATTTATTTTTAATTTTCTCCGCGTGTCGAGTTAAAAAATCTATTTTCCCTTTTAACCTCTTCCGGCTGGGACGATCTTGAGAAAGGCGCGATTTTCCGTGTTCATAAACTTCCTAACCGCGCTTTGAATATCTGCGGCGGAAATTTTCAGTAGTTCAAAAATCTCGATGTTGATCAAATTAGGGTCGCCATCGTAAAGCGCGTATTCGGCTAACTGTTGTGCTCTGGATTGTGAAGACTGCCGCGACCGAATGTAGTCGTTGATTAATTGATTGCGAAGTTTCGTCATCTCGCTTTCGGCAATTCCCTTTTCAGCAATTAAACTCAATTCGCTTTCGATCACCGCCCGAATACGATCGAGATTGGCGTCATCTTTCGGAATTGCGCCGACAAAAACGCCCGATGGTCCGCGGCGTTCATCGGTGAAGCCAAATAGCTGAAGGACAATTTCTTCGCCCTTCACCAGTTTCTGATAGAGCCGCGAACTTTCTCCATCGAATAAAAGTTTTCCCGCGAGGTAGATTGCATGAAACTCCGTGGTTCTTCTCGGCGGAATTTTCCAGCCGTAAAGAAATGCCGAGAGAGGCGCAAGCGGGTCTTCATAAGTTTTTTCACGCTCCGCAATCTCAATTGGTTCGTTTACGTCAACCGGTTGCGGCAAGGGCTGGCTCGGAATCGACGCAAAATATTTCTCGATAATCGCTTTTGCTTCGTTTTCATCAAAAGAACCCGAAACAACAAGAACAGCATTGTTTGGCGCGTAGTAGATCCGAAAGAACTCCCGAATATCTTCTACGGTTGCCGCATCAAGATCATCCATGGAACCGATTGTCGAATGCGCGTTTGAGAAATTTCGATAAACCATCGTGTTCAATAAATCAAATACTTGACCATAGGGCTGGTTGTCGTATCGCAAACGCTTTTCTTCTTTTACTGCCTCGCGCTGGTTATCTAGGTTCTCCTGCGTGACCGCAAGCGACCTCATGCGATCGCTCTCAAGCCAAATCGCCAACGGGAGTTGGTTCGAAGGGAGAGTCTCGTAATAATTGGTTCGCTCGGTGCTGGTTGTTCCGTTCATCGTTCCACCCGCTTTCATCACGTGGTGAAAATGTTCGGCTTTGCCCACATTTTCAGAGCCCTGAAACATCATGTGTTCGAACAAGTGAGCGAAACCCGTCCGACCTTCGCGTTCATTCCGCGAGCCAACATCGTAATAAACAGCGACCGAAACCACCGGAATTGCGTCATCGCGATTCAAGACGACGCGAAGTCCGTTTTCGAGTGTGTATTGCTCAATCGCCAGCGGCGGAATTTTGAACTCCTCGGAGAAGTTATTCTTTGTCATATTTAAAACTCGCTTGAAATCGGAACGATGGTCAAAAGTACCCGACAAACGGATTCGAAGTTCGGGAAATAAGGCTCACGTCCATCAATCACTAACCGCAAATAAACAATTTTTATCAAAACACTTAAGCAGAAAAAAGGCAATTTCGTTGAAAAAGAGTCCATCATTGGAACTTTCAAACAATTCGTCGTATACATAGCTTCACAAGCGTAAACCAACTTCAGACCGCCTCGTTAAAGCTTTACGACCGCGGATGACCGGGTGTTTTTCGGAGGCGATTGGCAACAACGCCGAGAATTTCGGTTTCGAGGTCTTCAGATTTCTCGGAAGTTGCGGAAGGACATATAGCTGATGAAGCACATTTACTTATCCATCATAATCGTACTGGCTGTGACATCATCGATACCTTCCCAACAACGAAACAGCATCGTAGCGCCCGCGAAATCCGAAGTTACAATCGATCCTTTTTTGATAAAAAGCGGATCTTCCTTTGCAGCATCGAGTCCTCAAAAATCTTCGACATTCGAAACTGGTTCTAAATCAAACTCGGCGGATCAATCGCAAATTGTCAGCGACATCGAACAAGCGCTCGAATTAATACGCCGCCATCATGTGAGCGGCGAAAAAACACAAACGGATCAGTTAACAAAATACTCGATCGGATCGATGTTGAGAGTTCTTGATCCCCATTCCAATTATTTCGACCCACGGGAATTCGAAGAGCTCTTGAACCAACAAAATTCGGAATATATAGGAATAGGAATTTCAATCGAGAACTTCTCTTTCAATAGGAAAATTGAAACTTACATCACTTCCGTTTTTGCGGGATCGCCTGCGCAAAGAGCCGGACTTCGTTTTGGAGATAAAATTGTTGCGGTTGACGGTGAACTCACAAACGGACTCAATTCGATTGCCGTGAGAGATAAAATTCGCGGCGCGCGAAATACGAGCGTCAAGCTTCGCATTGAGCGCGCTGGGGATTTTCAGACAGCAGATTTGCTGCTTCCGCGCGTCAGTGTGCCTCAGCCGTCAATACCCGCTTCTTATTTGCTCGATAAAGGAATCGGCTACATTGATCTTGGGAACGGTTTCAATTATTCGACCGCCTGGGAAATTGCCTTGAAGTTCAAGGAGCTGGCGAATATCCAGGCAGAAGCCCTCTCGTCAGCCGATTTTCTGCATGGACCGTTTGCCATGGTGGATGAGGGCT
>DAITAB010000131.1:0-7044 GCA_036824525.1 Pyrinomonadaceae bacterium
TTTCAGAAACCGTTTCAACATCTGCATCAGCGCGCCGACTTCCTGTTTCGGTCGTTTCCAATTTTCGGTTGAGAAGGCATAAAGGGTCAGTGCCTTTACACCGAGCCGCGCGCTGGTATCCACAAGCGCACGCACCGAGTCGACGCCGGCACGATGACCAAAAATTCTCGGTTTTCCGCGTAACTTCGCCCAACGCCCGTTGCCATCCATGATCACCGCGATATGTTTTGGAAGTTGCGAGAAATCTAATTTGGCGAGCAGTTTCGCGTCGGTCGTGTTTGGTTTGATTACGCCTATGAAATTTTCCTGCATGGTTTGAAAGTCGGCGAAGCTTTTTTGAATTCGCTAATCGTAATCAACCCTGATGAGCGTAAGCCCGTGTGCCGGCGCGGTTGTTCCCGCGAGTTCGCGTCGCCCGCTCGCGATCGCCGTGCGAATTGTATCAAAATCTTTTTCGCCTCGTCCGACCTCTAAAATTGTTCCAACCATAGATCGCACCATATAACGAAGAAAACCTTCGCCGGTAATTTGAAACTCGATTACCTTTGCGCCAAATCGCTCCTCGAATTTTTCCAGTATGGTGAATTCCGTGATCGTTCGCACGCGGGTTTCGGAATCGGAATGAATGCTGGAAAAAGCCGTCCAGTCATGCGTGTCTGTAAAGAAATTTGCAACTTCCTGCATCGCCGCAATATTCAAAAGACGACCTTCCTGATGGGCGAATCGCGCTAAAAATGGCGATAGCACACGGGAATTCACTACTCGATAAAGATAAGTTTTTCTCTTGGCGGAAAAACGCGCGTGGAAATCATCGGGTGCCACAGTCACTTCCATTACCCGCACATCACGCGGCAGATTTCCATTGATTGCGGCGCGAAGTTTTCCGCAATCGAATTCGCGTTTGAGTATCACGCTTGCAACTTGCCCTTCGGCGTGAACTCCCGCATCAGTTCTTCCCGAACCGGCAACGTGAACCGGCGCATCTTCAAGTATAGAGATGGCGCGCTCGAGTTCGCCCTGAACTGTTCGTTGTTTTTCCTGAACCTGCCAGCCATGAAAATCCGTGCCGTCGTATTGAATTAGAAGTTTGAAGTTCATTACCTATGCGCGAATTCACTTGGCTGCGATGATTCGACTTCCGGGTTTTATCGCTGAGCTTCCCGCAGCGCACATAGGACATTCTTCGGATTTGTAAGAACGCACATCGAGTGACAACAATGCGATGCGTTTCACTCCGACATTCGCGGTACCATTCGAACGATCAACGATCGAAGCCGCGCCAACAACATTTCCGCCGTGTTTCTGAACCGCATCGATACACTCGCGCGTTGAACCGCCGGTCGTAATCACATCTTCGATAACCAAAACTTTCGTGTCTTTCTTCAAAGTAAATCCGCGTCGCAGTGTCATCACGCCGTTTTCGCGTTCGCTCCAGATAAAAGGAACGCCTAACGTACGGGCTGTTTCGTAGCCGATGATGATTCCGCCGATCGCCGGTGCAACGACAATCTCCGGTACTTCTCCGCGAAACTTTTCCGCAATCGCCGACGCAAATTTTTCCGCGTCGCACGGATCGCGCAGCGCCAGCGCGCATTGCAAATACTTACTGCTATGCAAGCCGCTGGAAAGTTCAAAATGCCCTTCAAGTAAAGCATCGGTTTTCTCGAAATGTTCGATTATTTCTGCTGAATTCATTCCGTATTTTGCGTTCAACCCATTACCGACTGAGGATCAAGGTATCCATAAGCTTCAGAAATTTTTCCGTCGCGCACCCGGAAAAAATTTGCGATTTCGATCAGTCCAAATGCAGTTTCGCATTCCCAACGTGTGCAAACCCATTCACCTTCACAAACGTGCTGCAGAACCTTTACATCTTTTACCGCCGGAAGAAATCCCTTCAACCAACCTCTGACATTTTCCGCTCCGATTGTCTTCCCGGCCACCTTATCCCAAAAGATAATGTCTTCCGCGAATGGCGCTTCCGAAACATCTTTATTCTTCAATGCATCCAAATATGCTTGAACTATCCTGATGTTTTCTTCTCTCACTTCGTTCACCTCGGTGATAACTTGAAGAGTCCGCATTTGCGGATTTATTTCTTCGCGTTAAAATTCAAACGATGATTCCGTATCCTAACCTAATTTCGAATTCGCTTCTAATAAACGAAACGCTCAAACTGCTCGAGACAAATGGCGGCGCGGCATCTCCGGTCGAAATCGTTGAGAAAGTTATGAGAATCCGCAAACCGGACCGAGGTTTTGCAAAGCTTTTGGTCGCGGAGTTGGTAAGCGGTGATCCGCGGGTTCGTCTTGAGGATGAATCAGTGACGATTGTTCAATCCGAATATGAACTACGAAAACTTGCCGAGAGCGAATTTGTCGTGGTTGACGTTGAGACGACCGGTGCGATGGCGCCGCCGTGTCGCATAACGGAAATCGGCGCATATCGAATCAGCAAAGGAAAAATTGTCGGCGAATTTCAAACTCTTTTGAATCCGGAAATTCCCATTCCCGAATTCATCACGAAACTCACGGGCATCAGTGACGATATGGTGAAAGATGCACCGAAGTTCTCTGAGATCGCGGATGAATTTCTGAAGTTTATCGGCGATGCGGTTATCGTCGCTCACAATGCGCCGTTTGACGTCGGATTTTTGAATTATGAAATCAGCCGCGTCTATGAAGGCTACCGACTAGGCAATGCGCATTTATGTACTGTTCAACTATCGCGAAAACTTGTGCCCAATATCGAAAACCACAAACTTCACACCGTTGCCGAACACTTCGCGATTGAAATCGAAAATCGTCATCGCGCATCTGACGATGCCCATGCAACCGCACGAATTTTTGTAAACTTTCTCGAGCAAATGGCGACGCTCGGAGTTTCCGATCTCGCCGCCGCGCGGAAAATTAAGAAAATTGCGGCGTAGTTTCCGTTGAATATTATTGCAGTCGGATCGTCTTTTTCTTTATTTCCAACTTTTTTCTTTTCGGAATCGTTTGACGATCATCTCGCGTCTGAGTTTCGGAAGATGATCGATGAATAATTTTCCGTCGCAGTGATCGGTTTCGTGTAAAAAGCAGCGCGCAACATAACCCTCACCTTCAAGCTCGAACCATTCGCCGTTTTCGTCTTGTGCCCGAAGTTTTACTTTATCCGCGCGTTTCAAAACCGCTGGAACTTTTCCGACCGATAAGCAACCTTCTTGTCCTGACTGTTCACCGATGGCGGAAACGATTTCCGGATTTGCCGCTACGAGTTTTACGCCTTCGCAGTCCATAACAAAAAGTCGCAACGGCAAGCCGACTTGCGGTGCGGCGAGACCTACGCCTTCTGCGGCATACATCGTCTCAAACATATCCGCCGCTAAAGCGCGCAGTTCTGCGTCAAATTTTGTAATTGATTCGCCCGAACGAGTGAGAACCTCACTCGGGTATTCCGTGATTTTCCGTAGGGTCATCGGACTGATTATGAATAATTGATTATTGCTCTCGACGAACGCGTTTCCATTCGCGGCTGGTATTGAAATGTTTTTCTTCCCGCTCAAGGCACACGGCGCACACATCACGCTCTTCGTTCGTCGGCGATGTAAAAGTAATGTAGTGCGAAACCTCGCGGTCACATTCCGCACACCGAACTATCGGTTTTCTTTTTGTAGCTTTTTGTTCGCTCATCTTTTCCTTAGTAAGCGAATTCGTTCGCGATAAAAGTATTTGTCTTCGATTACAGTGTAATTTTCTTCCACGAAATTCTCCAACGGGCGACAGGAATTTCTCGTCGTTTCCTCCTGACAACTTCCTTCGGTGGCAAGCCAGATTTCTTTCGCGTCTTTTGGAATTTCACTCACTACAAATGAAATTTCGCTTCGCCTTGCATTTTCGTTACCGAGAGAATCTTCTTCCCTCCACCAATCCAGAAATTTTTCGTCCGGAAGAATCTTGTTTGCGCCTTTATATTGATATTTGAGCGTCAACGCATCGTGAGCCCGGAAAACAACGATGGGCTGATTCGGCGTTTCCATTGACCTAATGAAACCTGCCACGCGAATCCAATCGCCACGTTTCGCCAATTCCGGGTAGGCGGTTTTATAGGAGTAACAAAACGAAATTAGATAAATGACAGCGATTCCGATCCAAACTTTTTTCGGAACCAAACGCAAAATCAGCAAGCCGCCGAAGATCGCCATTGGAGCAAGTAAAAGTGCTGTGTGCCGGAGAGCCATATATGTCTCGCCGACGAGAAAATACGTGGCGAATAAAAGTATTGCCAAACTCGAAATGATTACACCGGAAACTTTCAACGAATCATCGATTAGGCGAAACTTCGTGCGAAATAATTGTAGGAATACAAAAACCGCCGTGAAGCGAATCAGCCATTTTCGCAAAACTGAAGCAAGCGATGGCTCATCTCCGGCAGAAAGCTCCGTTGGTAAAAAATGTGTCAGCAAGTGATTCCAGATCAGTCTCGCGCCTTCGAGACCCGATCGCGAACTCTCGTAACCACCCGAATTCGCTTCAAATTGTTTAGCGATAATTCCCAGCAACGGAAGAATCGCGAAACCAACCGGCAGCACACTCAAAATGAAATAACGGGCAGCATTGAATCGTTTTGTAAAAAGCAGCGCGAGAAATTCCGCCGCTATCATGAACCCAAGATAGTATTGAGTGTAAATCGCTGTGAGCGCCGTAGCGCCGAAAACAAAAAGGTTTTTCGCATTTCTCTCTTCCTCAATAAAAGCTTTCCAAAAGAATTTCAGAAGTAATACCGCAAGCAAAATAACAAGCGAATAGCAACGGATTTCCAAACTCGTCCAGATTAGAAACGGATGAAGAGCGAAAAAAGACGAAACCAAAAGGTGCTCATCGCGCGAAAACAATTTCCGTGAAAAGTCAGTAAAGATTTTTATTGCGATAAGACTAAAAATAATTGAAAGGAGCCGCGACCAAATAATCGACGAGCTTATCATTCGCCATAAACTCAATATCAGAAAATAAAGCGGCGCTTGTCTTTCGGCATCGAGGACGGTCTGAACTGTCTGCGCGAATCCAAATTCGGTGGTAAATAGCGATGAGGCTTCGTCCATCCATAGGTTCAGAGAGAAAGCAAGCGGTAAAACAAGCGCACAATGAGCGCCGATCAGAAACCAAGAAAAATTGTTTTCGAGTCTTTTCAACATTGCTTTGCGGAAAATGCCTGGAAGTTAATTCTTTTTATAGATTGTCCAAAAAAGATCTTCAGCCGGATAAGGAAAATTTATGCGATCCGGAATCAGACTCGATATGCTTTTGACCAAAACACCTTCGCCCAAACGATATCTCAAAAGCGATTTTGCGTGTTCGCCGGAAATTTTTTTCGAAGGTCTTCCGGCTGCGACTTTTTCGAATCCGAGATTTGAAAGAAATTGCGTCAGTCCGTTTTTCGAAAACCATTGGAGAACGCTCGGAGGCGAATATTCGTGCCAGTGTTTTCCAAAAGCCCGCGCAGTAAAGCTTCCGCGATCCCATGTCTCGACTAAAAGTAGTCCGTCGTCAGTTAACAAATCGCGTGCAGTTTCGAATGCGCGTCGTGGATTATGAAAATGCGCGGCGACCTGAATCATTGAAACGGCGTCGAACTTTTCATCGCTCTTGAAATTTTCTAAATCGCCGCAGCGAACATCAAGCCCGAGATTTTCGCACGCGAAAGCCGCCATATTCGGATTCGGTTCAAGCCCGACTCCGCGCCAACCTCGCTCTTCAAATCCTTTTAAGATGAATCCCGCCGCTGAGCCGACATCGATAATCTTTCCCGGACTGATGAACTTCGAGAGAAGCTCCGCATAAACGTTTCCGCGTTTGCGAAGCATTTCGCCCTCGGAAAAATAATCTGTGTAGCCCGCCCCGCCGCCGGAAAAATAATCGTCGCCGTAAATTTGTGCCACGTGATTTTCGTCGGCTGCGATCTCGGCGAATCGATGCTTACATCGCGCGCAGTCGCGCACGTGAAATCCTTTCGCTTGAAAAACCCGCGCGGATTCTCCGCTGCACAATGGGCAGTACATAATAGTTTTAAATTACACTTGCTCCGGAAGTTCACGCAGCGCAACATTGCGCGAGCGAACATCTGCGGCATGACTCTGCAAATCAACCACCTGAAATTTTTCGCAATAGTCTTCGATGATCTCGCCAACGATTTTCAGTTTTTCATCTAATGAAAGATTCATCGCCGGAAAAAATCTCAGCTCCGGTGCATCGTCGCCATTCATAAAATCCAGAGGATGAAGCAGAAGCGATGGCTGAATATTCACCAAGCGGCACATCGCCGTGGCTAGATTCCAATATGCGCGCGCCGCGATTTTTGAAAAAGAACTCAAATACAAAATGTAGCTGAAATGAATCGGCGTTTTGAAAACCGGCAACGTCGTTACGGGAATTTCCGTCAGCGATTTTTCGCCCACGCGCCATTGATAAGGCTTGAGCGGCTGAAAGCCATCGGAGAATTTTCCAAAAAGCAGTTTGCGCTTATCGGTTTCTTCTTCGGACATTTTCGGCGCGGTGAAGAAATAATATAGACGCGCGAGCGGACCGATATGAGTGGGTAAAGACGAGCAGTCATAGTCATAACCACGCTCGGTCAGCACACGCAAAACCATAGGCGAAAGGCTGTAGCCGGGACCGCGAAATCCCTTGGTGCGTTTTCCCGTTGCGGTAAAGATCGCCTCTTCTGCTCGGTCGAGTTCGTCATTGAATTCATCTTTGGAATACAAATGAAGCCATGGCTCATGGCGAAATGAGTGATTTCCGATTTCGTGTCCGGCTTCGGAAATTTGTTTCAAAGCCGCGTGATTTTTCTCAAGTGCCGCATCTTGTCCGACTACAAAAAATGTAATTTTTAAATTTCTTTCGCGAAGAAAATCCAAGACCCGTGGAACGATGACATCCAGATAACTCGGAAAACTTTCCCAGCCGGAATCGCCGTGGGTCTTCATATAAGACCACTTATTGTCGAGATCGAGCGAAAGGCTTGCGAGTAATTTCTGCTTCATAGTGAAACTTCAATATCGAA
>DAITAB010000344.1:0-2122 GCA_036824525.1 Pyrinomonadaceae bacterium
AAAATCCGGCTCGGTGACAATCTCTGCGAGCGGAGTTCCGGCGCGATTCAAATCTACATACGAAAATTTATCGACTTCCGGCAATCCCTCATGAACATTTTTTCCGGCGTCTTCTTCGAGATGCAGCCTTTCGATATGAATCTTCATCGGCTTCCAATCCATCGCACGTCCTTGTTCATCGCGATCGGAAGTCATGATCGTCAGTTCGCCATCGGAAGAGAATGGTTTGTCGTATTGCGAAATCTGATAGCCCTTCGGCAAATCCGGGTAGAAATAATTCTTTCGCGCAAAGATTGATGTCTCGTTTATTTTCAATCCAAGCGAAAGCGCGGCGCGCGCGCCGAGTTCCACTACGCGACGATTCAAAACCGGCAAAGCGCCCGGCAATCCCAAACACACCGGACACGTATTCGAATTTGGATCGTGACCGAAACTCGTAGCGCAACCGCAGAAGATCTTCGAAGCGGTCGCGAGCTGCGCGTGAATTTCCATTCCGATAATTGCTTCCCAACCTTGTTTCATATGCAAAAAAATAACGCGGATTAGATTCTCATCTTATCCGCGTTACAAAAGTTTTCAAAATTTACGTCGATTAACGAATTGAAATGCCGGCGCGTCGGGCATCTTCGACCAAAATGTCCCATTGCGCATACAAGCCTGCGAGCTCCTGATTCAAAAGTCGCAATTGCGAAACCAATTCGCTTCGTTCTTGCTCGCGCGAGTTGTAATTCTGCGGCAAAACCGCGCCGCCATAATAAGGATATTGCGGATAATAACCACGTCCATAATTCACGCGTCCATATACGCGAACGTTTCCGCTACCTATTCCGGCGCTGATCGTGGTGCCGCTTCGATATGGATGAGCAGTCGGAAAATTATTTCCGTAAGTCTGATTAGGAGACGATACGACAACGCTCGGCGAACGCGGAAAATTCCGGTTGGAAGGCGAGGCAACCGTACGCGCTCCATTCAAATATGGATCCTGTTGACGCGGAAAATTGTGCGGCTGCCCATCGCCGTATTGGTAATACCCGAAGGGAATGTAGCCGACGGAATAAATCGTCGTGCGATTCTGCGGCAACCTGCCGAGTTCATTATTCAGATATGAAATTTGAGCCTCAAGCGAAACTATCTGCGATCGAAGAAAACTCGCCCTTCCTGCAAAATCGCCTTGAGCGATTGAGCGCTGCGCTTCATCCAGACGCGCCGATTCGGCAAGCTCGCGTTGGCGCGCGATTTCGCGTTGTTCCAACTCTTCCGGCGAAGGCATTCCGCGTTTTTTGTAATTAGCACGATAATCCGCTTCGGCTTTCAGTCGTTCCGCCCGGAACTTTTCGAGGTCGCGGTTCGTGACGGTTTTTCGTGGAGTTTGCGAAAATGCGTGGCTCGAAAACGTGATTGAAATCATCAAACCGACAAAGAATTTTCTCATTGCTACAAATCCTCCAAAAGTCCCGCGAATAAATATCGCACTACATTGGATGAACATACGGCGCGAAAGTTTGACTACAATTTTCGGCAATTACACCGACGGACCAAGAATTTCCTTTACAGCTACCGCGCGGACTTCCGAATCAACACTTCCATTAGAAGTTTACCCCCAAACCCGCTCTGCCGGTCCGACCGATTGTTTGGAAACCATTTTCAAAATACTCATAACCAAAGATATTTTCCACCGTTCCATAAACGCGAAATCTTAACTTGTCTTTGAAACCGGGAATTTCGTAAGTCGCGGAAAGATCGCCGCGACGCGCGCCCTTGAAACGATATGTGTAGCTCGAAAAAGTCTCGCCGCTGAAAATCGGTGCGAGATAATTACCGGTTGCCACAAAATCAAAATTCATCGCAAAGAACTGTCCGAATCTTTGCGTAACTACCGCGCTGAATTGATGAACGGGAATTCCGAAACTTCTTTTCAGCCGACTCGTCGAATTGGTGACTGATGAGAAAGCCCGCTGATCGCTGTTAACAAATGTGTACGAGGCAGAAATGTCCGTCGAGCGAATCGGCGAATACTTTCCGCTGAATTCTGCGCCTCGCGAAATTCCGCCCTGACGATTGAAATAAGAAGGCTCGTTGAATGCATTCGGGTCAAACGTAATAACATCGCGAAGGCGGGTGT
>DAITAB010000132.1:0-6989 GCA_036824525.1 Pyrinomonadaceae bacterium
AAGTTGAAATCCGCCCTCCGCGGCCGCGCCCCGATACATCGGATAGTTTCCCGCCGGCATAACCGGCTCGGGTGAACGGATAATCGGAGATTCAATCGGCGGTTCGGGTTTTATTAATTCACGGCTTTCTTTCATCGTAAAAAAAGTAAGGTAGCTCTAAAGCGGTATTCGATAAAATATATTTCCAATTCCGCCCGTAACCGCCTTAATAAAATTATTTCGGAAGTCTTTAACTTTGTCGGTCGGAACATCCACGATGTCATTGGGCATTAATTCAGGATCCGCGATTTTTCGGTCCTTGATAGCGACAAGGTCAAACTTCAATTCCTTCTTGTTTGAGCTGCCCATCTCCTGCCGAACAATCGTCACCTCGCTCCGTTTTGTTGCGGGTAAAACTCCGCCCGCTGCCGCGATCGCCTGCGTCAACGTCACTTTTTCTTTAAGCGGAATTGCCTGCGGTTTCACGACGTTTCCGGTAACATAAACCTGCTCAACTTCAAGCACTACAACTATGTCGCCCGGACGCATCACCGGATTAGTCTTTCCGGTTAACACATCTTCTAACTTGTAAACGAAAAATGTGATTCCTTCGCGCTCGGTCGTCTCGACAGCGTTTGAATTTCCACAGCCGGAAATTTCACCGACTCGAGCGACCTGAACCCGCGTACCGGCTTTCTCTACGTCCTGTCCTCCCGCGAAGCTGAGCAATTCCAAAAGCGTCAAACGGCGATTGGTGAAAAAACTCCCGGGTTTTTCGACCGCACCTATTACCGAAAGCGGCTGCGAATTTTGCTCTTTAACGAAAATCGATACCGAAGGATTTCGCAGATAAGTCTTGTACGCATCTTCGATCTCTACTGCGATTTCGTTTTCGGTTTTGCAAAGAGCGACGACTTCGATTTTTTGCTGCGGATGCGGAAGACGAACTTTTCCTTCTTCGTTTAGCCGAACGTTTGCCAACGAAAGTTCGGGATGTTTATAAATATTGATTTCCAAAACGTCGTGAAGTCCGATTCGATAGCGCTCGTCTTTCTTAAGCGCATTTACCTGAATCACCTTTGCGGCTGAATCCGTTGGCGGTGGAGTCGGTTCCTGTGCCCTTAAGTTATCCCCAGACAAAATCGCGCCGAACACAAATAAAATGAAAGCAAACGACAAATAACGCATTTCCTTAACTCCGTAAAAATCAAATTACCAGAGAGAGTGTCCGTTTAGACTCAATTTACTAAGACAAATGTGCCTAAAATCAGATCGAAACAAAATCCTTCCAGCCATTGAATGTCGTAGTATAACAGATAGTTTTGCACATTTCGACTGCGAAATTTGGCAAGTGCACGAGTTTCGTGCAAACTTACTTGATTCAACAAACGCTCGCGAATTCTCTCGTTTCGCGATGAGAAATGCTCTATGGACGCAGATTCACTTACGCCGATGCTCCGACAATATCTGGAGATCAAGCAGAAGTTTCCGGGAACTTTGCTTTTCTTTCGGCTTGGCGACTTCTATGAACTTTTTGACCAAGACGCAATCATCGGTGCCCGGGAACTTGAGATTACCTTGACCGCCAGGCAGAAAGAGTCTTCGCGTCCGATTCCGATGTGCGGAGTTCCTCATCACGCCGCGGCGGGTTACATCTCGAAACTTGTGCGCAAAGGATTCCGGGTCGCGATCTGTGAACAAACCGAAGACGCATCGAAAACGAAAAAATTGGTTCGCCGCGAAGTTGTAAAGATCATAACGCCCGGCACCGCGATCGATTCTCAGTTATTGGAATCGCGAGAGAGCGTTTTTCTTGCCGCGGTTTGTGCGCAAGGAGAAAAATGCGGCGCGGCTTTTCTCGAAATTTCTACCGGCGAATTTTTGGTATCGCATTTTAGCGGCGATAATTCCTGGCAAAAACTCTGTGGTGAAATCGAAGCCTTCGCACCGAAGGAAATACTTTTCCCGGAATCGCTGAGAAAATTGGTGGAGTCAACATTTGGCGGGAATCCGCGTAGCGCGAATTTGCTTAACGAGGAAATATCGCAGAGCTCGACGAGTTTTACGACGTCTCTCACCGCGCTCGAAGATTTGCGTTTCGATGCGGAAACCTGTGCGGGACTTTTGAAACGGCAGTTCGCGGTGCGTGAACTTACCGCCTTTGATCTCCAGCAGAAATCGGAAGCAACGCGCGCCGCCGGAGCCTGTTTGAGCTACGCCCGCGAGACCCAGCGTTGTGATGTAAATCATATCCGCGATATCAAGCTGTTAGAAGCAAATGAATTTATGATTCTCGATTCGCTGACGTTGAGAAATCTCGACGTCGTTGAATCAAGAGCGGAAAATTCCAATCGGTCGCTGATCGGAGTGATCGATGAAACTGTAACCGGAATGGGCGCGCGATTGCTGCGCAATTGGGTAGTTCGACCTTTGATCAAGCGCACGGAAATTCAAACCCGGCTTGATGCGGTTGGAAACCTTTCCGATACATTTCGGAGAGAAAAGATCCGTTTCCTTCTAAAAGAGGTTTCGGATATTGAACGACTCGTCGGGCGCTTAAACCTGGGCACGATTTCACCACGCGATTTTTTGGCGTTGAATAGGTCGCTCGAACAAACTCCTCGAATCAACGAACAACTTGCCGACGCGAAATCACTTTTGCTTCAGGTGCTGACCGAAAACATTTTTGAGCTTCCCGCCATTCGTGATTTGATTTCCCGCGCGATTGCCGATGAACCGCCGATAAATATCGCGGATGGCGGCGTAATTCGCGAAGGTTTTTCCGAAGAGCTCGATGAGTTTCGAAATATTTCGCGCAACGCGAAGCAGATTATCGCGTCATTCGAAGAAGCTGAACGAATGCGCACAGGGATTTCGAATCTGCGCGTGAAGTTCAATAATGTATTCGGTTATTTCATTGAAATTTCTAAGGGCAATGCCGCGAGAGCGCCCGAGGATTACGAGCGACGTCAGACGCTTACAAACGCTGAGCGATATACGACGCCGCAGCTCAAAGAATGGGAAGTAAAAGTGCTTGGCGCGGAAGAACAAATCCTCGCGCTCGAGCAAAGACTTTTTGCCGAACTGCGAAGTGAGATCTCAAAAGAAACATCGAAACTTCAATCAACCGCACGTGCATTAGCTACGCTCGATGCGATTCAAAGTCTTTCGGAGACCGCTTCGAAGCGAAATTACGTCGCGCCAATTCTGCATGACGGCGATGAAATAGAAATCAAGAATGGAAGACATCCGATAGTTGAGGCTTTCCTGCGCGAGAATTTTATTCCAAACGATATTTACCTGAACAACTCGACCGATCGTCTGCTTGTTATCACCGGACCAAACATGGGCGGAAAAAGCACGGTGTTGCGACAAACTGCGCTTACGCAAATTCTCGCGCAGATCGGTTCATTCGTTGCGGCGTCGTCGGCAAAGCTTCCCATTGTAGATCGTATATGGACGCGCGTCGGAGCTTCGGATGATCTGGCTTCGGGACGTTCGACGTTTATGGTCGAGATGACGGAGACCGCTCAGATTCTACACAACGCAACTCCGCGAAGTTTGATTTTGCTCGACGAAATCGGTCGAGGCACTTCGACCTTTGACGGTCTTTCCATTGCCTGGGCGGTTGCCGAATACCTGCACGACTCTCCGAAAAATTCTGCGAAGACTCTTTTTGCAACTCACTACCATGAACTTACCGAGCTGGCGGAAAAACTTCCCGGAGCGAAGAATTATCAAATCACCGCCACCGAAAAAGATGGCGAGGTTGTATTTTTACACAAGCTCGAACGCGGCAAGGCTTCGAAGTCTTACGGCATCGCAGTCGCAAAACTTGCCGGACTTCCACCCCAAGTTATCGAGCGTGCGCGAGATGTTTTATCGAAACTCGAGCAATATGAACTCGCGGTGTTTCAGGAAGAAACAAAATCGCGAAGTGCGACTGCGGTTGGTTTCGAATCAGCTGCGGGAAAGGCGAAAAGCTCTCGAGCGGCGATACAATTCAATCTGTTCGGAATGGTAAACGAAGAAGTATTGACAGAATTACGTGAGCTTGAATTGGAAAAACTCACACCGGTCGAGGCGAAGGATGCGCTGAAACGTCTAAAGAGTAAAATCGTCTGAATGCAGGGTTTAAAACCGCGATTGTCGCAACCTTTTCGTTAGTTTGTTAATATTTCGATCTGTCAATGAAAGTTCCTTCATTCGAGTCTTTTTCAATCGAACAAAAAATCGGTCAGCTTTTCTTCATCGGAATTCCGGGAGCCGAGATTGATGATGTTGCGCAAGAACTAATCGCCGAAATAAATCCCGGCGGCGCCTGTCTCTTTTCGCGAAACATTCGGACGGCAATTCAGACTCGCGAACTTCTCGATGCGATTCGGAGTCGTAGTCGGGTTGAACCGTTTTTGAGTCTTGATCAGGAAGGCGGTCTCGTAGATCGTCTTCGAAGAATCGTTACTCCGATGCCTTCTGCGGAGTCTCTGCGTTCCCCTGAAGATGCGAAATCGCTTGCTCGAATTACTTCCGAAATTGTTCGTCGGCTAGGATTCAACCTTAACTTTGCGCCGGTTGTCGATGTTGTCGATTCGCGGAGAATGAAATTTTCGAATGGACTTCAATCACGCGCTTTTGGACGATCAAAGGAAGACGCAACAGAATTTTCCCGTGCATACCTGACCGAGCTTGAATCGGGCGGATGTCTCGGTTGCTTAAAACATTTTCCCGGATTGGGCGCGACTGAAATTGACTCCCACGACAACCTTCCACAGGTAAACATTTCGCAAGACGAACTCTTCGAGGTGGATTTGTTTCCGTATAAAGAAATCTTTGGAAGCTTGAGTGCTAGCGCGGTGATGGTCGGTCATTCAGCGTTTTCGAAATGCGACTTGCAGGAGAAAGATGCCAATGGCAAACTTCTTCCGTCTTCTCTGAGTCCAAATTTTGTTACAAAACTTTTGCGTGAAGAACTCGGGTTCGATGGTTTGGTCTTGACCGACGATCTTGAGATGGGCGCGATTGTGAAAAACTATGGAATCGGAGAAGCATGTAAACTTGCAGTACTCGCCGGTGAAGATATGTTGCTAATTTGCGCAAGAGTCGAATCTGTTCGCGAAGGATTCACGGCAGTTTGTTCCGCCGTAAACAAAGGTGAAATCAGCGAGTCTCGAATAGATCAATCACTGACGCGAATCGCGCGAATGAAAAGTAAAATACAACCGCCATTGGAATTTGACGAAGGCAGACTGCAGGAGCTTTCGAAACAAATCGAAATGTTGAAAGAAAAAATTAGTGTCTATCGCGGAGGTTAGATGTCCTTTCAAAAAATAAATTTACTTATTGTTTTAATTGTTTCTCTGTTGATGATAGTTGGTTGCCGACCTCAGGCAACGGACAGTGTGACGATAGCAAACTCCGATAAGTTTTCCGGACTCGATACCTTAAGCACGACGACTCCGGATTCGGCGGCGGATCGGCTGCGAACCTTGATTTTTAATTCGCTCGTGAAGAAAAATGAAAAATTTGAATACGTAGGCGATTTGGCGAAAGACGTCAAAGTCGGCGACGACAAGGTCACGGTGACTTTCACCCTGCAAGACAACGTCACATTTCATAACGGTAAACCGCTTACATCGGCGGACGTGAATTACACACTCGACGCAATGTTCCAAGCCGGCGGCTACAAGTCAGGAAGTTTGTTCGACACGATACCCGATCCCGCGGACCCGTCAAAAAAGAAAACATTGCGTGTCGCTCACATTGTTTCGAAAGAAACGCCCGACGCGAAAACATTTGTCGTGAAAGTCGGACGTCCCGCGCTCGTGAATCAGCTTCTTTCGAATTTAGTCGCAATTCCGATTGTTCCCGAAGGTACCGCAGAACAACAGAAGACTTCGCCGCTCGGTTCGGGACCATTCCGGTTTGTGAGTTTCGATTCTGCCAACAACATTGTTCAGCTAGCTTCTTTCGCGAATTATTGGGAAGGCGCTCCGCAACTTCAGACACTGACCGTGAAAACAGTTACTGACGCGAATTCCCTTCAGGCGGAGCTTCAAGCCGGACGCGTTGACATCGCGCCGAATCCATCAAATTTTTCGGCGGAAACCTTTAATACTTTAGGCAAGACGCCGCAATTACAGGTGGTACAAACGGACGGATCTAATGTTCGTTACATCGGATTTAACGTCTCTCAAAAACCGATCGACAATGTGAAGTTGAGACAGTCAATTGCATTTGCCATTGACCGACAGAAAATCATAAGCGATTTACTCGGCGGGCAAGCGAAGTTGGCCCACTCGATTATTCCCGAAAATTCATGGGCATATTCGAGTCAAACAAAATACGAGTTTGATTTGAACAAAGCGAAATCACTTCTGAAAGAGTCGGGCTATAAGGGCGAGCCGATCAAGTTCAAGATTGCTTCCGGAAACAGCGCGGTGGGCTTATACGCTCAGGTGATTCAACAAAGTCTCAAAGAAGCCGGAATAAATGTGGAAATCGAGACGCTCGAAAACAACACTCTGCTGGATCAATTGAAACAAGGTCAGTTTCAGATGAACACTTCGATCTGGGTTGGTGGAAATCAAGATCCGATTTTCCTAAGAGACTTATTCGCCAGCGGCGAATCGCCGGATAAGAAAATCGGCGGTCGCAATCGCAGTCGTTACGTAAATCCGGAACTGGATAAACTCCTGCAACAGGCTATTGATGAAACTGATAAGACACGGGCAGTTGAACTTTATGCGAAAGCTCAGGAAATCGTCGCGCGCGATTTGCCGTTGTTTCCGCTTTGGTATCCGGCAAATATTGTCGTTGCAAATAAACGAATCGGAAATATCAAAATCAATGCCAGCGGCGATTGGTCGTTCGTAAAGGATTTGACCGTTGGATCGCGTTGATACAAAAGTCGAAAACTTGACAAAGAGTTGTTCGACGGTAAAATTTTCGTTGCGGCATGCGGGAGTAGCTCAGTGGTAGAGCGCGACCTTGCCAAGGTCGAAGTCGCGAGT
>DAITAB010000345.1:0-2113 GCA_036824525.1 Pyrinomonadaceae bacterium
ATTTTTGTAATAATTGGAATAGGTTCATTATTAAACAATAATAATTCAACCGTTGGAAATAATGTCAATAAATCTGCCAATACTTCAACCACCACAAGCAAACCAAGCATCTTCAAAAACTCAATTAGGATGGAGTTTGTTAAAATTCCGTCGGGTTCGTTTATGATGGGCGGCGATAAATCTGAAGATGAGAAACCTATTCATCAGGTAACGATTTCAAATGATTTTTATATGGGTAAATATGAAGTTACGCAAGCCCAATGGAAAGTGGTGATGAGCAGTAATCCGAGTAATTTCAAAGGCGATAATTTGCCGGTCGAAAATGTATCGTGGGAAGACGCGCAAGAATTTATCAAAAAGTTAAACGCTAAAGGTGAAGGAACATATCGCCTTCCGACGGAAGCGGAATGGGAATACGCGGCACGTTCAGGAACGACGGACAATTATGCTGGAAACTTGGATGCGATGGCATGGTATGACAAAAATTCCGATAGCAAGTCGCACGAAGTCGGAATGAAACAAGCGAATGCATGGGGATTGTATGATATGCACGGGAATGTGTGGGAATGGTGTGAAGATTTGTATGGCGCGTATTCAAGTTCGGCACAGACAGATCCGACGGGTGAAATAAGTGGCTCGACTCGCCTACTTCGCGGCGGCGGTTGGAGTACCGGTGCCGCAGGGTTGCGCTCGGCGTTTCGCGGTGTCAATTCGCCGTCGCATCGTAATACAAATTTGGGTTTTCGGGTGGTCAGGAATTAATTACCCTTTAGCCTTGAATGGGGATTACTTTTTTTGAATTGAATATGTTGTGACATGA
Organism: Pyrinomonadaceae bacterium; assembly: GCA_036824525.1. Classification (GTDB taxonomy): domain Bacteria; phylum Acidobacteriota; class Blastocatellia; order Pyrinomonadales; family Pyrinomonadaceae; genus DAITAB01. Next base: position 821 of record DAITAB010000345.1, read on the forward strand.
GCGGACGCAAGCTGTAGCCCTTCCTGATCTCAAATTATCTGTAAATTGATTGATAATCCTTTATCTTTTTTCGAGTTAAAGGTTAAAAAGACCTGATAAAACCATCAACTGGAAGGGCTACAGCTCTGCGCCAATGGCATTAAGTTAAGCGAAAATTCGGCATAAATCGTAAAACGCGCCTGTTAGCCTGTTTTTACCGCTGGCAAGCTAAACCGCAGAAAACAAGGAAACTGCGATCATTACAAAGGAAACAGACTAACACTCTGTTTTACGTTTAATGCCATTGTGATCTACGCCCGCCCGCTCTTCAAAACGATAAAGGCAAAAAGGCTTTGTGGTATAATCGGCAAACGAGGTGAGATTGTTTTAAGAAGTAGAATGAATTTATCAAACAATATTTGGCTTAGAATTAAAATCAGAGGCGAAAGGAGTGATGAATAAAGACGATGATTTTTAATGTGAAATTAGAAGTAGCTGAAGATGGATGGATTGTCGCTGAATGTCCTGCTTTGCCCGGATGCGTTTCGCAAGGGAAGGACGAACTGGAAGCTCTCGAAAATATCAAAGAAGCAATCACGGCTTGGTTCTGGGCGGAAAATCAAAAAGCACTCGCTAAATTTTCCCCGACGGAAACCAATGTCATGGTAACAGTCTAAAATAATGAGCAGACTCGCAAATGTTTCAGGCAAAGACGCAGTAAAAGCCTTTGAGAAAGCGGGTTGGTATCGCGTCGGACAAGTCGGCAGTCATCTGGTTATGTCAAAAGAAGGCTTGCGGGCAAATTTGTCAATTCCTCAGCACCGCGAACTCTCAGTTGGAACTTTACGAGCCTTAATCCGAAACGCCGAAATTACAGTTGAAGAATTTCTTAACCTTTTAGGCAAATAAAACGATTGCCGTCAATCATTCTATGAGAGTCAAAAAAAGCGAAATCGTCTTAGCTTTTCACGAGCCGGAAGTCCGCAAATTTACCGAATCCGCGATTGCCTGAAAATACATTTTTGATTTTATCGCCGCGATTTAGATCAATCTGAAAAGATTGAGCTTTTTTTGTTTGTGCTATAATCAGCACTATTGCGAATCTGTGATTGAGGTGAAAACCAATGAAAGGAGAAGTAACAAAACTAGGCAAAAAGTTTTATGAAGAGCATTTGACGCTCGTTCTGGAGCCGCAGGAAAACGGCAAATTTGTCGCCATCGAACCCGAAAGCCGGGAATATTTTATCGGCATCACCGCCATTGACGCGTTAAAAAAAGGAAACACCTCGTTTCCCGAAAAAATTCTCTTTTTGG
>DAITAB010000133.1:0-6963 GCA_036824525.1 Pyrinomonadaceae bacterium
CGGCGAATATGAACTTCTGGTGCAGGCATATTCGCCTCTAACCGGATTCGGACCGGTATCGCAACTTTGTAAGATTAAAGTTTCGACTCCTTGGTGGGCGGTTGGTTGGACAAATCTCCTCGCCGGATTTGAAAAACTTTATACAAGATTAGTAGGTTCGCGTTATCGCAATGAATTTCTTCACGAACAAAATGAGCGTCTCGAACGAGAAGTCGCAGAGAGAACCGCTTCGCTTTCTCAAACCAATAACGAACTGCAGCGCGCGCGTTTGCAACTCGAAGAATTGTCGCGCACTGATGGTTTGACCGGTCTTGCAAACTGGCGACATTTTGACGATGAACTGCGAAAAGAAATATCGCGCGCCTTCCGTGAGAAAACCGCGTTGAGTTTACTCTTGATCGATATTGATCACTTTAAATCAGTAAACGATCGACTCGGTCACCAAGTCGGCGATGAATATTTGCGGCGCATTGCCGAATCGCTAAAAATCGCGGCGCGGCGAACAACCGATATTGTTGCCCGATATGGCGGCGAAGAATTTGTTGTCGTGTTACCTGTAACTGATTTCGAACTTGCGAAAATGCTCTCCGAAAGAATCCGGAAAACGATCGCCGATCTAAGGCTTCCAAATGAAGCCAGCGCGACCGGCTTCGTAACAATTTCGATCGGAGTTACAGCTATGAGAACGGATAAGCTCGAATCGGAACAAGAAATTATACGGCGCGCCGATCGTGCGCTCTATGAAGCCAAACATGGCGGTCGTGATAGGGTTGTTGCCGCACCCGCCCCGAGTTCAGAAATCGATCAAGCGAATTCTTCGTTGGCGCCCGAAATCTTTCCTTATCACATCAAACAAGACTCTCCGCAAACCGAACAATTCAAAAATTAAGAGCGACCGCTGCGACTTCCAACTACTTTCCGCTTAGAACAACCCGATAAGGAAAATGTCGTTGAACGACAATTTCCTTGTAATCAGCTTTTTCAGCCAAAGTTTCTAACTCATTCTTTTTGAAGCCGCGTAAAATCGAAAGCGCGCCGTCTTGTTTCGTAAGATCGCTTCGGAGAAAGAGACCCACGAACTTCGTGTACAGGAAATGCGAGGCAGCGTTTCTTTCCAGATCGATTACGTAAACATTTTGACGTGCAAGCCGTTTCATTTCGCGAAGAATCTGCATTGCGGCTTCATCGGTGAAATGATGTAAAAACAGCGAGCTGATTACATAGTCGAAGGAGTCTTCGGCAAATGGAAGACGAAAAGCATCGCCGCGAATTACATGAATGTTTTTGTAATTCGCAGATTCAATACGCATCGCTTGTGCGCTTTGCTTGTTTAATTCAAGTCCGAAAAGTTCCGCGCGCAAATTTTGTCTCTTCGCAAATTCTCCGCAGACGCGCAACAATTCTCCCGATCCGGCTCCGACATCAAGCACGGAAAATTCTTTCAGCTTTTTCTTCCCGATATCTTGAAGCATTGAATTCTTCAGCGCACGCGAATCTCCAAGCAGACGATTAATCCGCCGAATATCGATAAGAAAATTATCGTATTCCTCGGAGGTGTAATCGCCCGTGTCTATGCGCTCGAGTTGAATACTTCGTTGGTCAAACATATAAATAGCAAAGATCCGGCACTATTCTTCGTATTTATTTAGAACCAGAGCAGAATTTTTCGAACCAAAGCCGATGCAGTTGCAAAGCGCAACTCTTACGGCTTTTTCCTTTGCGATGTTTGCTGTGTAATCGAGATCGCATTCGGGATCTTGATCGTCGAGATTAATGGTCGGCGCGATGATGTTTTCGTTTAGCGCAAGCAGCGCAGCTCCGATTCCCGCTGCACCGGAAGCGCCTTGCGGATGCCCGATCTGAGATTTCGTTGCGGACATCGGAATTTTGTAAGCGTGCCCGCCGAGCGCGAGTTTCACCGCCTTCGTTTCGATCTTGTCGTTGAGTTGTGTGGAAGTTCCGTGCAAATTTACGTAATTAACTTCTTCAGGCGCGATAGATGCATCAGCCAAAGCCATTTGCATCGCACGCGCAGGTTCTTCGGCACTCTCATCAAGGCGGACTCGATGATATGCATCGCAGGTTGACCCGTAGCCTTTCACCTCGGCGTAGATTTTTGCACCGCGCTCCAGCGCGCTTTCCAAACTTTCCAACACGAAAATCCACCCACCTTCGCCGAGCACGATGCCGGAACGTTTTATGTCGAATGGACGAGAAGCGCGTTCGGGTTGATCGTTCCATTCGCGCGTAAGCACCGTCATATGATTAAAACCCGCGAGAATTCCACGCGCGAGCGGCGAATCAATTCCGCCGGTGAGCATCAGGTTCTGGCGTCCGAGCGCTATGTGTTGCGCGGCGTAGAAAAACGCGTCGGTAGAACTCGTGCAGCCGGTCGAGACAACGTGAGACATTCCGCGCAGACGAAATGCCATCGCGAGTTCGGAAGAAAGTCCGCCGTGTGTGGAAGCGGGAATTGTATAAACGCTCGCTTTGGTTGATTCGCCGGTGAACCAGTATTTGTATTGCTGCTCGGTGAATGAAAGTCCGCCGCCGCCCGAACCGATCATCACACCGAACTCGCGTCGATCATCAAGCGATAGACTTTCGATATCGAGTTTCGCGTCCGCCATCGCTTCCCGCGCCGCGCGAAGACCGAGCGGAACGACTCGCGGAACGTGGCGGCGATCCTTGATATTAATTTCCGCTTGCCAATCGAAGTCTTTTACTTCCGCGGCAATCTTCACCGGCGCATCGCAAGCATCGAAGAGCGAAATTGTTTTGACACCGCTAATTCCCTTGCGCAGCCCGCGCCAAAAATTATCACGTCCGATTCCGATTGGCGTCGCGCAACCAAAACCTGTAATGACCACGCGTCGTGGTTTTTGAAAATCAACAAACATAAGACTCTTTGAAGAAACCAAAACGCGGCGATGCGAACAACTCTATCTCCGCATCACCGCGCTTGGATTAAAATAAAAAACAAAAAATTATCCCTGAACCGCCGTGCCGCATTCGGCGCAGAATTTTGTTCCGGCTGAAACGTCTTTTCCGCACTTCGGACATTTCACTTTTTCTTGTTTAGATCCGCATTCGGAACAAAACTTTGCTCCTTCGCGAAGAATCACGCCGCACTTAACGCAGGGAACTTTTGCGACCTGCATCTTCGCGCCACATTCTCCGCAGAACTGGGCAGCAACGTTATTCGGTTTTCCGCAACTCGGACACGGATTCGTCTGAGCGTTTGGATTTCCGGCTTGCCCGAGCGAATTTGCGAGCTGTCCGCCGATCGCAAAACCGGCGCCAAGACTCGCTCCCAAACCTGCGCCACCGGAAGGGTTTTGCGCCGCATCGCGCATCGCTTCCGCTGCCTGGAATTGCGTATAACGATTCAAATCGCCGAGCGCGCCCATTGAAGCGCGCTTATCGAGCGCTTGTTCCACTTCAGGCGGAAGCGAAATGTTCTCGATGAAAAATTTTGTAACCTCAAGTCCATATGACTTGAACTGCTCATTAATCTTCGCACGCAAACCGTCGCCAAGTTCCCCATATTTCGACGCGAGATCGAGCGCCGGAATTTTCATCTCGCCAAGCGCATCTGAAAATACTGAGACAATTGCGCGTTTGAGCTGTTCGTCAATGTCATCAGTCGTAAAGCGAGCGTTTGTTCCGGCGATCTCTTTTATAAAAGTTTGGGCATCGCCAACACGCAGTGAGTAAGCGCCAAAAGCCCGCAATCGAACGGCGCCGAAATCCGCATCGCGCATCATAATCGGATTCGCCGTTCCCCACTTCATATCGGTGAATTGTTTCGTATTTACAAAATAGACTTCCGATTTGAATGGCGAATTGAAACCGAATTTCCATGCGCCAATTTTCGAAAGGATCGGAGTATTACCGCCATCGATCGTGAATTTTCCGGGACCGAAAGCATCGGCGACTTGTCCTTCGTGAACAAAAACCGCTGTCTGCGATTCGCGCACGATCAGCTGCGCGCCGTTTTTGATTTCCTGTCCCATCACCGGAAATCGATAGACGAGCGTATCGCCCGAATCATCGAGCCATTCAATTACCTCTATGAACTGATGAAATGCTGCATCTTTTACTTTATCTATTATGCTCATCGAAAAAACTCCTTACGAACCGACTTAAAAAATATCGCATAAAGCGAGGTGCAGCACAAACAAAAACATTTCCGGAATTTAGTTGAGTGAAAACAATTCAGAAATTCCGCGAGGCGCGTCGAAAAACTGCAAAGAGAAGCAAAACAAAAATTCCGCCGGCGAGATCGAGTGATACGTCCCAAGGAGTTCCGGTTCGCAGTGGATCGAAACTCTGATTTATTTCGTCAATGATTGAAACGCAAAAGACAATCAGAAGCGCGACGATGAACCATTTCTCGGAAAGGAATTTTCGCGACGAGGTAGTGAAGGCACGCGCGGACAAAAAAGCCAGTAATCCATATTCGATAAAGTGAGCGGACTTGCGAATGTATATATGGTAAGTGAGGAGCGTTTCTTCGGAAGAATCGGGAAAGAAAAAAAGCAGAATCGGTCGAACGAAAAGCGATGTTTGGGAAAGCGCGCCTTGCCGACTTCCGAGAAACAGAACAACTCCTACCCAAAAAACGAGAGGCGCGTAACGAAATAATCGTTCGCGCCAAATTGTGCTTCGAATACTCACTTATTCTTATGGCATCGTTGCGGGCTTGCCGATAAATCCAAAACTAAATCCAACGATAATCAACCAACCCGTCAGGCAAATAACAAATGGAATCCATCCATCTTTTTTCTTGATGCAGAAGAGAAGTCCTGCGGGAACGGTTACTAAAAAAACCAAAATAGCCCAAAGAATTCCACCGAGTTTATAACTTTTAAAAACGAGCCAAACCAAGCCGATTACAAACAGCGCCCAACCGAGTAATAACAGAGAGTTCATCGATTCCTCCAGAAGCATTTTTACCTACGCCAAAACTTCTTTGAAAGGTTATAAGGTCGTGTGTCTATCACGCGTTTTCACGATTTAGGAACAGAAAACACCGACGCTAATTCGCCGCCGCGGCTCCGGAAACAACTTCGATGATTTCCTTTGTAATTGCCGCTTGGCGGATGCGGTTCATATTCAGAGTGAGCGTTCCGATAAGTTCACCGGCGTTTTTCGATGCCGAATCCATCGCGGTCATTCGGGCGCCCTGTTCCGATGCGATTGATTCAAGCATCGCGCGGTAAATTTGCGTTTCAACTTGTTTTGGCAAAAGTTTGCCGAAGAGCTGTTCAGGTGCTTGTTCGTAAATATATTCCGCTTGTCCTTTTACCTCGCCTTCCGAAGATTTCTCCGAACGAGGAATCGGAAGCAGTTGCTCAACGACCGGTTTTTGAGAAAGCACAGATTTGAATTCGCTGAAAACGAGAAAAACTTTGTCGAGCGATTTATCTTCGGTGAAGACCTGAAGAACCTTCTGCGCAACTTCTTTTGCTTCGCTGAATTCAACCCGACCTTTTCCTGTCATCCCGACATATTCTTCGAGGAAGACGACATTTCTGCGACGGAAAAAATCGCGTGCCTTGCGCCCAACCGGAACCATGGAAATTTCTTTACCCTGATTCTCTTTCATAAAAGCCTGCGCGATCTTGATTATGTTGGCATTAAATGCGCCCGCCAGTCCTTTATCGGCAGTAACCAAAACGATCAGATATTTCTCATCGCCGCGCGCATCGAGAAGCGGATGTGAAATTTCATCGGCGAGTTTTGCACTCAGACCACTGAGCACTTCAGACATCTTCACCGCGTAAGGACGCGCCGCAGTTACCCGATCTTGCGCGCGCTTCAGCTTTGCCGCCGCCACCATCTTCATCGCCTTGGTGATCTGCTGTGTGTTTTTTACCGACTTAATGCGTCGGCGCATGTCCAAAAGACTAGCCATAAAAAATAGTGAAAAGTGAAAAGTTAATAACGAAAAGCGTTCTGTGATCGGTGAATAATATTTCTAATTATCCACTTTTCACTTTTAGTTATTCACTGTGCTTATGCTCCCGCCGCCGCTTTTTTGTTCCATCGCGTTGCTTTGAAATCCTCAACCGCTTCTTTCATCTTCGCTTTCAAATCATCGTCGATGGATTTTTTGTCGCGCAGAGTCTGAAGTACCGCGGGGTGCGAAGAATCAACGAACTTCACAAGTTCCTGTTCGAACGCGCGGACATCCTCAACCGGAACGTCGTCGCAAAGCCCATTCGATGCAGTCCAAATAACAAAGACCTGTTTCTCAACCGGCAAGGGCTGATACTGTCCTTGTTTGAGAATTTCCGTCAGGCGTTTTCCGCGTTCGAGTTGTGATTGAGTTTGCTTATCGAGATCGGAACCGAATTGCGCAAAAGCTGCGAGCTCGCGGAATTGCGCGAGATCAATTCGAAGAGTTCCGGCGACTTGTTTCATCGCTTTGATTTGCGCCGAACCGCCTACGCGCGACACGGAATTTCCCACGTTGATCGCCGGACGAATTCCCGAGTTGAAAAGATCAGCCTCAAGAAAAATCTGTCCGTCCGTGATGGAAATAACGTTGGTCGGAATATACGCGGAAATATCGCCGGCTTGCGTTTCAATAATCGGAAGTGACGTAAGCGAACCGCCGCCGCGCGCATCGGACATTTTTGCGGCACGTTCGAGCAAGCGCGAGTGAAGATAAAAAACGTCTCCGGGATATGCTTCGCGACCCGGCGGACGGCGAAGCAGCAACGAAATTTCACGATACGCCGCGGCTTGCTTCGAAAGATCGTCGTAGATTGTCAAAGCGTGGCGCCCGCTATCGCGAAAAAACTCACCAATCGCAACTCCGGAATATGGCGCGAGAAATTGCATCGCCGCCGGATCCGAAGCCGTCGCGGAAACGACGATCGTATAATCCATCGCGCCAAAGTCAGTGAGTTTTTTCACGACTTGAGCAACGGTCGAAGCTTTCTGACCGATGGC
>DAITAB010000017.1:0-22223 GCA_036824525.1 Pyrinomonadaceae bacterium
TTGACCAAGTAAAACCCGTGAAACTCGGCTTTTTATCAGACGTTTGAATTAGGAATAGAATATGAAAAACTTTTGGTGTTTTTTGTCGCGAAGCCAGACTCAGAGCGAAACCCCGAAAGGTTAAAAGAGGAGTTACAGAAGTGACGCGAAGCATAAGAGCAAAACTAAAAAGTAATCCACTTATTTACAACTCATATATGCGTGTGAAGCGACTTGTAACCGGTGAATTACTGGGAATGACCACAAAAACTGAGCAGGATTATTTTGCGGAATACGGCGCGCACCTTTACTCGGGAAAAGGTGAAATCGTCGATTTGGGATGTTGGCTTGGCTCTACAACTGTTCCCTTGGTGGAAGGTTTGCTGAAGAATTCTCATTTCGCAGGTTCGAATAGAAAGGTTTTTGCATACGACACTTTTATTTGGAATGACGTAATGAAAGATAGTGTTGCGGGAACCGGTTTAGTAGGGAAATTCAAAGACGGCGATAGCTTTTTGGAAGAATACAAGATCCGGACAAGGAAATACGCCGATCATATCGAAATTCGTGAAGGAGATTTAAGGGAAATCGGTTGGAGCGGAAACGAAATAGAATTTTTGTTAGTTGATGCGATGAAAAACTGGGAGCTCGCGAACGCTATCACTGGAAATTTTTACAGCTCGCTCATTCCGGGTGTAAGTTATGTCCTTCACCAGGATTTTTCCCATTATTTCACTCCCTGGATTCATCTCTTACAGTGGATCTTGCGCGATAGTTTTGAGCTTATCGAAGATATTCCCAAAGCTTCAAGCGTGGTTTATAAATACATCCGTCCACTCGCGGTTGAAAAATTGAATCGAACATATTCATTTGAAGATTTTTCAGGCGATGACATCGACGAAGCTTTTGAATATTCGTTGAATATGGTTAGAGACGAAAAGAAAGCAAACATCTACGCGGCAAAAGTGATGTGTTTTATTCATCAAAACAAATCCGAAGAAGCCAAAACCTGCTTCCGGGAAATTATCAACCGGGGAGTTTCCATCGAGAAGGACTTAGTAATCGTCCGGAACTTATTATTCAACTAGTTCGGAATAATTTTTGCTTCCTTCAAACTCACGAACCGATTTGTATTGTTGTTTCTAAAAGGTATTAAGAAAGAAAAGTCCAAATGCGGTATCGAAATGGTGGAGGCGGTGGGAATTGAACCCACATCCAAAGATTGTGACCAGAGGAATCTACACGTTTATTTTGTTCTCTTTTTGTCTCGCCCGTTTCGAGTAAGTGAACAAACAAGACCTCGAAACGAGCCAGCCTGACTAATATTTCGCTCGCACACGCAGGCGGTCCGCGCGATCTAGCTTGTAATAAGTTATGCCTCGTCCGCGCGCTACAAGCTGACTTGCGGCGAGACACTTGTGGCTAGAATTAACTAGGCAGCAAGAGCCAATTCTTGGTTGGCATTTGTTTTTGCTTGGTGGTTTAACGAGCTAACAAGCAAGCCCGACGTGCATCCAAAGACCTAACGAATCCCTGTCGAAGCCTTTCGCCCCCACAAGAGCGCTCTAATATAACGCATCCACGAACAATACGTAAGATCGCCTCGGAATGTTCGATGAAGTAAGCAGACGTTTTACGGCGTTCAGTTCACCTAGCCGCGTTTATTGATGTCTGTCCGTTTATGTTTTTACGCCAAGCTCGGAACTCAACTCTTTTCCCCAAATGCGGCAAGTACTTCGTCTGCGTGTTCGGCAACGTCAACCTTCTCAAATATGTGAACGATCTTTCCTTTTTCGTCGATCAAAAATGTTCTGCGCAGAACGCCCATGTATTCGCGTCCCATGAATTTCTTCTTGCCCCAGGATTCATATAAATCGGCAACCTTGTGATCTTTGTCTGCTACCAAAGTAAATTTGAGATCAAACTTTGAGATGAACTTCTGATGTGAAGCCTCGCTGTCCGGAGAAACTCCGATTACCTTGATTTTTTTCTTCTTGTAAATTGCGGATCCATCGCGAAATGAACACGCTTCTTTTGTGCAGCCGGGTGTGTTGTCTTTCGGATAGAAATACAGAACCACGCGCTGACCTTTGAAATCTTTGAGCGAAATCTTTTCACCGTTTTGATCGACCGACGAAAAATCCGGCGCTTTGTCTCCAACTTTCAACATAAAAGCCTCCTGCAAATTTATGTTCGATTCTATCACCCGCGAATTGGCAGCGCGATGAACTTCCTCAAAATGGCGTTGGCGAATTTTGCAAACCGCGTTAGATTTGGATTGTATGCGACCTATTTCAGAAATGAAGGCGCTCGGGCATTTGCGCGTGATCAAGTTGGGCTTTCAGGAATTCGTCAGCGAGAACTTCGAAACGAAAGCGAAATCGTGTGGGACTTGTCCGACGCGCGGCAGCTGTTGTACGGACGCTCATTTCGTAAACGTAGAAATTACAAAGCTCGAAGCCACCGCAATTCGCGATGCTCTCGCTGATCTCGACGAAAATTTACAACGCAGAGTTTTCGCGCGCGCCGCAGAAGCGATTGCGAAATACGATCTCGATTCATCCGAAAATTCTTATCAGAAGACTTTTTCGTGTCCGCTATTTGAAAAAGAGATGGGCTGCATCGTCCATCTCACTGCGAAGCCGCTTCCCTGTATCCATCATGCTTGTTACGAAAACGAATCTGACCTTCCGCCCGATTCGCTACTCGACGAAAAACAGAAACTTCTCGAAACGCTTAACGAAAAAACCTACGGACAAAAAATGACGTGGGCGCCGATTCCGGTCTGGTTAGCGCGAATGAATCCATTTGGGCGTTAAGAGCAAGTCAGTGGTCGGCGTGAGGCAACTCATCCTTCAATTTACTTCTCGCCTCCCGACTCCTTCTTGACAGATTTCTTACCGCCCACGTAGTTTTATACATCTCGAAAGGAGAACGATTCTCACGGAGGCGAATCTGTTCTGGTGAACGGCGCGGTCTTCAAAACCGTTTGCGAGACTGTGAGAACATGTCTTGGGTAGGTTCGATTCCTACACGCCTCCGCCAAACCTCATGATTCCTTGGATCTCACTCAACATGACTCCTGGCGTTGGTCCGCGCGCCGCAACCAAACTCCTCGAACGATTCGGTTCCGCCGAAAATGTTTTTCTTGCCCGCCGAACCGAGCTTGAATCGCTCCGGCTTCGTCCGGATACAATTGCCAGTATTTTGAAAAAAGAATTTCACGAAAACGCGATACGCGAATTCGAGAAAGTAAAAGAACTCGGCGGCGACGTTTTAGTCCTGGACGACGGCGCATATCCGAATCTATTACGCGAAATCGCCGATCCTCCTATTGTGTTATACGTACGAGGTTCGTGGAGAGAATGTCTCGAAGCGCCTTGTATCGGAGTAGTCGGTTCGCGTCGTTCTTCCACTTATGGCGAAAATGCTTCGCAAATGCTCGCCCGCGATTTAGCGCAAAAAGGTATCGTGATCGTCTCCGGATTTGCGCGCGGAATTGATACGGCGGCGCATCGCGGTGCGCTGTCCATAAACGGAAAAACGGTTGCCGTATTGGGAACCGGACTAGACAGCGTCTATCCGAAAGAAAACTCCAAACTCGCCGCAGAAATTCTCGAATCGGGAGGCGCAATCGTTTCGCAATTTCCGCTGGCAACTCCGCCACTTAAGGAAAATTTTCCGTATCGCAATCGAATCATTTCCGGATTGAGCCTAGGCGTTTTGATTGTGGAGGCTTCGGAAAGAAGCGGATCGCTGATCACCGCGCGGCTCGCGACAGAACAAAATCGCGAAGTGTTTGCGGTTCCGGGAAACATCACTTCCCGAAATTCTTTTGGAACGAATTTTCTCATCAAGTCCGGCGCAAAATTGGTTCAGCAGTGGCAAGACGTCGTAACCGAACTTCCCGCCGAGATATCGGCGAAGATTCTTCCGCCGGAAATTGAAAAAAGTTCCAAGCGTTTTAGCCAAACCGAACTCGCACCTGCCGATATTACCGATCAGGAAAGAAAACTCTGGTCGTTACTGTCATCGGATGCATCTACTCACATAGATGATTTGATTGAGGCAAGCGGTTTTTCTGTAGGCGAAGTTGTAACAGCATTGCTCGGGCTGGAAATCCGCGAAGCGATTCGCGCACTTCCCGGAAAACATTATGCGAGAAAAATCTGATAAGACGGTTCCACGAGTGGCTAATTACGGATTGTTAAATGCTGCGAAAAATCGCACGCGATGACCTAGTTTAAGAAATTCCTGCAGGCGGCAAACAGTCGATCTCGATGTAGTCGATGGACTGAGCAAACATTGACACAAAAGTTTTCGTCTGTTACTTGTCAGAAAAAGCAAGAAACTTTTATTGGCAATTATTTTTATCAATGAGCAAAAATTTAGTCATAGTGGAATCGCCCGCCAAGGCGAAAACAATCAATAAATATCTCGGAAGCGATTATGTGGTGATGGCTTCGATCGGTCATATCAAAGATTTGCCTACGAAAGAGCTCGGGGTTGACGTTGAAAATAACTTCGAACCGACCTACGAAGTAATTCCCGATACAAAAAAGCGCAACAATAAGAAAATCGTTTCGGATCTGAAAAAAGCTGCAAAGTCTTCCGAGGCGATTTTCCTTGCGGCTGATCCGGATCGCGAGGGCGAAGCAATCTGCCAACATCTTGCGGAGGAAATTGTTCCGAAGAAACCCTCGAAGCCGGTTTTTCGTGTGATGTTTAATGAGATCACGAAGAACGCAATTAAAGATGCATTCAAAGAGCCGAAACAGGTTGATCGGAATCTGGTTTTTGCGCAGCAGACGCGCCGGATACTCGATCGCCTCGTCGGTTATAAGGTTTCGCCGATTTTGTGGAAAACGATTGGCGGCAAGCTTTCTGCAGGACGCGTTCAGACAGTTGCGGTGCGAATGGTGGTTGAACGCGAACGGGAAATCGAAGCTTTCCAAAAAACGGAATACTGGACAATCGGCGCTAATGTCGCCGCGAAACTTCCGCCAAATTTCGATACCCGTCTTTATAAAACCGATGACCTGATCTTAAAAACTCAGAACTTTGCCGAAGATTTAAAGAAAACCGAAACTCATATCAAGGAAGAAACTTCCGCCAAGGACATCGTCGCAGAAGCTGAGAGGCAGACTTTCGTAGTTGATACTGTTGCTACCAAAGAGCGTAAGCGAAATGCTACTCCTCCGTTTATCACGTCAAAACTCCAGCAAGAAGCTTCGCGAAAACTCGGTTTCTCGGTCAAGAAAACGATGATGGTCGCGCAGAAACTTTATGAGGGTGTGGAGCTCGGCGCGGAAGGTGCAGTAGGTTTGATCACATATATGCGCACGGATTCCACGCGGGTTTCGGATGCGGCGCTCGCAGATGTACGCGAATTTATCGGCAAGGAATACGGCGCGAAATACGTTCCCGAAAAACCCAATGCCTTCCGTTCGAAGAAAGGCGCACAAGATGCGCACGAAGCGATTCGACCGACGGACGTAAATCGCACTCCGGAAATTATTAAAGATAGTTTGTCTCCGGATGAGTTGAAACTTTATCGACTGATCTGGCAGAGATTCGTTGCATCGCAGATGACTTCGGCGATCTTTGATCAGACGACGATTGATATCGCCGCGGGGCGTTTTACTTTTCGTGCGACAGGTTCCGTGCAAAAGTTCGACGGATTTTTGAAAGTTTATCAGGAAGGACGCGACGAAAAACCACAGGACAGCGATGATGAGGATGAAGAGCGCACTTTGCCGTTGGTTGAAAAAGGCGAAACGCTCAAATTGAATTCGATCACTCCCGAACAACATTTCACCGAACCGCCGCCGCGCTACTCGGAAGCGACACTGGTAAAGGCGCTGGAAGAAAAAGGAATCGGCAGACCTTCTACTTACGCCGCGATTATGACGACAATTCAGGATCGGGAATACGTTGAGAAAGTTGAGGGACGTTTTCATCCGACTCCATTAGGCACGACGGTAAACGATGTTCTCGTTGCTTCATTCGACGACCTCTTTAATGAAAGCTACACCGCCAAAATGGAATTAAGTCTCGACGAAATCGAAGACGGAAATCTCGATTGGCGCACGGCGCTACATAGTTTCTATGAAGTCTTCTCGAAAGATTTGAAGCTTGCCGAAGAAACAATAAAAACGAAAAAGAAAATGTCCATTCCCACCGACGAGGTTTGTGAAAAATGCGGTGCGGGAATGGTAATCAAATTCGGACGATTCGGAATGTTTCTCGCTTGCGCGACTTATCCCGAATGCAAAAATACGCGCGAGATCACCAAAAAATCTTCGGAAGCCGAAGGCGCGAATGGAGCAACGGAAGAAGTTCCGGTTTGCGAACTATGCGGCAAGGATATGGTCTTAAAGAAAGGACGTTTCGGTTCTTTCTTCGGCTGTACCGGTTATCCGGAGTGCAAAAACATTCGAAAGATCGCCAAAGGATCGCAAGCTCCGGTCGCGCCACCGGTCGAGCTTGATGAAGAGTGTCCGCTCGATGGTGCAAAACTTGTAAGAAGAACCGGAAGGTTTGGCGAGTTCGTTTCCTGTTCGAATTATCCGAAATGCGCTTACGTAAAACGCGAAACAACCGGTGTGAAGTGCACACGAAAAGGCTGCGAAGGCGAAATCGTCGTTAAGAAATCACGACGCGGAAAAGCATTTTACGGATGTTCCGCCTATCCGAATTGCGACACAGTCTTTTGGGACAAACCGATTTTGCACCCATGTCCGAAATGCAAGCTGCCTTTTGTTTTGGAAAAGACGACGAAGAAAGACGGAACATTTGAGTACTGTTCGAGCGAGACTTGCGACTACACAAGCGGACCGGTTCCGAGATCGAAGATAAAGTCCGAAGAAAAAACGGAAGTGAAAAAGGTTGCGGCGAAAACGAAGAAGCCAACGAAGAAGACGAAAAAGTAATTTCTCTTCGATTGCCCGCTGCGAAAGCTGGTTCGAATTGAAAATTACGCAGTTATAAATTGCGGAGATTTTCTGAGCACAGCGAAAATGTGTCGCCAATGAACGAACATTTCCGATTATTTAATGCTTTTCTGAAGAATCCCCTGAATATTGGCGCTATTGCGCCGAGTTCTCCGGAGCTGGCGAGGAAAATGTGTGAAGGCATTAAACCGGATGAAAACAATATCGTGCTTGAAATCGGAGTCGGGACGGGTGCCATTACGAAAGAACTGAAGAAACTCCTTCCCAACAATGATTCGTATCTCGGAATTGAAATTAACGAAAAATTCTTCAAGTCTCTCCGACGCGATTTCTATGAAATGAATTTCGTATGTGGTAGTGCAACCGAAGCATATGAAATTCACCGTCGCGAACGTCTCGGGAAAGTCCGATACATTATTTCGGGATTACCTTTCGCCTCGCTTCCAAAAGTCATGAGTCATGACATTTTGCGCGAAATTGAAAAGTTGATGACAAACGGATGTTTGTTTCGGACGTTTCAATACGCGCATGGCTACCGACTTCCGCCCGCCGTAAATTTTCGTTCGCAAATGGAAACGAAATTCGGAAGAATGACGCGCAGCAACCTCGTTTGGAAAAACGTGCCGCCTGCTTATACACTCACTTGGAAATTATAAATTTGGCTTTTTGAAAGATTTTTCGCCTAAAAACGACTCAACAGCTTGAAAGCTTTTCGCGTTTATTGTGGTATTTAAACGTAACGTCATAAAAATTAAACAAAATCAGGAGCTTGCCAATGTTTCGCCGTAAACTTTCCGTGTTTTTCTTGTTGTATTCTTTTGCTTTCTCGAGCCTTGGATTCGCGCAGTCCGTCCCGAAAGAAGTCATCGATCAGATCAAAGATGAAGGGATGAAACGCTCGCAGGTTATGGAAACTCTCTCTTATCTGACCGATGTAATCGGCGCGCGACTGACCGGCTCGCCAAATATGAAACGTGCCAATGAATGGACACGCGACACCATGGCGAAATGGGGAATGACAAACGCGAAACTTGAAGCTTGGGGACCATTCGGGCGCGGTTGGGAATTGAAGAAATTTTCAGCGCAGGTAGTTTCGCCATACTCGATTCCTGTGCTTGCCTATCCCAAAGCCTGGTCACCCGGAACCTCTTCGGTCGTGCAGCAAGCAGTTACCACGAAGAAAAAATCGAAAGGCAGCTCGCTTGTCGAGCCAAACTCACTCCTGACTGCCGATGTAGTATTCTTCGAGGCGAAAACTGATGCCGACTATGAAAAATACAAAGGTCAGTTAAAAGGAAAGATCGTACTCGTTTCCGACATACGTGAGATCAAGGCTGACTTTAACGGAATGGGAACGCGTCGCGACGAAAAGAATTTGCTGGAATTAGCCAATGCACCCGATCCCGCAATGACCCAGCGACCACAGCAGCAACAGGCAAATCCCGAACAACTGCAAAGGTTTTTCGATCGTTTTGTGCAAGGCGCCAAGCGTATGAATTTTCTTTTGCAAGAAGGCGCGGCGATGATGGTCGACAATAGCTTCACCGGAAGCGGCGGAACGATTTTCGTTCAAGGAGCCAACGTCGCACAGGAAATCCCCTCCAATCCGATGGAAATGTTTGGCGCAACACGCCTTCAGCCATATCAAAAAGAAGCCGAAGCAAAAATGCTTCCGCAGATGACGGTTGCGACCGAGGATTATAATCGCCTCGTGAGAATGATAAAGGCGGGCGAAAAAGTTCGCATGGCAGTTGATATTCAAACTCAATATCACGATTCCGATCCGATGAGCTACAACACCGTCGCCGAAATTCCCGGCAGTGATTTGAAAGACGAAATCGTGATGCTCGGCGGACATATGGATTCATGGCACGCCGGAACCGGAGCGACGGACAACGGCGCGGGAGTCGCGGTCGCGATGGAGGCTGCGCGAATTATCATGACGCTCGGACTGAAACCGCGAAGGACGATTCGCGTCGGGCTTTGGAGCGGCGAGGAACAAGGACTTCTCGGATCGGCTGCCTATGTGAAAGAACATTTCGGTGAAATGCAGGGCGGCACCCGAAATTTCTTCGGCGGTGGTGGAAATCCGGGAACTCTGGTCAAGAAAGACGACTACGAAAAACTTTCCGCTTACTACAATCTCGATAACGGCACGGGAAAAATTCGGGGAGTTTATCTGCAAGGAAATTCCGCGGTCGCTCCACTGTTTCGACAATGGCTCGCCCCGTTTAAAGAAATGGGCGCTTCAACTTTGACGATGAATAATACCGGCGGTACAGATCATCTTTCGTTTGATCGCATCGGACTTCCCGGTTTTCAGTTTATTCAAGATGAGATTGAATACGATACCCGAACGCATCATTCCAATCAGGATGTTTTCGATCGAATTCAGGCTGAAGATATGAAACAAGCCGCGACGATAATGGCTGCCTTCGTTTATCAGACAGCGATGATGGACGAAAAAATCCCGAGAAAGGCGTTGAGGTGAGCTTATCGCCGGATAACTTTCGGATTGGTTTACTGTAGTTGTGCGGAGAAGAATTTTTCGGAACCGGCGCAACGCGGTTCTAAGCTTACGGAACTCACTTAAAAATTTCTCAAAACTTTTCGATCTCCGAAAGTCTTTTCACATCGATTGAGATTTTCGAAGCAGCTTCTTCGTTATTATAAATATTTGCGAATTTCGCGTTCCAGATTACCTCCTGCGGTTTGTAGGAACTTCGCGCATAAATCGACTGTGAAAAAGTTTCGTCGGTCGCGGAAAGTAATATTAGAAACTCCGTTTCGCTTGCGATCAAATCTTGTTCGCTCAGGTTTCGCAATGGACTGTTTTCATCGATTGGGTGTACAACGGTCCAGGCGAGCGGCATAAGCGAAACGCGGTTGCGTTCGAGATTCAACAGGTCGAATCTTCGCACCTTGTTTCCGTTTTCATCGACGAACCTCGCAAATAATATCTTTGCTTCCACCTCGAAGAGCTGATTCAGACGCTCATTCACCAGGCGAAACATAAATCCTTTTTGATCACGGTATGGACCAATCACCGCTACTTCGCTGAATTTTATTTTGGCGGTTGGACGCGAAAATCTTGCAAACAACATTCCGGTAACCAGCGCTTGCGAGAGCATTCCAACGAGAGATTCAACCGTCACGATAAAATTGGCTGCAAACCCATTCGGATGCAGTGTGCCGTAACCAATGGTCGCAAAAGTTTGCACACTAAAGAAAAACGCGCGGAGAAAAGAGTTCTGAAATGGAATATTAGAAGTATCGGCGAGCGAGTCGGCGCCGCAGAGCAAAAAACCCGCGGCAAAAATTACGTTTATCGCAAAATAAATCAAGGTGACAATACCGAGAAATTTTTTCCATGGCATTGTCAGCAACCAGTGATAAAGGTTAATGAACGAAAAGCGATTCAACCCATCGCGCTGGACATTGAAACTACCGTCGCGATTCAAAAAACGCTCGCGTGCCTCGCTTGCAACCTTACCGCCGAAGCCGAGATCGCGATCTTCGGGTCGCGAGAACTTTTCATCCGATAGTCGATCTGTTATTGCCATGAAATTCGCTGAGAGTTTAAAACTCTTATTTAGCCGGAACCGGCTTCAATTGGTTTTCGCTAAAATTTTGTCGAGCATCAGGTCGGAAAGTTTTTCCTGAACGCTGTTCGATCGAAGCCGATCATTCAAGTTCTTGAAATCAACAAAGTCCAGATGCTGATCCTGGTTGTAGCACGAAAAAACAAAAACCTCTTCGCCGGTATGCGGATTCACGTGTCGCTGCAGGCATTGCGCACACACTTCCTTCATCATGCACTGCATAGGTGAATTAATTGATCCGATCGCGATGTGATCTTTTTTCAAAAAAGGCTTCAGAGTTGTATAACGCGCTTCTTTCACACCGTTCATCATTCGATCGGAACCGATCGCAATAATGCGGTCAACATCCGATAACTTCACTAGCGGTTCTGAAAGTTTTCCTTCGGCGAATGCATGCATCGCCTGAACAATGTTTCCTCGAAAATGCGCGTCTTGATTTCTGTGCGGGATAATTTCATCACCGGCATCCGTAGCCCAAATTACCTGATCGGTCGAATTTTCAATTTCCTCGCGTTTATAAAAGTCCGCACTGTTTTTATAGCCGGCAAAATACACAACGCGATTTCCCGCCGCCTTCATCGCTTTCGCAATCGAAAACAAAACCGCGTTACCAAGTCCACCGCCGGCAAGTAATACATTTTCGTTTCGGGGAATTTCCGTAGGCGTTCCGGTCGGACCCATTACGAGAACTTCCTCACCTTCTTTCAACATCGAACAAAGACGCGATGAAGTTCCCATTTCCAAAACTATCATCGAAAGCAGTCCTTGTTCTTTGTCCGTCCAGGCACCGGTGAGTGCAAGACCTTCCATCATTAGGCGCTTTCCGCCGACTGTCGGCGCGGTTGTTTCAAAATTCTGCAAACGATAAAACTGTCCTGGCTCAAATTTCCGTGCCTGAAGCGGCGCCTTCACAATGACATCGACAATTGTCGGCGTCAGTCGATCGACCCGAACTACATATGCGCGAAGCTGTTGATCAAGCGTGGCTTCGAGTTTGTCGAAAATCGCATCGCGATCTTTTTGCGAAAGAAATCCTCGCGTTGCAACTTCGGCTTCAAAAATCTCAACTATCTTTTCGTATCCGTGCTTGCCTGAAGCCATTGCCTTCACTACATTGCCCGCGTATTTCGGATGATTGTCGCCATAGTATGAAATGAATTTTCCATCGTGTTGGTAAGACGTAAAGAAACCGACTTCGTTTTTTTCTGCCGGCACCAAATGAAATCCTCCCTTATCGTTTTTCACAATCTTGTGCGACGCAAAAAACTGATTCCAATCATCGAGTTTGAAAGTCCCGGGATTTTCTTTTTCGTAAATAACGTTTGGCGCGGTACCTGCCGCAACACATACCGTTCGCGCCGGAAGCGACACAAATTCGCCTGCCTCCGCAAATTTTCCTGTATCCAAATCGTATGTTTGCCTCTCAAAAATTAGTTCCTTGACCGCGCCGAATTCATCCGGAACCGCTTCACTTGGATTCATAAGCTCAACGATGTTGATTCCCTCTTCCAAAGCTTTCTCAACTTCTTCGTGGTTCAAGCGGTAAGCGGGCGAATCCTGCAAACGTTTTCGATAAACGAGCGAGACTCCACCCCAATTTCTCACCATCTCGATGAAATTCGGCGGTTCGCCGGCTTCAGCCGCACGCATACGTTCTTCGCGAATCGCTTTTCCGTGTGAGAGAAATTCCTTCAACACATTTTTCTCTTCATCGTCGAATCTTCGCCAAACTTTTTCTTCGCCGAATTCCGCGATGAGCGTCTCAAAATTCCCTAGAATTTTTTCGACCTGAATCGGGTAATACGCGAAAAGTTCCGTCGCGGTATCGACACCGGTTAGACCACCGCCGATAACAACTGCCGGAAGTCTCACTTGGAGATTCGCCAGCGTATCCTTCTTAAAAGCACCGGTGAGTTGCAGTGCCATAAGGAAATCGGAAGCTTTGCGAATTCCGCGGATCAGATTGTTTTTCATCTTTACAATCGTCGGACGACCGGCGCCGGTGGCTATCGCGATGTGATCGAAACCGAAATTCCACGCATCCTCAATTGTGAGCGTTCCGCCAAAACGTACTCCGCCATAGGCGCGAAAACGTTTTCGCCGGACGAGCAGAATTTGCAGCATCGTGAGAAAGTTCTTATCCCATCGAACGGTAATTCCATATTCGGAAACTCCGCCAAAGCCCGAGAGAATTCTTTCATCGAGTTCGCTTCTGATCTGGTCGATATCTTTTACCGGCACGGGAAAGTGCTTACCGTTTGAACCGGTGACTTCGGGTGGAAGCGGTTCAATTTTTAATCCGTCAATTCCTACGACTCCAAATCCTTCATTGAGAAGATAATGAGCTAGTGTATAACCGGCGGGACCAAGTCCGACCACGAGAATATTTTTCCCATTGTAAGGAAGCGGGTAAGGGCGTTTCGCGTTAAGCGGATTCCAGCGCGTCAGCAATGAATAAATCTCAAAACCGTAAGGCAGATCGAGCACATCAGTAAGTACCGACGTTTCAGCCTCGGGAATATTAACCGGTTCCTGCTTCTGAAAAATGCAGGCTTTCATACAGTCATTGCAGATTCGATGACCGGTTCCCGCACACATCGGATTATCTACGACGACCAGGGCAAGTGCCGCGATCGAATCTCCTTGCCGCTTCATTAAATGCATTTCGGAAATTTTTTCATCGAGCGGACAACCTTCAAGTTTGATTCCCAAGGGATTTCGTTTCGCGGATCCATCTTTTTCATGAATACCGGTTGAACACGAATCCTTCGAGCGTTCATGGCAAATCAAACAGTAATCGATCTCGGCAAGCGCTTCGCGAAGGGTTGCGCGTTCATCGGTGAGCTTAAATCCATCGCGTCTGCGCCAAAGATTTTCCGGTCCGTGAAATTCTTCGGGTACTTCTTTTCGTTCGCGCACAATGTGAACGAGATTTTGATAGTCAAGCGCGCTAGGTACCTTAAAGCTTGTCCATTTTTTATTGCCCGAAAAAAACTGAACCGCCGACCAGGCTTCGAGAATTCGCGCCGTGGCTTTCACCTGAAGCTCATCGCCGCTTTCTTCAATCTCGGTGGCGAATTTCGAAAAAACTTTCCCAAATGCCGAGTCTCGTTTTTCTTCGAAGGTTCGCTGAATAGCCTTCAGCGTCAGTTTTGACTCATCAGTCAACGGTTGTTGTTTAGTTAACAAATCCTCAAGATCGAGAATTTTAGAAGTGATGAAAGCGATTCCAAGCTCTTCATCGAAACGAATTGAATCGCTGAAACCGACATTACGAAGTTCGCGAACGGCTTTACCGAGTTCCGATTCATTCAACTGATCAACCGCTTTGGAGTCGAATTTCTTTATGGCGCGTCGTTGAACAAAAAACCGGTATTTCCAAATCGGATCTTGTTCGTGAATAGCAGTGGCAAGTTCTTGCTTTTCGCCGCCAATATTGAAAAGCCTAGCAATAAACGACGATAGATATGGCGCGGAATCCGTGAGAATCTTAGATTCGACTTTTTTCTCGTAACCGAGTCCGCGCGCCGCAACGTAGGTTCTTAATGCCGTTCCGAGCTCCGGCGATTCGCGTTGCAGGTTATCGTAAAATAGCTCCGAAAGGTCCCGTAGTCGCTCGGGGCTAAATAAATCGGAGAAACGAAATCCGGCGAAACCTAGCTCGAAGTCATTATCTTGGAATGATTTGGATATTTCCGTTTGGGGCTTTGAAGTCAAGGTCATTTGCGTATAAAAACCAAAAAACTCAGAATAATAGCGTTACGGAAATATAGCACCTAGCTTGGATTCAAACCAAGGTTGACAAGAGTCCACTAGCTTGATTTTTCGTAGCAAAAATGAGAGAACTACTTGCTTTTCCGACAATTTAGTTTGGAGCAGTATTTATATTTAACCATTGGGCGGTTCGTTGAGATTTCGCCGACGTCCTTTTTTTGACTCATAGATTTATCGAAGTAATAGAAGTATGCAAAGAGATGAACAGCTTTTGCCATTGACGAAAGCGAGCGACCTCGAGTTAACACAAAACGACAGCACATCGAGTTATCCGTCTTATTACGACGATGAATCAACCGGCGAGCGATCGCTTCGGGAGTATTTCGTCATTATCCTTAAGCGGCTTCCGTTGATCTTGGGTCTCACAATTGTTTCAACCGCCTTGATGGCGTTTTATATGTATCGCCAGCCTTCAATCTACCAGGCGGTTGCGCGCATGAATATCGAACCGCGCAAACCGAAGCCACAGAGCAAGGATGCAATTAACATCAACTTTGGAGCTGATCAAAATTATTACAGTACGCAATTAAAACTTCTTCAGAATCCAGATTTGATGAAAGAAGTTGTGATTCGATTGGGTTTGTATCGCGATCCCAACCTTCTTGGAACGCCGAGACGCGGTTTGTTCACTTCGCTTCGAACGATTTTTTCCGGCAGCGAGAGCGCCACGACACGAGAATCCAGCCTGCCGATTTTGTCTGATGGTTCAACCTCGGGTTCGACTACCGATCTTGCAGCGCTTGGCGCGGAAGAACGTGCTCGCGTCGAAGCATATGCCGGCACTTTGCTCGGCGGTCTTTCGGTTGAGCAAGTTGAACGCACGAATCTCGTCGACGTTCGAGTTATTAGCACGCAGCCCGAACTTGCAGCGAAGGTAGCCGACACGGTGGCTACGGTTTTTATCGAACAAGACGTCAAACGCGAAACAATGGGAGCGCAAAAGACGCTCGAAGATTTGTCGAAATCAATCGAGGATTTGCGAACGACGATCGCACAACAAGACGCAGAACGTTTGAATTATATGCGCAGCAGCGGTCTTCCGCTTCGCGAAGGAAAAGGAAACGATTTGCTTGCGCAGAGACTCCAGACGATCAGCGGACAGTGGTTGACTGCGATCGATGATCTGAGAACGCTCGAAGCGAAATACGATGCGGCGCAACGAGCCAGCGCGAAAGGGCAAGGTTATACGATACCGGATGTTGCCGATAGTCGTGTTGTCCAAGATGCGCGTCGTCTAAGTATTGAGCGACGTCAAAAATTAGAGGATCAGATTCAGCAACTGGATCAAAAAATCAGTGAACTGACGCAAAAGCGTGAGAATTTACGTGCGCGTTACACGGATGAATACGTTGAAGTAAAGTCGATAAGTGCCGAGATCAAGAAAGCTGAAGACTATCGCGACAAACTTCGCGAGGAAACTTCGGCAAAGATTCAGAATGAAAGTACATCACTCGAACGGAGTGCGACTAATGAGGTTTTGAATGGGCTTCGGGCACAGGTTGAAGCCGGAAGAAGACGCGAATCGGAACTTCGAGTTGCATATCTTCGCGAGGCACAATCGGCGAATCAGCAAGGTCAAGCTGAAACTCAACTTACAACCTTGACCCGCGAGATCGAAACGAATCGGAGCCTTTTGGATACATACGTTCAGCGCCAAAAAGAACAAGAATTAGCCATCACCAGCAGCCGACCGGACAATATCGCGATCGCGAGTGCGGCGCAGGTTCCCGGTGGTCCGATCGGACCAAATCGTCCGCGCAATATTATCGTTGCATTTCTGGTTTCGCTTGCCGCCGGTATCGGACTCGCATTTCTTTTAGATTACTTGGATGATTCGATTCGTACACCGGATGACGTTGGTCGTCATCTCGGACTTCCGACTCTTGCGATGATTCCGCATCAAAATGCGTCTGCAAGAAAAACCGGATTGCTGCTTGGCAAAAACGGCGGGTCGGCGGTGCAGGGTTCGACCGCTTTGATTTCGCTTGAAGATCATCGATCGCCAATGGCCGAAGCTTACCGGCATCTTCGAACTTCACTTTTGTTTTCGTCAGCCGGGAAACCGCCCCAGACTATCTTGGTTACTTCATCGCAACCTTCTGAAGGAAAAACAACCACGGCGATCAACACCGCTATAACCCTGGCTCAAGCCGGAGCCGATGTTGTGATTATTGACTGCGACCTTCGGCGTCCGCGAATTCATAGCCATTTCGGAGTTGACAATACCAACGGCGTTACCAATTTTCTCTCCGGCGACAAACACGCCGAGAATTTGCTGAAGACTTACGCCGACCTCCCGAAGTTAAAAGTGATTACAAGCGGTCCGATTCCGCCGAATCCGGCAGAGCTTCTCGGTTCAAATGAAATGAAGACTCTGCTCACATTTTTGAAATCGAACTTCAAGCATGTGGTGATTGACTCGCCGCCGGCGATTTCTTTTACGGATGCTGCGATTCTCGCAACGCTAGTTGATGGCGTCGTTCTGGTTTCGATGGCGGGCAAAAGCTCGATTCATCTTATGCGGCGCTTCAAACAGCGGCTGCAAAATATCGGCGCGCGAATTTACGGCGTAGTCATTAATGGAATTAAGCCAAGCTCGCTCGACTATAGCTACTATGGCTACGGTTATGGTTATGGTTATACCTACAGTTATTACGGTTCGCAGGAAGAACAAGCTGCCGAAAAGTTGCTTGAGGATGAAGAATCAACCGTGAAAACTCTTAATCGGTAATTAGTTGACTTTATTCTAATCATTCTTTCCGGAGCCTTGATGCGAGAGAAACTCAGTCAAGGCTCCGCTCCAATCTCTCAATTCAGGCAAATTTATTTCGGAATTTCGCGTAGATCTCAAACGCGAATTCCGCGGACGCGGCGCGGCACGAACGATTTCCTTTGCCTCAACTTCTGTTACCAATTTTTCGTCTAAACCTAAAATCGCGGTTACCCGGCGCGCGAAATCAGCGTAAGAAACTCCTTCGCCGGCATTCGCTACGTGAAAAATTCCGTTTACATTAAGTGCCGCGAGTTCTCTCAATCGCGACGCAAGATCGCGTCCGTAAGTTGGAGTTCCAAATGCATCGGAAATCGCTTTGATCGGTTTTCGTTCTAAAAGAAGCTTGCTTACAACGCTGAGAAAATTCGTGCCGCCTTCTCCATAAATCCACCCCGACCGGACGATTACTGATTGATCATTCGATTCGCGTGCGCGATTTTCACCTTCGAGTTTCGATTTTCCGTAAATACCTAATGGGTTCGTCGCATCCTCTTCGGTGTAGAAGCCGCTCTTCTCGCCATCGAAAACGTAGTCTGTCGAGATCGTGACAAAACGCGAATTCGCTTTTCTGGCTGCGAGTGCGAGATTTTCAACTCCATCGCAATTAACCTGATAACAAAGTTCGACTGCCGACTCTGCGCCATCAACGTCGGTAAATGCGGCGCAATTGATTACCGCGTCGGGGCGAATTCGCGCGACCGCACTGAAGACGGCGTCGCGTTTGGAGATGTCGAGTTCCTGTCGCGTAAACGGAAAAACGTCATCGCCGAGTGCGCGACAATGAGCGGTGGTAGCGCGCGCGACCATTCCATTTGCGCCCGTAACCAAAATCTTCATAAGCGAAAGCTCTTTATCTCAAATTCGTTTGGTAGGTTTTTTCGTAGTACTGACGAAAATTGGTGTTGCGCGCGCGATCGACCCAACCTGGATTTTCCAGATACCATTCTACGGTTTTCTGAAGTCCTTGTTTCCACGAAACCAGAGGTTTCCATCCCACTTGTTTTTCGATTTTGGTAGGATCAATCGCATATCGGCGATCATGACCAAGTCTGTCGTCAACATACTTGATCAACGAGTGCGGTTTCCCCAGTGTGTCCAAGATTGCTTTTACGACGTCAATATTTCGGCGTTCATTTCTCGCTCCGATGTTATAAGCTTCGCCCGATTTGCCGTCTTTGAAAATCTTCCAAATTGCCCGACAATGATCTTCTACATAAATCCAGTCGCGCACATTTTGTCCATCACCATAAACCGGAACCGGTTCATCATTCAAAGCATTCGAAATCATTAGCGGAATTAATTTTTCGGGAAACTGATAAGGTCCGTAATTATTTCCGCACCGGGTGATGACCGTGTTTATTCCAAAGGTCTCACGCGCCGCACGGACAATCATCTCGGCGCCCGCTTTCGAAGCGGCATAAGGACTATTGGGACAAATGGGTGATTCCTCAGTGAAGAACGCACCTTCCTTTTCGGGAAGGCTTCCCAAAACCTCATCGGTCGATATCTGAACAAACCGACGCACGCCTTTTTCGCGCGCGGCATCGAGAAGAACCTGCGTTCCGAGAATATTCGTCGTCACAAAATCTTTCGCTGATTGGATGCTTCTATCTACGTGTGACTCGGCGGCGAAATTAAAGATCGCCACTGCATTCTTCGGCAGCGCTTCGGAAACCTGAAAGGCATTCCGAATATCGCCTTTTACAAATTGATGCCGGCGCTCATCTAAACCCCAAAGGTTTTCGAGTCGACCCGCATAAGTGAGCGTATCGAAGTTTATGACCTTTACGTCTGCCGTCACATCAAGAATATGACGAATAAAAACGGAACCAATAAAGCCCGCTCCACCTGTTACAAAGATTGTTTTCATGAAAGACTTTCGAAAAAATTATTAATGCGTATTCAATTAATGTCTATCAAATTCACGAAGCTGATTCAAAAGTATATCTGCGTGGTGCTTCGGAGAATTAATATTCTGCAAGACAACTTTGCCGCCGATTTCGCTGGCATTGTCGATTATCAAATCACCAACGCCTAAAAGGCGTTGAAGAATACCGGCTGAAACTCCCACATCTTGAATGGTCCGAAGCGGAATACTACGGAAATGATGCGAAACGATTCCGGCACTAATTTCTATCTTCGAATTTGTCAGGCGATAACCGATAGAATTTCTTCTGACGTGATAAATAGCCGGCGCAATGAGCGGCAATAGACCGACCAATACCGCAAGCCAGCCGGAAATTTGAATTCCCGTAGCGACTCCAACCTGATATAGCAGGGCAACGATGATGAATCCTGAAATCACCGCCGCGACGTAACCTAACTGAATGAACAAAACAGTCGGACGCACGAAGTAGATGTCACGTTCAGCCCGTTCCTCGGATAAAGACCCTCGATTCGCCGGCTGATTTTCGGTTGCGGATCGAAAGTCAACGCCACACCGTTGACAGAAGTTCGCTTCGACAGAATTCTGCCCTCCGCACTTCGAACACAACATATAAAATCTACAAACTCCTTTTCATCATCATACAAAGACCGCACACAAACGAAAAGCGGTCAGAAAAATCTGACCGCAAAAGTCCTATACGAATCGTATGAATCTAAGAAAACTTATTCGTTTACGAGTCGCAACCTTCCATCCGGTAGTCGCACCGTGATGGTGTTTCTCTCATAAAGTTTTGTTGAAGCCGATCCTTTTTTGTCGAACTTCTGCACTTGCGCGAGAGTTACCCGAGTTGCTCCTTTTGCGGTATTCGGGTTTCGAATCGTTTGATACTTGTTGAGGATGCGGCTCACATAATTTCGCGTCTCATCGTAAGGAGGAATCGAGTTTCCGTATTTCCAGACTGCACCTTCGCCCGCATTGTAACCCGCCAATGCAAGGCTTACATCTCCCTCAAAAGTATCGAGCAACCAACGCATATATCTCACACCGGCATCAATATTCTGCTGCGGATCATAAATATTCGATACGCCGAAACGTCGCGCAGTAGCCGGCATCAGTTGCATCAGACCTCGAGCGCCCTTATTTGACGTTGCCTTTAGCTGAAATGAAGATTCCTGATGCATCTGGGAATAAATCAGCAATGGATCAATTCCATAACGTGAAGATGAGTCCACAACATATGAATCGATCAACGAATCGCCGGTCGTAAATCCGGCGAGACCCGAACCTTTGCCCATGCGAACCTGTGGAAACGAGATCGCTGAATTTACGTCCTTGATACTGACTGCTTCGGACATGCGCATCGATTGCTGTCCGGTCTTTCGAACTAATTTTACTTTCGACGATGGAGTATTGTTTGGAGCTGGAGTCGACTTAACGATCTGAACGCCGCGCGAGGTATCGAAATTGTCGAAAGCATATCTCTCACGCGTCTGTCCGGACGAAATCAAAACCGCGAAAAGATGGAAAACGATAACTGCGAATATTTTATTCATCTTTTTTCGCGGCATAAGGGAAGGAATTTCTTTTGCGGGGATTTCGGGCGGTAGGCAAAGGCGGTTTTAATGCCTCTATTTAAAGAAATTGCCAAAAGGAAAGTATTTCCAGAATCGGAAAGCGCCGGCGCAATCCGGTGTTTCAATTCCTAGGATATTCGCAGTGTCGTTCAGATTGACCGAACTGTTCGGGCTTGTTTCGTTCAAGCGCTAATTTCGTATAATCTCTTACTCGTGCTGTATCTATCACAAGTTCTCGGACGTAAAATCGTCGATTCTCACGGTGAAAAAATCGCCACCGTAAAGGATGTAGTTGTGCGTTACGGCGAAGACGACTATCCGCCTTTTGTCGGTTTGATGGCGCGCTATCGCCGACGCGATTTTTTTATTCCGAGAAATCACATCGCCGCTATTTCCGAAAGCCAGACTCGCTTGAATGTAGATTTACTAAATCTTACGCCCTTCGTTCGCAGAAACGGCGAGGTTCTGCTTGCGCGTGATGTTTTGGACAAACAGCTGATTGATGTCGATGGAAAACGCGTCGTGCGCGTTAACGATGTTCAATTCATCGAAGCGGGAAATGAATGGCGTGTTACGGGCGCGGATGTAAGTCTGCAAGGATTTCTGCGCCGACTTATGCCTTTGGGTTTTTATTCGAATCGAATTGTGGAAGTTATCGACTGGTCGGACGTCGGCTACCTGGCAACTGACACGGCAACCGCGACCGTCCAACTCAAATCATCCAAAGGAAAACTTTCGCGTCTGCATCCGGTTGAAATCGCCCAACTGGCTGAATCGCTTTCGCCAATCCATCGAACGGAAATCGTGGAATCGCTTGACGACGAGACTGCAGCCGAGACTCTCGAAGAAATGTCGACTGTCGCGCAGGCGAGAATTCTTGATGAATTAGATGGTGAGCGCGCGGCTGACATTCTCGAGCAGATGTCGCCGGACGACGCGGTCGACGTCCTTGGCGAATTATCTGACGAAAAAGCGGAAGAGCTCTTCAACTTGATGGACGACGACGAAAAGTCGGACGTCGCAGAACTTCTACCTTTCGAAAAAGACTCTGCCGGCGGACTGATGACGACCGAATTTTTAACTTTTCCGAAGGATTACACAGTCAGCGCCGCCATCGCTTCGCTTCGCGAGATGGCTGAAACTCCGGCGATGATTTATTACCTTTATGTGGTTGAGAAAAAAGATTCCTGGAAGTTGTGCGGCGTGATTTCGCTTCGCAGTCTGATCTTAGCCGATCCGACTTTTACCCTGTCTGCCGTGATGAGAGATCAGTTCCAGTTCGCGAGCCCTTCCGACTCTGCCGAAACCGCCGCTCAGATCATTGCGGAATATAATTTACTTGCATTGCCGATCGTAGATGAACTCGGCGAGATCGCGGGCATCGTAACAGTTGACGATGCTATGGAAATTCTTCTGCCGAAATCCAATGAGCAACGGTTGCCGCGAATTTTTGGTTAGTTTTTAGTTTGAGATTTTCGTTACAATTGTTTTTTAATTTGTCCTTCGAAGGAATGTGAATATGAAAAGATTTCGCGTTTTGCTCGCCGCATCGGCTTTTGGAATATTTCTGATGTCTTCGCAAATAAGTGCTCAGGATTTCACGATTGGCTCGACCTTGGAAGATTTCACACTTAAAGACACTGCCGGAACAGCCCGGTCTTTGGAAACTCTCAAAGGAAA
>DAITAB010000134.1:0-6841 GCA_036824525.1 Pyrinomonadaceae bacterium
AGTTTGTGTTGGCGTTTGAGCTGCTCTTCAAGCTCCACCAGGTCATTGATATCCGGTACTAGCTCTTCATAAGTCGAGCGCTTGGAAGCCAGGATCGATCCACCACAGTAAACCAGAGACACGATCATCTTCGTGCCAAAACCTTTATCTTCGGTTTGGACGTGATAAGTCACTCCATGGTGATGAATGTCTGTGTTGTATCCGGTGATCACGGTGTGTTGGATGAGAGGGCGCCACGGTACACGGCACCTTTTATCAAGGTAACACACGAAATTTATGACGGTCAACGAATAAATCCGGACTCCGAAGCACAGGAATTTCCTTTCTTCGTTGGAGTTGGCGAGACTGACAACAACCCGACAAACATGACGGAAACCGTGAATTGATCGGTGCTTGACACTCTTGGGTGCTTCACTTAGGATTTGGTTGTGCGTTTATTCTCAAGCTCTATTTTTCGTGATTTTTGGCATTAAATATCGAGTTTTTTATTACTGCGAGCATTGAAAAAAATCGTTGATGACAAAGTTTAATTTATCTGATTATTTGCCACTCTTGGTAATGTTTGTGGTGGCGGCAGGATTTGCCGCAAGCCAAATTCTCGCAACTCAACTTGTCGGTCCACGCAAACGCACGAAGACGAAATTGATGCCATACGAATGCGGCAAAGATCCGGTAGGATCGGCGCGTTCGCGTTTCTCTATTAAGTTTTACACCGTTGCGGTTATCTTTCTTCTATTCGATCTCGAAGTTCTGTTCCTCGTTCCATTCGCAGTTGCTTTTAAGAGTCTTCTCGCTGAAGAAAAAAGCACCGGGGTCGCATTTGGAACGGTAGCGTTGGTTGAAATTCTCGCCTTCATCGCAACGGCGATCGTGGGGCTGATATACGTTTGGAAGAAAGGCGCATTTGATTGGAACATTCAAGCGCGCGCCGAAGCTCGCGCGGAAGCGCATGAGCTTTTAGTTGCAAAAAAGAAACGTCGCGATGCCGCCCTGAAACATGCAGCATGACGATGTGGGTTCTGAGTTTACGCTTGAGCATGGTGTTTTTGGATGAAGCGCTAACTGAAGTTGGTTCTCAAAACCAAATTAGGTAATCAAAAATCCAAAATAAATCAGATGGGTTTAGAAAATACACTAGTCGAATCATTGCCGGACATCATCACCGTCAAACTTGATGCGGTGGTCAACTGGGCTCGCAAGTCTTCTTTATGGCCGGCTACTTTTGGTCTCGCTTGCTGCGCGATTGAAATGATGAACTCCGTAAGCGCGCGCAATGATCTTTCAAGATTCGGCGCAGAGACGTTTCGCGCAAGTCCGCGTCAAGCGGACGTTATGATCGTTTCCGGACGTGTCTCGCGAAAAATGGCACCCGTTTTGCGCAGAATTTATGACCAAATGCCCGAACCGAAATGGGTGATTTCGATGGGTGCCTGTGCAACTTCCGGCGGAGTCTTTGATAACTACGCGATCGTGCAAGGCGTCGACAAAGTCGTGCCGGTAGATGTTTATGTTCCGGGTTGTCCGCCGCGACCCGAAATGTTGGTCCACGCGATTTTGATGCTTCAGGATAAGGTGATGAAGGAATCAATGAAGGATCGTCGCGATACGATCGCGGGCGAATCCCGAGATGCGATGGTTCCGGGAACTTTGCCTGTCACTATCGATACAGCTCTTGAAGCAGAGATGATTAGTGAAGGAAAGAATCCTTACTCCGTAGCATCGAAACATGAGCGAAGAAGATCCTCCTAAAAATATGGCGCGGAAGTTTTTCGAAACCTCCGCGCTTTTTGTTTATTAAGATGGCTGATACATCGAGACTTTTGGAAATCGTCGAAAAACTTCGCACCCAAAATTCCGCGTGGATAAAGGAAACGAAAAACGCGCTCGGCGAGGTTACCGTTACGGTTCCGCGCGAACACATCGTTGACGTTTGCTGGGTCGCAAAGACGCAACACGGTTTCGACATGCTCGCGGATTTGTGTGGTGCAGATCGGGGAGTTGAGGAATCGCCTCGCTTCGAAGTCAACTATCATTTGTTTTCAACGAAGCATCATGAGCGTCTGCGTCTGAAAGTTCTGGTGGAAGAAGACGAACCGAAAGTTCCGACGGTTACATCAGTTTGGAAAACGGCAAATTGGCACGAACGCGAAACCTTCGACTTGCTTGGGATTGTTTTTGAAAATCATCCCGACCTTAGAAGAATTTTGCTTCCATCGGATTTTGATGGGCACGCGTTGAGAAAAGATTATCCGCTGCGCGGATTCGAGCCGTATTCATTGACGTAATTGGGGCGCTCAGAAATTTTAGTTTTCCACTATTTGTTATTAGTTATCCGTTTTTATGACTCCGACCGTTCGACAAACAGATGTTCTCGATCAACCGCTCGAATCGCAAATGACGATCTCGATGGGTCCGCAACATCCATCGACGCACGGCGTTTTGCGTCTCGAACTTGTACTCGATGGCGAAATGGTCGTGAAAACAATTCCCGACATAGGCTATCTGCACACGGGAATGGAAAAACTTTTCGAATATAAAAAGTATCAACAAGGAATCGTCATCACCGACCGGATGGATTATCTGAATCCGCTCGGAAACAATTTGGCGTATGTGATGGCGGCGGAGAAACTTCTTCAGATTGAAATTCCCGAACGCGCGCAAGTGATCCGCGTGATGTTTTGCGAACTGCAGCGAATTGCGTCGCACATGGTTTGGCTCGGAACACACGCGCTCGATATCGGCGCGATGTCGGTTTTCTTTTATTGCTTTCGTCAACGCGAAAAAATTCTGAACCTGATCGAAGCTGCTTCGGGCGGACGTATGACGCCGAGCTATTTTCGCATCGGAGGTTTGATGATGGATCTTCCGGCGGGTTTCGATAATCGTCTCAATCAGTTTATGCGTGATTTTCCGGCGGCGATGGACGAATTCGAAATTCTCGTTTCCGGCAACACGCTTTTTCAAAGCCGTACAAAAGACATCGGAATCATCAGTCCCGAAGACGCAATTGATTGGGGATTAACCGGACCGTGTCTGCGCGGAAGCGGAGTCGATTTGGATCTGCGTAAAGCGAATCCTTATTCCGGTTATGAAACTTACGATTTCGAAATTCCGGTGGAGAAAAGTTGCGATGTGTGGGCGCGATTCCGCGTGCGCATGCGCGAGATTTATGAATCGTACAAGATCGTCAGGCAAACTCAGGAACGTTTGAAACCCGGACCGGTTAAGGCAGACGCGCCTAAGGTGGTGCTTCCCGATCGCGACGATATGCGCAAGCATATGGATTCGTTGATCCATCATTTCCTGATTGTCGCCGAAGGTTTCAACGTGCCGGAAGGCGAGGTCTATCACGCGATCGAAGCATCGAAGGGCGAACTCGGCGTCTATATGAAATCAAACGGCGGACCGAAACCGGAACGCGTGCACTTCCGCGGACCGAGTTTTGTAAACCTCTCCGCGCTTCCCGCGATGGCTGAGGGCGAAATGATCGCGGACGTGGTTGCGATTATCGGGTCGCTGGATATTGTGTTGGGAGAAATTGATCGTTGATGCTTTCAGCACTCAGCGTTCAGCCTTCAGTTCGTACTGATTGCTGACAACTGATCACGGACCACTGAATTATGGCTGCAACAGCTCCAACAGATTTCACAAACAGCGTCGTCGTTACGGACGAAGTCGCGGAATTTTCGTCTGCGGTTGTAGAAGAGATGAAATCGCATCTCGTGAAGTATCCGCCTGAGCGTAAACGTTCAGCGTTGATTCCGCTTTTGTTTGTTGTTCAGCGCGAACGCGGTTATGTAGATAACGCCGGCGCGAATTTCCTTGCGAAGTTTTTGGGTTTGGAAGTGACGGACGTTTGGGAAACGGCGACGTTTTATTCGATGTTCAATTTCCGCAAGATCGGAAAACATCACATACAGATTTGCAAAACTCTTTCGTGCAAAATCGTCGGCGAACCGGAAATTACAAATCACATTTGCAAACGCCTCGGTGTTCATCCCGGCGAAACGTCCGTTGACGGAAAATTCACGGTGACGATGGTTGAGTGTCTGGGAAGTTGCGGCACCGCACCGATGATGCAAATCGGTTTTGATTATCACGAGAATTTAACCACTGAAAAGGTGGACAAGATTTTGGATTCGTTGAAATAGTTCGACTTGAATTTGTGTCAGTAGCTCGACCGTGAGGGAGGGCGCAAAACATGCGGCGCCCGCGCTGACGCTTGGGCTACCGTCAAAGTACTGTATGGAAATCAAAGCAATCGGATGCGAGCCTTTGCAGCTCAAGCGAATGCACATTGAAGATGGGCACACGTTAAGGGTATATCGCGAAACCGGCGGCTACGCGGCGCTGAAAAAAGCGTTGACGATGTCGCAAGACGACATCATTAATGAAGTAAAAGCTTCGGCGTTGCGAGGACGCGGCGGCGCAGGTTTCCCAACCGGAATGAAATGGTCGTTTGTTCCGCGTCAATCTCCAAAAGCGAAATACGTCGTTTGCAATGCAGACGAATCCGAACCCGGAACTTTCAAAGATCGTTACCTGCTCGAACGCGATCCGCATGCTTTGATCGAAGGAATGTTGATCGCGGCTTACGCGCTCGGCTCGAATGTTTCTTACATTTATTATCGCGGCGAATACAAATATCTAATCGACATCATGGACAAAGCGCTCGATGAAGCGCGCGCCGCGAATTTGCTTGGCAAGAATATTCTCGGGACGGATTTTTCGTGCGAGCTTTACACGCACACCGGCGCGGGCGCTTACATCTGCGGCGAAGAAACTGCGTTGCTCGATTCGCTTGAAGGTTTGCGCGGACATCCGAGAATGAAGCCGCCGTTTCCCGCGGTCGAAGGATTATATGCGTGCCCGACGGTTGTAAATAATGTCGAAACTCTCACCGCTGTTCCGCAAATTATCGAGATGGGCGGAATCAAGTGGCGCGATCTGGGCACGGAAAAATCCGGCGGAACGAAGCTTTGGTCGGTTTCGGGACACGTAAAAAAACCCGGCGTGTATGAACTTCCCATGGGTTACAAAGACATGGAAAAGTTCATCCTCGAAGACTGCGGCGGAATGCTTCGCGCGGATAAAAAACTCAAAGCGGTGATTCCCGGCGGCTCTTCCGTTTACATTATGAATGCCGATCAAATCATCGGAAAAAATGTAACGCTTGATTATGAAGGCTTGGTCGCGGGCGGCTCATTAGTCGGCTCAGGCGGATTTATCGTGATGGATGAAACGGTTGACATCATGGAGTCAACGAAGAATCTCACGGAGTTTTACAAGCACGAATCGTGCGGTTGGTGTACGCCTTGCAGAGAAGGGACCGATTGGCTGGTAAAGATTTTCGATCGCATCGCGGCAGGAAATGGAAAACCGGAAGACGCGCAGTTACTTCTCGATATTTGCGACAACATCGAAGGAAAATCCTTTTGCGCGCTCGGCGATGCCGCCGCTTGGCCGATTCAAAGCGCGATCAAGAGATTTCCCGAAGACTTCAAAAAGTGGCTCACGAAGAATACCAACGGAAATTAACTTAATCTCGTAACGGTAAATCAGATATTGAAAGAATTTGTGGAAGAAATCGAATAGGAGTTTATAAATGGGAAAAGGCGATAAAAGAACAAAAAAAGGAAAAATCTTCGCGGGAAGTTTTGGCAAATCACGACCAAAAAGCACCCGTAAGAAAGCTTATGTTGCGCCGGCAGCCGATGCCCCAAAAGCGACAAAGAAAAAGAAAGCTTAGTCTGGATTTCTCGATATCAATAAATGGCGGAAGAACTGATAAAAGTCACAATTAACGGTAAGGAATACCAGGTTGCGAAAGGCGCGCGCCTGATAGAAGTCTGTAAAGAAAAAGGTTACGGAATTCCGTCGTTTTGTTACTACGGAGATCTCGAACTTCAGGCTTCGTGTCGAATGTGCTTGGTGCGAATCGAGAAAATGCCGAAGCTTCAGACTTCGTGCACGATCACTTGTACCGATGGAATGATCGTTACTACGCAAAGCGAAGAGATCGAAAAAGCGCAACGCGCAATGGGCGAATTTCTTCTTGCGAATCATCCGCTCGATTGCCCTGTTTGCGATCGCGGCGGTGAATGCGAATTGCAGGAAATGATTTTCGATTGGGGCGATGTGGAAGAACGCTTCACCGAAAAGAAAAACGCGAAACCTGAAAAATTCCTGTCGCCGATTGTGGCAAATGATCCGCAGCGATGCATTCTTTGCAAGCGCTGCACGCGAGTTTGTTCGGAGTGGATGGGTGAAGACGCTATTGAAGCCGGCAATCGTGGCGTTAATACCGTGATCGGTACTTATGGCGGCTGGCTCGGCTGTTCACAATGCGGAAACTGTATTGAGGTTTGTCCGACCGGAACTTTACTCGATGGCGTTTACCGGCACGAAACGCGTCCTTGGGAACTGGAGCAAACTGTTACGACGTGCACGTATTGTTCCGATGGTTGCCAAATGTCGCTCGGCACACGCGCCGGCGAACTTCATCGAATCGTCGCGCGCGATCGTTATGTAAATGGTTTGAACGGCGAATTCCTTTGCGTAAAAGGACGCTTCGCGCATGGTTTTGTAAATTCCGGCGAACGAATCAAGATGCCACACATTCGCTACACGAAAGGCGGAAAACTCATTCCCGCTACGTGGGATGAAGCGATTAGTTTGGTTGCCTCGAAATTGCGAGAGGCGAAGAGCGTCGGAGTTGTTGCGAGTTCCCGGCTTACGAATGAATCGGTTTTCACCTTGAAGCGTTTCGCCCAAGAAGCTTGTAAATCGGAAAACTTCGCGCTTTCTGATTCATATGATCTCACTCCGTTTTTCGAAAATT
>DAITAB010000135.1:0-6813 GCA_036824525.1 Pyrinomonadaceae bacterium
TATGGCAGTTACAACTGACATCGGAAACCCATTGGATGTTCATCCGATAAATAAGCAGGAAGTTGGCAGACGCCTCTCCGCGCTCGCCTTTAATCGAATTTACAACAAACGAATGATCGATAGCGGTCCGGTTTTCAAATCGATGAAAATCGCCGGAGACAAGGTCGTCGTTTCATTTGAAAATATTGGCAGCGGATTAACTACAGCCGACCGAAGTGGCAATGTAAGAGGATTTGAAATCGCAGGTAGCGATCAGATTTTTTATGAGGCGACCGGAATAATTCAAGGAAACAAAGTTGTTCTTTCCAGCGAAAGAGTTGGGTCGCCGGTGGCAGTACGATTTGGATGGATCGGTGATGCTTCGGCAAATAATCTCTTCAACAAAGAAGGATTCCCAGCCGTTCCGTTCCGAAGCGATGATTGGAAAACAATTACAAAAAACACGAAATACACAATCGCGGATTTTTAGCGTGGGTAGGGTGAAAGAACAACGGTGCCATAGCAATTACGCTTTAAATTGATATGGGCTGACGAAAAGCTGGTTCCGAGTAGAATAAGGTTTCTCATCGCTCGAAAGCCTCGCTTTGCGGCAATTAAGGAAGTTCGCAAAATCTTTTTCGAGTGTTTACTCCACCGTCACACTCTTCGCGAGATTTCTCGGTTGATCGACGTCGCAACCGCGGCGCACTGCGATGTGATACGCAAGAAGCTGCAACGGAACAATCGCAAGGATCGGCGAAAGAAAGTCGTTTGCGGTTGGAATTTCGATCACATAATTTGAAACCTTCGAAGACATTGCATCGCCTTCAGTCAAAACGCTCAGGATAATTCCATCGCGCGCCTTTACTTCAACGATATTCGAGTGCGTTTTTTCGTAGCGCAATTCCGATGCGGCATTTCCTTCTTCGCGCGTATTGATCACCACTACCGGAAGCTTCTCGTCGATCAGCGCATTCGGTCCGTGTTTCATTTCGCCCGCCGGATAACCTTCGGCGTGAATGTATGAAATCTCTTTCAATTTCAACGCGCCTTCCAGTGCGACGGGAAAATTTATTCCGCGTCCAAGATAAAGAAAATCCTGTACACGGAAAAAGTCTTTCGAGAGTTCTTCAATCGAATCTGCGTCGCTCAAAAGATGTTCGATTTTGAGTGGGAGCTCAGCGAGCTGCTGCACATAGTATTTCGCCTGAGTTTCGTCTAGCTTTCCGCGCAACTGTCCTAGATAAAGAGCGAAAAGATACAGCGCGATCATTTGCGAGGTAAATGCTTTAGTTGAAGCGACCCCGATTTCAGGTCCCGCATGAGTGAGAATTGTGCCGTCCGCTTCGCGATGAATCATCGAACCCTGCACATTGCAGACTGCGAGAACTTTGCAACCATGCGCACGCGCCTCGCGCATCGCGGCAATCGTATCCGCCGTTTCGCCGCTCTGTGAAATAACGATTAACAATGTATGTTCATCGAGAACGGGGTTTCGATAACGAAACTCCGAAGCATAATCAACCTCGCAAGCGACGCGCGCGAGTTGTTCGATCATATATTTACCGGCGATGCCCGCATGCCAGCTCGTGCCGCACGCAGCAATGACGATCGAATGAATACTTTTGAATTCTTCTTCCGTTATATTCATCGGATCAAGATAAATTTTACCCGTATCTAATGAAACGCGACCTTGCGAGGTATCGCGAACGGCGCGCGGCTGCTCATAAATTTCCTTAAGCATAAAATGCTTAAAGCCGCCTTTTTCTGCCATGATCGGATCCCAAGTGATGCGTTGCTGTTTCGGCTGCACAACATTTCCATCGAAGTCGGTCACACGTACGGAATCTTTTGTCAGAACCGCGATTTCCTTATCGCCGAGGAAAAATACATCGCGGGTGTGCTGAAGAATCGGCGGAATGTCAGACGCGACGAAAAATTCTCCGTCGCCCAAACCGATTACGACCGGCGGACCTTCGCGAACAGCGATGATCGTATCCGGCTCATCGGCAGAGATAATCGAGAGCGCGAAAATTCCGTGAAGTCTTTTTACGCTCTCACGGACTGCCTGTTCGAATTTGCTTCCGGACTTGATTTGTTCTTCGATGAGATGCGCGATGATTTCCGTATCTGTCTCGGTCTTGAATTCGTGTCCTTTCGCGCGCAGTTCATCTTTGAGTTTCAAATAATTTTCGATGATGCCGTTATGAACTACGACGACGCGCCCGGTGCAGTCTCGATGCGGATGCGCATTTTCTTCCGTCGGGCGACCATGAGTTGCCCAACGCGTGTGACCGATTCCGTAATTTCCATCAAGCGGACTCAGGCGAATCGCCTCTTCGAGATTGCGGAGTTTTCCCTCCGCGCGCCGAATGGACAACACATGGTCATCATCTACGACGGCAATCCCTGCCGAGTCATATCCGCGATATTCAAGCTTTCGTAATCCTTCAATGATCAAAGGTACGACTTGTTTGTTTCCTACGTATCCAACAATTCCACACATAATTTAATTTGCGACAAGTAAAGCAGCGACGCGTTTCTCGTCGCCGATTACCGATCTCCCGGTACTTATTTATAGTGTTATGTAGCTCGTTACTCCACACCGGTCGCGCGTTTTCCAGTAAGCAACTCCACCACGCGGACAGTAACAAATGCGATCAACGCGATAACGAAAAAGATAAGGAGTAGCCACGCCAAACCTTGAAGCGATTCGATGATCGTCCGATAAACCTCAAGAATCCAGCGGTCTTGGTTCAGTTCAGGCGGCGGTATCGGTGTTCCGTTTGCACCTACATTTCCACTAAAAGAGGTGACATATTTTTCCAATTCCCAAATTCTTACCCCAGTCGAAACACCCACAACGTAAATCGCGAAGAATAAATAGCGTCCCCAGGCTTTGCTGATGTCGTCTCGAATTATCCAACGCAAAATCGAATCAATTGGTTTATGGAAAAAGTAAACGACGATTGAGGACATCGCGATTGAAATGAGAAACGTAACGAACAATAAAGTTATGAACATCGCACGTGCACCTCAATTTTTACTAGGCGCCCGACGATCCGCTGTCTTATTTTTTCAACTTCTTTTTCTCTTTTGCCGGCACGCCCGCGACCAGTGTATCACTCGCAACATTTTCAGTCACAACGCTTCCCGCCGCAGTTACGGCACCATCGCCTACTTCAATCGGCGCAATTAGCATTGTGTCAGAACCGATCTTCACATTGTCGCCGATTTTCGTAGCGTGTTTGTTTTTGCCGTCGTAATTACACGTGATAGTACCTGCGCCAATGTTTGTATTTTCGCCGATGGTGGCGTCGCCAAGATATGTAAGGTGATTCGCTTTCGAATTCTGACCGATTTTTGTCTTCTTCAGTTCGACAAAATTTCCGACCTTTGAATTTTCTTCCATGCGCGCGTTTCCACGAAGGTGTGCGTAAGGTCCGACCATACAGGAATCCGCGATCGCGGAATCAACAACAATCGAACCATCCAGAATTTCCACGGAGTTTCCAATTTTCGAATTTGAGATGCGCGAGCCCGAACGAATCGAGCAACCCTCACCGATTTCGCTTGCGCCTTCAATCGAAACATTGGGGAAGATAATGGTGTCGCGTCCGACCTGTGCGCGGCTACTGATATAGCAGCTCGTCGGATCAATAAATGTCACGCCTTGTTCAACCATCAAACGCGTGATCGTTCGCGAACGAACGACGCGTTCCATCTCCGCCAATTCCAGTCTGTTATTAATTCCCGAAACTTCTCGGACATCAGACTGCTGAAACACCGAAACATTTTCACCGCCCGCGCGGAGAATCTTCGGCACATCGGTTAAATAGTATTCGCCTTGGGCATTCACATTGCCTACCAACGCGAGCGCCGCAAAAAGTTTTCGTCCGTCGAAGCAATAAATTCCCGAATTGATTTCGCGTATCTGTTTTTGTTCGTCGGTCGCATCTTTCTCTTCAACGATGCGTTCAAACAAACCTTCCGAATCGCGAACAATTCGCCCATAACCGGTCGGGTTTTCGAGTTTCACCGTGAGAATAGAACACGCCGCACCTTTTCCACGATGCGATTGATGTTGTTGCAGAAGCGTTGCGAGAGTTTCTACGCGGATTAAAGGAACATCGCCCGAAAGTATGAGCAGGTCAGAATCTTCGTTTGCGAGAAATTCGCGGGCAGAATTGACGGCATCGCCGGTTCCCAGCAGTTCTTTTTGGACAATAAATTCTACGGCGCTTTTATCGTGTTCTGACAAGACGGCGCGTTTTACCGCGTCGCCTTGATGTCCGATTACTATAAAAATTTTCTTTGGAGCCAATGCCGCAGCGGTCTGGCAGACGTGATTGATGAGCGAGCGACCATCGAGTTTGTGGAGGACTTTCGCAGTATTAGAACGCATTCGCGTGCCAAGCCCGGCAGCAAGAATGAGAATATTCAAACCTGATTTTGTAGCGGGAAAATCGTCCATGTCCTAAATTCCGGCGAGGGCAAACTTTTTAGGTGGCAATAAGCTCCGGCGCAAGATTTTTCTTCGTAGCCGAAGCGCACAATAGAATCACGCGCGCCAATTTCGCAGGATCGTGCCTGACCTTTGGACCTTCTTCGAGAAGATCGCCGAAGACGAGGTCCGCGCCGCGCACAGTCTGAGGCGAAATCGAACCGTGAACTCCGATCTGCTCCGCGCCTTCGCTTCTATAACGAACCGCCTGTTCCGTGGTAACCGGACGGGTATTCACCACAATGAAATCAAATTCGATTTCCGGTGCATACTCGCCAATCGTTTCTAGGTGGCGTCGTGCGGAAAAGCCATCGGTCTCACCAGGTTGGGTCATCAAGTTACAAATAAAGATTTTTACGGCGTTTGTTTTCGCGATCGCCTGCGGTAAGCCACTTACAAGAAGCGGCGGAATCAAACTCGTATAAAGCGAGCCGGGTCCAACGGTCAAAACGTCAGCCTCGCTGATGGCCGCCAAAGTCTCCGGCAGAGGATGGCATTTTTCCGGTTCGAGACGCAAGCGTTTTATCTTTTGACCAGCTTTCGCCAAATTTGATTCGCCCCGGATGATCGTTCCATTTTCGAGTTCGGCAACAAGTCGCACATCAGAGACTGTAGCGGGGAAAATCTGACCTTTGCTTGCGAGAATTTCTGACGATATCCTCACTGCCTCGGCGAAATCACCCGTAATCTCCGATAGTGCCGCGAGAAAAAGATTGCCAAAACTATGTCCGCCGAGTTCACCGTCGCCGCGAAAGCGATGTTGGAAAAGGCGCGAAAGTAAGTGCGAATCTTCGGAGAGCGCCACCATGCAATTTCGAATGTCGCCGGGAGGAAGTATCTGCAACTCGTCGCGCAGCCTGCCGGAACTTCCTCCATCATCAGAAACCGCGACTATCGCGGAGAGTCTCTCGAGCCAAAGACGTTCCCTATCTCGAGCGGCAACATAGTGCTTTAAGCCCGAGAGCAGGGTCGAAAGACCGTTCCCGCCACCGATTGCGACGAGATTCAACCCGCGTTTCGTTTCAGAAAAGACGTGATTCTTCACTTCACTTACCGAAAATCCAATCAGGACAAACCCGGAAATTTGTCTCCATTAATAACACCGGTGCACCCATTTCCGACAAAATCGAAATCGCAAAAACACCTTTTATGACGCAAGGTTAGCAGTTTTCAATCAACGCTACAATGCGCGGTTTTCCGGAGTTTCGCAGGTTTTTCGTCGTCACGGAAAAACTACTTGAAGCTCTTTCGGTCAATGTGCTACATTGAATTTACGGTTTCGTCAGGAAACTGCCGCAGAAACCGCGCTTGAGAGTTGAATCGGAACGACTAGAATTTGTTTTGGTTTCGATTGCCTTTCCACTCAAATAATCCGTCAAAGTCGAAATTACTACGATGGCAGAAACGCTGATCATAATTCAGGAACAACAATTTCATCGCATCAAGACCGTACTTTCGCGTCTTTGCGTTGAATCGGCATCGCGAGTAGTCTTCCTTGTCGATCGTGATGGACAGCCGATCGCATTTCATGGCGATATCGGCGGGATGGATACAACGAGTTTTTCTTCACTGGCGGCGGGAAATGTTGCGGCGACCAGCAGCATGGCGAAACTCATTGGCGAGAATTCATTTCCGACGCTGGTTCACGAGGGTGAACGCGAGAGTATTTACATTTGCATTATCGGGCGTTGCTTACTTGTCGCGGTGTTCGATGAGCGTTCGACGCTGGGTCTGGTAAAATTGCGTGCGAAAAAAGCCAGCTTTGAGCTTGCGGCGATTCTGGACGAAATCAGCCA
Source organism: Pyrinomonadaceae bacterium (assembly GCA_036824525.1). Taxonomy (GTDB): domain Bacteria; phylum Acidobacteriota; class Blastocatellia; order Pyrinomonadales; family Pyrinomonadaceae; genus DAITAB01. Next base: position 6,280 of record DAITAB010000135.1, read on the forward strand.
CGAATCGGAGAGACGCAATCGCGAAGAGACAACATTTTTTGCTGAAATTACGGACGAAGACATCGATAGTCTTTTCACTTGATATTTTTTTCGTTTAAACTCAGGTCATTATGACGTTCATTAACTACGCATCGCGCGAGATCAATTGCAAAATCGTTTATTACGGTCCGGGTTTGTGCGGTAAGACGACCAACCTGCAGTACATCTACGATTCCACCGCTCCTCAGGCTAAAGGCAAATTGATCAGCCTCGCAACCGAAACCGATCGCACGCTCTTTTTCGATTTTATGCCGCTCGAACTCGGTACGGTTCGCGGCTTTCGCACACGTTTTCATCTTTACACTGTTCCGGGACAGGTTTATTACGATGCTTCGCGCAAACTTATTTTGAAGGGTGTTGACGGAGTGGTTTTTGTTGCTGACAGCCAAGATGAACGCATGGACGCAAATCTCGAATCGCTTTCAAATCTGGAAGAGAATCTGCAGTCGCAAGGTTATGATTTGATGAAGATTCCTTATGTTCTCCAGCTCAACA
>DAITAB010000136.1:0-6812 GCA_036824525.1 Pyrinomonadaceae bacterium
TTTTTCGGCATCTTTATGACAGTCTGCGAAAGCGACGTTATCGGCGCGATTGCGATTAGCCACGAAAGTGCCAGCGCAACGAAAGTTCTTTTGAACATAGGTGATTTTACAATTTGCATATTATTACTCCCGAAAATTTTGGGGACACTTAGATTTGCTTCTACTGCTTGAGGCTAAGTCTATTTCAAAGCCCTGCGGCAAGCAATTTTGCCGCCAATCGAGTCTGTGGGATGAAGAATTGTCGGTATTGTTTGCACCAAACTTGGTTCTTCTTTTACAAAAGCAAGCTTTTCCGCAGCAGATTGATTCGAGTTTGCCTTAAGTGCTTCCGTCATCGAATGACGAAATTTTATTGAAGTTCGACAACCTCAAAAGCGTAAGCTATATTTTCGTCATTCAAATCCATTTTTTTCCGGAGAAAGTTCCATGGCATTTTTTAATCTCCTTCCCCGAGAGGACGAATACTTCAGCCTCTTCACACAAATGACCGCCCGCATACAAGAAGGCGCGGATGCGCTTGTGGCGATGATGAACGATCGCTTCGAGAATTTTGAATCTCACGCAAAACTCATCAAAGACGCCGAGCATGGATGCGACGAATTGACCCACGCCGTGACTACCAAGCTCGATAAATCTTTCATTACGCCTTTCGACCGCGAAGACATTTTTACGCTTTCCGTTGCACTTGACGATGTGCTCGACTACATAGATGCCGGAGCGCGCGCTATAAGGATGTATGACATTCACGAGGTCAACGATCATGCCAAACATTTCGCCCGCATTATTCAATCACTCGGGAAAGAGTTGCATTCGGCAGTTTCAATGCTAAGCAAACCCACCGATATTAGTAAACACATCGTTGAAATTCACCGTCTTGAGAATGAAGCCGACGAAGTTTACTTCCGATCCATCGGCGAACTTTTTCACAAACCGACGGACGCGATCACGCTTATCAAGTGGAAAGAGCTTTACGAAATCCTTGAAGCTGCTACCGATCGTTGCGAAAGCGTTGCAAACATAATCGAGAGCATAATTTTGAAACATAACTAATAGTCCCAAACCGAATCACGCACCATCCGATTCTGGACTTCGACAAAAGACAATAAAACCGAAAACGAAAGTCGAATTATGGAAGTCACAACCGCACTCGTAGTCTTTACCATCGCAATCGCCCTGATTTTTGACTACACAAACGGCTTTCACGATGCCGCGAATTCCATCGCGACCGTTGTTTCAACCCGAGTTCTTTCTCCCGGTGTTGCCGTGGCGTGGGCGGCGTTTTTTAATTTCATTGCGTTTCTGATTTTCGGAACGGGCGTAGCAAAAATGATCGGCGGCGGAATGGTCGATCTGAAACCAATTGCTGCAGATTTGCGAATTTACGTTTTGCTTGCGGGTCTGTTTGGAGTAATAACCTGGAACATTATTACCTGGTATCTCGGACTTCCGACTTCAAGTTCACACGCGCTCATTGGCGGATACGCCGGCGCGGCAATCGCGGCGAACGCCGGATTTGGCGTAATCGTTCCCGAAGGTTGGTACAAAACTCTCACCTTTATTGTGCTCGCACCGATCATCGGCTTAACCGCCGGTTATATGTTGATGGTTGCCGTGTTTTGGATCTTTCGAAGAACTCCGATCTCGAAAGTTGATAAACTTTTTCGCGTAGGTCAACTTTTTTCTGCTGCCGCATACTCGCTCGGACACGGCGGAAATGATGCGCAAAAAACGATGGGTATAATCACTGCGACGCTCGTTGCTGGCGGAATGTTGGAAGCGGGCGCGGGTGGAAAACTTCCCGATATTCCAATTTGGGTCGTACTGTCCGCACACGCCGCCATAGGGCTGGGCACTCTTACCGGCGGATGGCGAATCGTAAAAACAATGGGAACAAAAATCGCGAAGCTGCAACCTGTAGGCGGTTTTTGCGCGGAGACGGCGGGCGCGATAACTTTATTTACGGTTACCTATCTCGGAATTCCGGTCTCAACAACTCACACGATAACCGGCGCAATTATGGGCGTAGGATCAACAAAAAGGCTTTCTGCAGTGAAATGGGGAGTTGCCGGGAGAATTGTTTGGGCTTGGATTCTTACTATTCCGGCTGCCGGATTAATCGCCGCTGTGGCTTACTACATCATCGCGGCAATACATAAAGCACTTTAGTCACCGCGGTTTCTGTTGTGGATCGAAGTCGGGACAGATCCGACCTAATAGTTATTCGTCGTTCTTACCGGATTCCTTTTTACCGCCCCAGTAATATGCCTTGACGACCAACGCATACACGAGCAGAACCAATAAGTTCAAGCCGACGAAAATAAGAATCAGCCAGTAAAGGGATTTCATCCGGAGTTAACGTTTCTCTTTTACAAAAACTTCTTCGAGAGTGCGAGTCGTGTGATCTGTAACGCTTGCGGGGCGGAATTCGGCTGGATCAAGCTGTCGCAGATCCGTTTTGGAAAATAAATTAATGCTTTCATTTTCTCGTCCCTGATTAGATTCATGCCGCTCTTTAAGACCAATTAGTCTTGAAATTTGCCTGAGGATCATCCAATCGATTCCAATTAATGTAGCCAGGTAAACCAACGCGAGTACTACGATCGCGAAAATATCATCCGTACTCGCGAAAAGTACTGCCAACAATCCTATCAGGGCTGCCAGCCCGACTACAGTAGTAGTACCAAGCGAAACAATTAGTAAGATCAGTGGTTTGGATGAATCACTGTCGCGGCTAACTTCGCCTGACAGGTTGTTGAACTTTGCGCCGCATCGATTGCAATATCGCAATTGCGAATCCGTTTCATTTCCGCATCTCGAACAAAACATAAGCGACAGTTCCTATTTTTGAATCTTGATTTTCTCTTCCAGCCAATTCGTCAGTTCTTCGATTGATTCGATATAAACCGGCTTATTCTTCCAAGCCCTAATCGTCCATATCACCAGAAATATGGTAGTGACGATTTGAAAAATGAAATTCCCTACGTCTGCAAGTTCAGCCACTTTACCTACTCCGCCGAGAATCGCCGTTACGATAAGAATACCTAAATGCGCTGCCAATCCCTGCGCCGCGTGAAAACGTACTTTTCCTTCGCTTTGCGGAACGAGTAACAAGATCAAAATCGAAGCTACCATTCCTACATACCACGGCAAATAAGGTAATGCGGTCAGAACATTCTCCGGAAGTCCGATCTTCGTAACCGTTCGATTCGTAGTGTGTGACATGTCGCTCTCGAGTGCTCCTGCCACATTCGTTTGCATAAATCCGCGGGCGGTATTTTCCGTCGAAACAAAATTTAAATTGTTGTAACGAGAAGTTTGATCCTGTGTTTTAAAAGGTGGCGCAAAAGGAATTGTCTCCGCATTTGAGTCGGCAACTGTCCCTTGCCGTTGCGCTTCGTGAACGCGCTTCGGAAAGTCCGGATCAAGTGGATTTGTATCGTATTTCTTCGGCATCTTCGTTAATTGCTTACGTTAATCCTACGCGGTTTGTTCACACAACTTCAGTCGAACGCACGCCTAAACTTAACTCTTTTCCGCCGAAATATGGATCCCAAGCTCCTCGAGTTGTGCCTGGTCGACGATCCCCGGCGAATCCATCATAAGGTCTTGCGCCGAGGCAGTCTTCGGAAATGCCATCACATCGCGGATGTTTTCGGTTCCGCTCAGAATCATACAAGTGCGCTCAATTCCCGCCGCAAAACCTCCATGTGGAGGTGTTCCAAATTCAAGCGCATCGAGAAAAAATCCGAATCGCTCGCGGGCTTTTTCCAAACTCAGTCCGAGCGCCTTGAAATTCAAGGCTTGAATTTCTTTCTGGTGAATTCGGATTGAGCCGCCGGCGCATTCATATCCATTAATCACGCAGTCATAAGCCTTCGCGCGCACACTTCCCAGAAGTTCGTGTTGGCTTTCATCTTCGATCGCAAGCCTGAAGATTTCCATGTCTTCATCCATAGGCGAAGTAAATGGATGATGCGCGGCATCGAAATTTTCGGTCTCATGATTTAGCTCAAACATCGGGAATTCCGTAACAAGAAGCGGCTTGCATGAACTTCGGTCAATGAGATTTTCGCGACGCGCGATTTCGTTTCGCAAAGCACCCAAACTCGCAGCAACTACCGGCTTTCTTCCCGCGATGATCAAAACCACATCGCCTTTTTCTGCATTAGCCGTCGAAGCAAGCTCCGCGATTTTCGTCTCACCCAAAACTTTCAAGAGCGACGAAGAAATTTCGTCGCCGGTTTTTATCCAGGCGAGTGCGCCGGCGCCATAGCGCTTCGCGAATTCCTGTAGCTCGTCCAAAATCTTCCGCGAGTAATCGGCTTTGCCTTTTACGACCAGACATTTTATTTCGCCTTTGTTTTTCAAAACTTCGGCAAACAGAGCGAATTCCGTTTCGCGCAAATTTTCCGAAAGATCAACCAATTCCATGCCAAAACGTAAATCCGGTTTATCGGAACCAAAACGCCGCATCGCTTCGGCATAAGTCATTCGCGGAAATTGTTCGGGCAGCGCAACGTCAATCAGTTTGAAAACATGTCTGAAAACTCCCTCGATAACCCGAAAAACCATCTCCTGATTTGCGAAAGACATTTCCACATCGAGCTGCGTAAATTCAGGTTGACGATCCGCACGCAAATCCTCATCGCGGAAACAGCGCGCGATCTGGTAATACCTATCCAGCCCGGCGATCATGCAAATCTGTTTGAGAATTTGCGGCGATTGCGGAAGCGCAAAGAATTTTCCCGTGTGAATTCGCGAGGGCACAACGAAATCGCGCGCGCCTTCCGGAGTTGACTTCAAAAGAATCGGCGTTTCAATTTCGATGAAACCGCTTGCATCCATGAACTCGCGAATTTTCGCTACCGCTTTCGCGCGCAAACGAATATTGTCTTGAAGTTTTGCCCGCCGCAAATCAAGGTAACGATACTTCAGACGCAAATCCTCGCCGGCGAGATTCTGCGAGCCCGCAACTTCGAGTTCAAACGGCAAAACCTTCGCTTCATTCAGAACCAGAATTTCCTTGGCGACAACTTCCACCTCGCCGGTCGTAAGCTTATCGTTGATTGTTTCATCCGCGCGTTTAACCACCGCGCCTTTTATCGCCAAAACAAATTCGCCGCGCACATCTTTCGCCTTCGCGTGTGCTTCGCTCGCATCTTTTTCGCTTACGACAATTTGCGTTAAGCCATCGCGATCGCGCAGATCGATAAATGTAAAAATTCCAAAGTCGCGTTTCTTTGCAACCCAACCCATCAACACAACTTCTTCGCCTACATTTTTCGCGCGAAGCTCGCCGCAGGTGTGTGTTCGTTCTAAGTTTCCCAAGGTATCAAGCATAAGACTGATTATTGACCATCGTTACCCGACGCAAAATCGGAACGATTATGGTCGCAAACATTCGGCGAACGTTCAATTACCGACGAAAAAGAATCGGGCGAAGTAGTAAAGAATCGGCGCATTGAAAAGCAGACTATCGAGACGATCTAGCAGTCCGCCGTGTCCGGGCAAAATCGTCGCCGCGTCTTTCGCGCCCGCGCCGCGCTTCATCGCGCTCTCCGCTAAATCACCGGCGACTCCAACCAGCGACATAAAAATCGCGAGAGGAATTGATGCCTTGAAAGGTAATTCCGGGAAAAATGTAAGCGAAGCGAGAGCTGCGAAGGCAATCGAGACAACGACGCCGCCGACCAAACCCTCCCACGTTTTACCCGGCGAAATTTGCGGAACGAGTTTGTGCTTGCCGAAAGTTTTGCCGATGTAATATGCACCTGTATCCGCGCCCATTAATATGAGAAAAAAGAAACCGAGAAGTTTGGTGGAAAGAAATGGAATGAGCGTATCGTTAAATCCGACTCGTAAAGCGACGAGAAATCCCCCGAGGAAAACCACGTAGAAAACTCCTAATAATGTGACGCCGATTCCCGTAAGTATTTTTGTAAAGTCTTTCTGAAAACGAAAGGTTTGCGAAATCAGAACCGCGATAAGCGAGATAACAATGGTGATAAACAAGAACTCCGGCGATTCCGTTGGCGCATCGAAACTAAAAGCGAGAAGCAGCAACATCGAGCAAACGTAGCCAATCGATGCGTCCGCTTTTAACTCTAGCTTTTTGGTGAGCGAGTAAAATTCGAAAAGACCTGCGCCGAGAGCGAGCGCAGCTATCATGACGAAAACGTACTTCAACCAGTGCTCATGCGGGAAAAAATATGGCAATAGAATTGAGGCAATCAAAATCGGCAGCGCGGCTAGCGCGGTTAATAGACGTTTATTCTTCATTTGCTTTTCACTTGGCGCTCTTCACCGCTCCGAATCTGCGATCGCGTTTTTGAAAATCGATTATCGCTTCGAAAATCTGAGTGCGGCGAAAATCCGGGAAAAGAGTCGGCGTTACGTAAATTTCGCTGTATGCAAGTTGCCACAAAAGAAAATTTGAAATACGCATCTCTCCGCTGGTGCGGATGAGCAGATCAACTTCAGGCAAACCAAAAGTGTAGAGATTTCGCTCGATGTCTTCTTCCGATAGACTTTCCGGCGATCTTTTTGCGGCAATCAGTTCGCGAAAAGCTTTTTTGCACGCATCGAGAATCTCCGCGCGTCCGCCGTAGTTCAGCGCGACACTCAAAATAGTTCCCGTGTTATCCCGTGTTTTCACTTCCGCATCGAAAATTTGTTTTCTTACATCCTGAGCGAGACCCTCGATCGCACCGATCGCCTGAAAGCGCACGTTTTGTTTATGTATTTCATTGAGCTCGCCTTTCAGAAACCGTTTCAACATCTGCATCAGCGCGCCGACTTCCTGTTTCGGTCGT
>DAITAB010000137.1:0-6803 GCA_036824525.1 Pyrinomonadaceae bacterium
CGACTGCGACTTCGAGTATCTTGGCGTTTCCGATCGCTTCACCAAGTCCCATGTTGATAATGACCTTTTCAACTTTTGGAATCGCTGAAGGGTTCTTAATGCCAAACTCTTTTACCAAAGCCGGAGCAATTTCTTTTTTGTATTTCTCTTTTAATCTCGCCATTTTTTGAGTTTCCTTTTTTGTTATTTGGGTCTCGCATCAAGCGTTTCCAAACATCAAACTCAATTTAGTATCAACTTATTCTTTAGCCTTCGAAGAGGTCCGCGGAGCCGGGTCAGGAATCGCCTTTCCGCTTTTTGCGACTCGCACCTTTTTTCCATCGCGCAATTCGTACTTCACTCGCGTTGGTTTGTCCGTTCCCGGATCAACCAAAGCGATATTCGAAATATCAACCCAAGCTTCCTGAGAAACGATTCCGCCCTCAACATTCATCTGCGGCACGGCTTTACGATGTCGCTTCATAATCATTGCGCCTTCAATCTTTACTTTTCCTTTTCGGGGATCGACGGCGATTACTTCACCGCGAAACGGACGCCTTTTTCCATTTGCGTCGTAACGGTTGTATTCCCGACCCGCCACAAAAACGACTTTGTCACCCGTCTTGATTTTTGATCGAATTGTTCCCTTTTTCGATTCTTTCATACCTCAAATCACCTCCGGCGCGAGCGAAACAATTTTCATAAAATTCTTGTCGCGCAATTCGCGTGCGACCGGACCAAACACCCGCGTTCCGATCGGAGTACCATCTTCTTTGATCAGAACAGCAGCATTTTCATCAAAGCGAATATACGTTCCATCGCGTCGTCTAACTTCTTTTCGCGTTCGCACAATTACCGCATCGTAAACCTTTCCTTTTTTGGCGGTGCCATCCGGTGATGCTTCTTTTACCGTAACTTTTATCTTATCGCCCAGTGACGCTATCGCGCCGGTTGAACCGCCAATCGGCATGATCATCACTACGCGCTTCGCGCCCGAATTGTCTGCGACCGTTAAAGAGGTCTGCATCTGAATCATAAATTCACCCGCCTATCACCAATCACTTGGCGCCTATCAATTACTTCGCTGCCTTATGAACAATCTCGACTACACGCCAACGTTTTCGAGCAGACAACGGTCGAGTTTGTGAAATTCGAACCTTGTCGCCGATTGCCGCTCCGAGTTCATCGTGTGCCATTAATTTTTTTCGGCGCTTTACGTAGCGACGATACTTCGTGTGCATAACACGACGATCAACTTGCACCGTTACCGTTTTAGTCATCTTATCGGAAGTTACAATCCCAACTCGCTGTGCGCGATTTCCACGAACTGCCGTTTCCGTTTTTTTTGTTTCAGTCGTTGTCTCTACCATTGCGTCTTAAACCCGATTAAACTTTCTCGCCTTCGGCGCTTTTCGATTCCATTTGGTTGATCAAGCTGTAAACGCGTGCAAGCGTTTTCTTCTCGCGACGAATTGAATTAACAGACTCGCCAACACCCAACGTTTTGCGAAATTTAAGTCGAAAAAGCGATTCCTTCAACCCTTCCGCCTGAGAGCGAAGCTCATCCAGCGACATTCCGCGCAACTGATCTAACTGTTCTTTCCTTTTCACTAGACTATGCCTCCCTCCATCTCGGCACGCGTAACAAACTTCGTTTTCAAAGGTAATTTTTGCGCCGCCAAGTTGAATGCTTCCCGCGCCAATGCTTCTGTAACGCCATCAATTTCGTAAAGAATTCTCCCGGGTTTCACTACTGCAACCCAATGATCGGGCGCGCCTTTTCCGCTTCCCATACGAGTTTCCGCCGGCTTTTTCGTAATCGGTTTATCGGGAAACATTCGAATCCAGACTTTACCGCCACGTTTTATATGACGTGTCATCGCAATACGCGCAGATTCAATTTGACGGTCCGTAATCCAACCGGCTTCAAGGGTCTTTAGTCCGTATTCACCGAAACTGAGCTTTGCTCCGCGGGTCGCCTTTCCGCGATTCCGCCCTTTCATTACTCTTCGGTGCTTGACCTTTTTCGGCATCAACATAACTTAAAATCCTCGTTAGTAGTTCGCTGTTCGTCACTCAATTCTGTTCGTTTCTATTTTGTCCAACGAACATCTACTCGATTACTAGTCGTTTCTTTCGCGTCTTCGGGGAGGTCGTCCACCGCGTCCACCTTGAATCTTTACTTCATTTATCGGATCAGTGGTGGTTCCTCGTGCCAGCGAAGCATTCGGATCGAGAATTTCTCCACGATAAATCCAAACTTTCACGCCAATAATTCCAAAAGTCGTAAGCGCCTCGGCGAATCCGTAATCTACATCCGAACGCAATGTATGGAGCGGAAGCCGTCCTTGCAACGACCATTCAGTGCGCGCGATTTCAGCTCCGTTTAAACGGCCGGCGATCATCACCTTGATCCCTTGCGCACCGAAGCGTTGAGACTCTTCCATGATTTTTTTCATGGCGCGGCGAAATGCTATTCGCTTTTCCAATTGTTGCGCGATCTTTTCGGCTTGAAGCTGCGCGTTCAATTCCGGCTTCTGAATTTCTTGTATCGAAACAAGAACCTCGCGACCGGTTTTTTTCGACAAATCTTCTTTTAATTTCTCGATCTCGGTTCCTTTTCTACCGATGATGATTCCGGGTCGCGATGTATAAATAATTATCTTCAGACGATTCGCTGCGCGCTCAATGTCAATATGAGATACGCCTGCGCCGCTAAACCTTCTCTTAAGATCCCGCTTCAGCGCTAAATCTTCCGCGAGGAAAACCTTGAACTCGCGTTTCGCAAACCAATGCGAATGCCAGTCCTTGTTGTATCCGACCCGAAAACCGTATGGATGAACTTTTTGTCCCACAAATTACTCCGTTTGAAAAACTATTGCTTATTCAGCGGGCTTTTCGCTCGCCACTGTTTCTTTATTCGTAGTTTTCGCTTTTTTCGAAGCGGTTGCTTTCGTAGCCTTCGCGCGTGCTTTCTTTTCGGCGACTACCGGTTCAGACTTATCGCTTGCCAACTTACTTTTCTTTGTTTTTATAATCGGCTTATCGCTGGTAAGCCGAATAGTAATGTGGCAGTAATGACGCTGCTCGCGATATGCTCTTCCTTGCGGAGCCGGTCGCGTGCGTCGGCGATTTTTCGTCGGACCAATATCAACAAAACACTGCTTTACCCAAAGGTCATCCGGATCAATTGCGATATTTTGTTTTTCGGCAAGCGAGGTCGCATTGGCAATCGCCGAGCGAACACATTTTTCAATCGGCGCTGCAGCGCGTTTGTCCGTAAATTTTAGGATTGCCAAGGCCTGAGATACGTTTCTTCCGCGAATCAAGTCAATGACCAACCGCGCTTTTCGCGGTGAACCTTTTAAGTATTTTGTCTGCGCAATCGCTTCCATAATTCAATTTCCCGACGCGGTAAAAAACTTCGCGTGTCCGCTTACCAGAGTTTATTTCCTTACCGCGGTTTTCTCCGCTTTTGTTCCAGGATGTCCTTTGAAAAGACGCGTCGGCGAAAATTCGCCTAACTTATGCCCAACCATGTTTTCCGTTACGTAAACTGGAACATGTCGTTTGCCGTTATGGACGCCAAAGGTCAATCCAACCATCTCCGGAGTTATAGTCGAACGACGCGACCAGGTCTTAATCGCCTGAGGTTTTGGACCCCCGGCGTTGAGTCTCTGCATCGTCCTTTGGATACTCAGATCAATAAACGGTCCTTTTTTTAGTGAACGTGGCATATATTAATTTTGGATTTTGGTTCCGGAAACAATCGTGTTACCAACGACCAAATCCCAATCTATTTTGTTCTTCTATCCCTAACAATATTTTTCTGCGTGCGTTTGTTGTTCCGCGTCTTATATCCGCGCGTTGGCTGTCCCCAAGGGGAAACCGGATGACGTCCACCCGAGGTTTTTCCTTCACCGCCGCCGTGGGGATGATCCACCGGATTCATCGCAACTCCGCGTACCTTAGGACGACGACCTTTCCAACGTGTTCGCCCCGCTTTTCCGTCGGAGACGTTTTCGCTTTCAATGTTGCCAACCTGTCCTACGGTCGCCATACAAACAACCGGAACTCTTCTCACTTCGCCCGACGGCATTCTCAACTGCGCAAAATCGCCTTCTTTAGCGACCAGCTGCGCAAAAGTACCCGCCGATCGAGCCATTTGTCCGCCTTTTCCCGGACGGATTTCTATATTGTGAATATCCGTTCCGAGCGGAATATTTTTTATCGGCAATGCATTTCCCGGAAGAATATCCGCACCTTCTCCGCTCAAAATCGTTTTGCCCACTTCTAATCCGACGGGTGCGATGATGTAACGCTTTTCACCATCGAGATAGCTGATCAAAGCGATATGCGCCGAACGGTTCGGATCGTATTCGATTTGCGCAACCCGACCCGGAATCCCGGTTTTGTCGCGTTTGAAATCGACTATTCGGTAAAAACGCTTGTGTCCGCCGCCCCGTCGACGCACGGTAATTCTTCCGTCGCTGTTTCGACCGGAAATTCGCGTCTTCGGTTCGAGTAGCGATTTCTCAGGCTTCGCGTTTGGAGTAAGCTCGTCGCGCGTCAAATAGGTTTGATATCGGCGCGCCGGCGATGTCGGTCTTAATTTCTTGATTCCCATATTCTTAATTAATCGTGAAAAGTGACCAGTAAAAAGTCTTTTTATTTTTCACTCTTCGTTTTTAACTTTTCACTTAATTAAATCGCTTCCGCGTAATCAACAGTTGCTTCGCCTTTCTTCAATGTGACGTAAGCTTTTTTCCACGATGGACGCCGACCTTCCGTGCGACCGCGACGCTTTACCTTACCTTCATAACTGATGGTACGAACGCTCGCCACTTTCACATTGAAAATTTCCTCGACCGCTTTGCGAATCTGATCCTTGTCAGCTTTGACGTCTACACGAAAAGTAAGAACCTGACCTGAATCTGCTTCAATTGAAGTTTCTTTCAATACCAAGGATTTCTCGGTTACTACCGGAGACTTCAATACTTCCCAAACATTATTTGCCATGAGAATTCGCCTCCTTCATTGACTGATGTTCGCGTTTCGGATCAAGCAATTCCGTTAATTCCTGTGCGGCTGATTTCGAGATCAAAAGTTTCTCGTGATAAATAATGTCGTAGATATTCAATCCATGACTATTCGTAACTTTAGTTTTTTGAACATTGCGCGACGAACGGATCAAATTCTCGTTGTCGAGTGAATCAATGATCAAAGTTTTTACCGGTTTCTTGCCCGAGAGTCCGAGAGTCGACATTACGCCGATGAAATCTTTTGTTTTCGGATTCGAAATTGAAATCTCATCGATGACAATTAGATTTCCTTCCCGCAATCTTTCCGACAATGCCGATCGCAAAGCACCGCGGCGCATTTTCTTTGGAATCGCATAAGACCAATCGCGCGGTTGCGGACCATGAACATTTCCGCCGCCCTTCCACAATGGCGAACGGATACTCGCGATACGCGCCCTACCCGTCCCTTTTTGCTTCCAAAGCTTCTTACCCGAGCCCGAAACATCTCCGCGTGTTTTTGTAGCGGAAGTTCCTTGGCGTTTGTTGGCTAAGTAATTACGCACCGCCGAGTGAATCAGCGTTTCGTTTAACTTCACGTCAAACACTTCATCCGCGAGCGAAATCTCGCCGACTTCTTTATTTTTTAAGTTGCGAACCTTTACGGTCGGCATAATTCTCTCCGTTAACTTTCAATCGCTTACTTACACTTCTTAACTACCACTAAACTTCCCGTTGGACCCGGCACTGCACCGCGAATCATAATCAGATTATTTTCCGCATCGATTTTTGCGATCGTGAGTCCTTTAACGGTGATGCGGGCGTCACCCATATGACCGGACGAGCGGGTTCCTTTAATAACACGCGATGGATACGCCGAAGATCCGATCGATCCCGGTGCGCGAACACTCATCGAACCGTGCGATTCAGGTCCGCGGTGAAATTTGTGTCTCTTAATCGTTCCCGCAAAACCGCGACCCTTAGATTTTCCAATAACGTCGACTTTGTCGCCGTCAGCAAACTGATCCACTTTAATCTGGTCGCCGACATTCACTTCGGGCGCACCCTCGAGTCGAATTTCCTTCAAGACTCGAGTTGGCGGCATTCCGTTTCCAGTTTTTTCGAAGTGTCCGCGTAAAGGCTTCGAAACATTCTTAAGCCTGATCGGTTGATCTTCAACGAGTCCGATCTGAACAGCGTTGTAGCCATCTTTTCCAGAAGCCGTCTTCGTTTGCACAACGATGCAAGGACCCGCCTTAACTACGGTGACGGGTGTCACGGTTCCGTCCTCCGCAAAAATCTGCGTCATTCCAAGTTTTCTTCCGATGATTCCGTTAATCATAATTTCAATTTTGGATTTGGGATTCGCGATTTTGGATTAAAGAAGAATTTAAATTCCAAGATCAAAAATCTAAAATCCGCTTAGCTCTTCCCGAAAGCTTTGATCTCAACATCAACGCCTGCCGGCAAATCCAATTTCATCAGCGCATCAACGGTTTCAGGCGTCGGATCAAGTATGTCCATCAGGCGCTTATGCGTTCTGATTTCAAACTGCTCGCGCGATTTCTTATCCACGTGAGGCGAACGCAAAACCGTCCATTTATTCTTCACGGTTGGAAGCGGAACCGGTCCGGCAATTCTGGCACCGGTTCGTTTTGCAGTGTCAACGATTTCCTGTGTTGACTGATCCAAAACTCGGTGATCGTAAGCCTTCAACTTGATGCGAATTTTTTCGTTAAGCATATTTCTGCCTATTCAACAATCTCTGAAACTGTACCGGCGCCGACGGTTCTTCCGCCTTCGCGG
>DAITAB010000346.1:0-2049 GCA_036824525.1 Pyrinomonadaceae bacterium
CCGCCGTTTTTTCTGCGAGTCGAATGAACTTTGAAACTCGGTCATAATTTGTAACTGAAAGTTGCGGCTGAGTTGATCTGACCGCTGTTGAAAGGAATCCGCGTCTGAAGGTCAATGATTAAGATTTTGTCGCAAATTAAATTTTCTCGATAAGTTCGGTTCGGATTAGTTCATAAGCACTTTGCGCGTCGTATTCCTCAGTTAGTCTTAGCAATGCAGTCGTGTCGCCGAGAAATTCCGAATCCTGCATCTTTGCGTCCAAATTCATCAGAAATTCTTTTCTCGATGGCGGACGCCCGACAGAATGGTTCATATATTGGCGGTAAGCTCCGACCGTTTTATCTGCTTCCGGTTCGGCGGATTGAAAAGCTTTGTAAAGGTCATAAAGGTCGCGCCCCTTTCGCCTTTGATACAACGCGCGAAGTTTCGTAGCGAGTAGTTCCTCAAGTTCGTATGTCTTGATTTTGCATTTTCCCTTGAACCATTCGGAATTTACTTCGAATTCATTTTCCGTTAATCCGAAAACCGAAAATTGTTCGCGGCAATTTATTTCAACCTTTAACCTGAGCGGCTGAACGGGCGCAAATTCCGACTCAAAACGAAATTTCAAAGTGTTGTTCGCCGGTTTTTGCAAAACCGAAGCCCTGCCCAAAAACTTCAACTTTTCCTGGATTTTTGCAATCGTTTCTTTAGTCGGTTCGGGTTTTATCTGAACCAAGTCAATATCTTCCGAATAACGCGGCTGCGGATTCAAATAGAGTTTGTGTAAAGCAGTTCCGCCGCGAAATGCGAGATGTTCGCGCAAGAAATCATCCCGGAAAATTTCGACTAAAGCGCGAGAAATTACCAGGTCTTGTTCAACCTGTTCATTGCTCTGCCATAGAACAAAGTTTCTCCATTCCGTTATATAGGCTTTCGGAATCACTAATCCAATTCAATCTCCGTATTTTTGATAATTTTCCAACGATTTCCCGCCGAAAAGCCGCGAGTATTTTTCGCCGAATCCAAGGGAACCGGAAAAAAATTCAGCCGCGCATTTTTCGTGCGTTGATAAACTTCTTCGGCGATTTCTTCATTTCTGACAACAACCTCAAGCAGATACCCAAGCCTCTGAATAACCGCCGAGGGAATTTCCTTTAAGAACTCTGAAGTGATTTTCTCAGGTCGGATTGATTCCGCTAATTCTTCCAAAATACCTGCCGAACGACTTAAACCGCCGATTCTTTTTTGATATTGAACAATGTCCGCCGCCGTTAATTCCGGCGATGAAACTTTTACAAATCCTGTTTCAGTCTTTTGATTTTCAAGAAAATTTTCGGGGATTCTGGCTTTGCTGATGTAATTTATCCGTATGCCTTTTTTCGAGGCTTTGCGCATTACCGGAAAATTCGTGAAGACAAAAAACTCTTGCGGGGATTGATGAGCCGCTCCGTAGAATGCCGCCGCATTGAGCAACCCGACATAGTAAGGACGTTTCAAATACTTCATTAAACCATCGATAAATAAAATCGGAGGCAATATTTTCCGAGAGGCATATTCAGGCGAAACGATCACATAGTAATCCTGGTGAACAGAAACTATCTTTCCTTTTTTTGACAGACGACTAAGTGAATTTTTCAAAGCGATCGGTGAGTGCAAAGGAAAATCAGCTTTCAAAACATCGCGTGAAAATCCGTATTTTCCAAAGGAAATTTGTTTCTCAACCCAATCTTCAACCTTTAATTTTTCCCGGTCTTTCGGCATTTGTTTGAGTAATAGTTTGCGATAAGTATCGCTTTTCACTACTTTATGCAAAAAATCACTATTCCGCAAGCCATTTTTGCCATTCGCTCATCTATGGACATCTATTACTCATTGTCCTGCGCGCTGACGCAAACGGCGAGCGTTTCGATGGGAAGCGATTTCGCGTTGCTCACATTCAAATCAGCGGTGGATGGAAAATGCGACGGGCAAACGGTGCCAGGTGAATGGGACACGACCGTCTATGCAAAAGAAGGCGGAGTTTGGAAAGCCGTTTACACAGGAAGCTCGCCCGCTTCTTAATCAACA
>DAITAB010000347.1:0-2048 GCA_036824525.1 Pyrinomonadaceae bacterium
TGGATCGCGCCGTTGAGCTCCGACCCGATTGGCCTTTGGCGTTTACACAATTGGGTACAATTCTCGTTCGCAACAACCGTTTCGAAGAAGCCTCGAAAATTCTCGCGCGCGCCATCAACCTGGACGACCGGAATTTTCCGGCGTATGTTGCGCTTACCGAATTGCGTTTAAGGACAAAAGCCGCACCGAATGTTTTGAAAGAACTTCTAACGCGCCTGGAATTTTTGTCATCGCAACTGAAATCTAATTCTTTATTGCTCGGTGCACGTGGTGCAATCGAGCGCGCCTTGGGAAACCTCGAGCGGGCAAAAATAAATCTCGAAAGATCGATTGAACTCGACAATCGAAATACCTTCGCTCTTTCCGAACGAATCGAATTGGCGCTGACTGAAGGCGATTCCGCGCGTGCGGTTGCTGACTCCAAAACCCTTGTCGCGCATTCATCTAATTCGGTTTCGTCAAAACTCCTGCTTGCTCGCGCCTACTCGAGCGATGGAAACGATTCCGAAGCTTTGAAGATACTTGACACTCTCGACGCAAAAAACCCCTTGGTCGCCAACCTTCGGACATCGATTCTCGTGAACACCTCGACCGACTTTGAGCGACTTGAAAAAGAGATCGAAAATGATCCGAGAAATGTTGTTGTGCTCGCGCGTCTTTGCTCGGCATTTCGTATTTCGAATCCATCGAAGGCTTTGAACTACTGTCGACGAGCTTCCGAGGTGGAACCATCAAACATCAGTCACGCCGTCGGTTATGGTTCGGCGCTCGTTCAGGCACGAGAATTCGCTTCAGCGGTTGGACTCTTCCGGCGAATACTTCAAACAGCGCCCGATAACTACACCGCACACAGCAATCTCGCGACTGCGCTTTTTCAATTGAAACGCTTCGACGAAGCCAAGACCGAGTACCAATGGTTGATCACAATAAAACCCGATCTCGCGATCGCTTATTATTTGCTTGCAATATCGCACGACAGTCTCGCAGAATACGTTGATGCCCTTGCAAACTATCAACAGTTTTTGAGACTGGCTGATCCGAAGCTACAGCAGCTCGAAATAGACAAAGTGAATTTGCGTTTGCCGATTCTCCAGCGTCAAATTAAGAAAGGCGACGGGAAAAGACCGCGATGAAATTTGCATACAGTATAAGGGGATCCAAACGACGCGCATTGAGCACAATTGCGACGGTTGTTTTCGTCCTATTTTCTTGCTACTCAGTTGCATTTTCGCAAGAAGTTTCAAACGAAGTTGTCGCCGCGGCACCCGAAAAGAAAATTTCGAAGGGCGAAAAAGAGCAACTTGAAAAAGAGAGCGACGCAAAACGACGCACGACGCTTTCCCTTTCACTCATGGAAACGCGCGCCGTCAGAACGGAAGCCTCAGTTGCAAACAACTCCTTCACAGACGCGTTGAATGAACTTGGCGGATTTGAGGCTTTGCTCGAAGACTCGGTGAGTTTCCTAAATAAGAATGACAATGGAAGCGGAAAGATCCGTGTGAGTCAGAAGAAGATTGAACTGGCACTCAGAAAGTATGCGACGCGATTCGAAACTGTCCGGCGCGCGATGCCTTATAAATATAGCTTTCATGTACAACGGCTTTTGAAAGTATTGCGTGAGACGCGAACAAAATTGATCGAGCCTTTTTTCGACGATACTGTAGTCCGCTCCTAAATCACATTTTTGCTGCAAAGCAGATGTAATGAAATAACTGGCGACTCAGGAAAAATTTAAGCAAAATGAAAACTCTATTAACGTCGGCAAGAATTCTCGTGGTCTTATCGTTTCTGTTGTTTATTTTTCAAACCGTAAACGCTCAAAAACGTGACCACCTCAATGCCGCCGAAGATAATTTGATCCGCGAAGCTGAATCGGTTGATATCAGGATGAAAGTGTATGTTCGTGCGATTGAGCGACGCCTCTTGGCGCTCACCGATCCCCAGGCTGCGCAATCAAAAGAGATTCAAAAAGAAATTTCGGGTTGGGGTGAGCTTCCAAAAGGCACCAGGCTCGAACTAATGACAGACATCAAAAAAATTCTCGAAGA
>DAITAB010000018.1:0-21989 GCA_036824525.1 Pyrinomonadaceae bacterium
GGAATGTTGGTTCCGGGAGTTATCTGCAGATGTATGTCTGCATATTTGGTGAGTTCGATTTTACGTGGATCGATCACGACGAGTTTTGCACCGCGGTGCAAAACCGCCTGCTTGATGCGTGCGCCCGGAATCGGATGATTTTCCGTCGGGTTTGCGCCACAGATCAGAAAGCTGCGCGCGAGTTCAATGTCGTCGAAGGAATTGGTCGCCGCTCCGGTTCCGAACATCAGCTTCATCGCCGCGGCAGTCGGTGTATGACAAACGCGGGCGCAGCAATCGACATTATTGTTTTCAAAAACCACTCGAGCGAATTTCTGCGCCAGATAATTCTCTTCGTTCGTTGCGCGTGCCGATCCGAGCACCGCGACACTTCGCGCGCCATTGTCTTTTAGGATTTGTTTTAATTTTGTCGAGGCAAAATCGATCGCTTCCGTCCAAGAAACTATCCGCCAATTTCCATTCTCCCGAATCATCGGTTCCGTTACCCGATCATCCGCATCTACAAATTCAAAAGCGTAGCGACCTTTAAGGCAAAGATGTCCGCGGCTCACGGTCGCGTTCATCGAGGGTTTAATCTGAACAACCTGGTTCTCGCGAACCCCAACATTCATTTCGCAACCGGTTCCGCAATACGGACAGACCGATTTCGTCCACTTCGTGGGCACGCCATATTTTAAAATCGATTTGTCTTCCAGAGCGCCCGTAGGACAGGTATCAACGCAGGCGCCGCAACTTACACAAGAACTTTCGCGAAAGGAAGTTCCGTCGTGAACAATATGTGTAGCTTGCGCAAAGCTCGAAATTTTCCAGACGAATTGACCCTGCACTTCATCGCAAATTCTCACGCAGCGAAAACATTGGATGCAGTGCGACATATTAACGCGAATATATGGATGTGAATCATCGTAAAGCGCCGGATTTTGTGTGCCGTGGAAGTCACTTTCAGTAAGACCGTAAGTTTTGGTGAGTATGGAAAATGGAGTTTTCTCTTCGGAAGCAAGAATGGTCGAAGGAAGTTTCTGCGCAAGCATACGCAAATTCATCTCGCGCGCCTTCTCAATCACCTCCGAGTGAGTTTGAATCTCCATCCCTTCGGCAATCGGGGTTTCGCAACTGACGGAATTTCGCAGCTGTCCCTTGATTTCAACCAAACACATACGACACGCGCCGCATGGTTTCAAACGTTTGTCGTCGCAAAGCGTCGGAACATCAATTCCGAGTGAACGTGCGGCTTCGAGAATTGTGATGCCCGGACGAAATTCGGACTTTACGCCATCAATGGTCGCCGCGATCGTAGTCGTCGATTGCGTTGTCTCCGCGATGTCTTTCACTGAAAACTATTATCTCAGATTTCCGCCTCAGCGCGACAATCCGGATGACCGCAATTGCAATCCGTCTGATCATTCGCGCGTTCGCATTGCCGACAGCAATATTTACTTCCTACCTCCGCCGGACAATGACACGGACGATGCTCGCACTCATTTGGATGAGCAAATTCATTCATAATATTTTCCTCGACTTCTTAAACAATCGAGATTCACGGTCGAAAATTCGCCCCGCTTGATTTAAGCCGCTGCGACTTTTGTCGAGACTTCTTTTGCGAGTTCCGCCGTTTCATGTTCGGGTGCGCTGCGTGCGATGTCCGCCATTGAAACGATCCCGCAACAGGCGCCTTTCTTGTCAACGATAACCACTCGCCTGATCTGATACTGATCCATCAACTTCCGACATTCCTCAATCGTCGCATCGTTATGAAGTGTTAACGGCGAATGTGTCATTGCTTCTCCGACGTTCAGCTCGTAAGGATTACGCTCATGCGCAATTACCCGACAGGCTATGTCACGATCGGTAATTATTCCTACGACTTTACGAGTCGTCTCATTTTCGAGAATCGGAATCGCGCCGCAATCATTTTCGCGCATCAAATCGGCTGCCTCATAGAGCGGACTCTTCGGAAACAGACACGCCGGATTTTTCGTCATCACTTCTTTAACGCCTGACTTGCGCCATTTCCGCGCACGAATTTCCGTCACTCCATCGTGGGGAATTTTCCCTTTCTCGATAAACGTTTTCATTCTCAGAATGTCGTCGTCCATTTCGCTCTTCGGGTCACGTCCGAAAACCGAAGCCACCCAATGACCGAAAATTCCTGCCGGCGGTTGATAACGCATTAAGACGCTAAGCCTTGTTGATTCGGGCGAGACCTTTTCGAGTCGCAACTCGCCAAAATGCATTACCGGAGAATCTTCGGCGCTTCTCCAGCGGATGAGTTCATCGGGAATTACTTTTAGGATTTGTGTAGTCCACGAAATCGGAAAACCCGCAATTCCGTCAACTGTCCATTGAAAGTGGGTATCGTCCAATCGTTTAACTTCGCAAACATGCGACATGAAATTCGGAAACTGTTCCGGATTCGCACAAACCTTAAAAACTTCTTTGATCGGCGCACCTATCTGAATCGATTTCTGTACTGAGATTCCGGGCGACATTCGCGGAACGAAATTTTCGATCGGCTTGTTGGCGAGACTTCTCCCGATAAGTCCCAGACCCGCGCTTCCCAAAAACGAAGACCACATATCTCTTCGTTTCAATCCATATAAAGCGAAACCGGCTCCCGCAATGGTTGCGATGACTCTTACGGGTGGTGACCATCGAGTCTCAAGTAAACTCGAAAGCTCGCGTCTGATTCCGCGTCCATCCTGCGGCGGACCAAACTCGGTTTTGTATTCATGCACATCGAGTCGATCATTGATTTGCGTAATTCCATCGATTTGCTTCATCGCGCAACGCAAATCCGACGCCTCATATTTCGAAATCGATCCGCTGATTGTGAGCTGACCATTTTCAACTTTTGTTTTGATGGAATGCGGATGCTCAACAATGCGTCCGAGTTTTGCGCGCACACGACCGGCTAGCACGCCATCGGAAATTTCCGTTGGTTGAAAAAGCCGCTCGGTATTTGCCCTTACGCCCCGGGCATGGTTTTGCACCTCGCGCAAAGCTCTTTGAACTTGTCTAGCGCCCAATTTCGCAACGTGATCAGCCTGATCGCGAATCAACGCGCGTCGCCTCTTACCCCGACTGGGATCGAAAATAAACATCAATCCGGCGCCGATTCCCAAAGCGCCGACTACGTAATTTTGCGTTTTCATTTTTCCTCCTTATAGATATCTATGTATTGGAAGTTCTTCGAAGGGCATTGCCGCTTCTGTTTCTAAAGCACACTTCCTACGTACAATCGTCATAGAAGCAATGAACGTGCCATTCACGATAAGTTTGCGGAATCGTGCGAAAGGCTGAATACTGGGGAAGTCGGGAGTTGGAAAGAAATCCGTAGCCCGGTCAATCGCGAGAAATTTCGCGGTTTGTTGTGACGAGTTACGCTTGCCACGTGCGAAATTTCACAATTCTCGGTATGATTTTTTATATTCCAGACAAGCTTAGTCTTGGCTAAAGCTTTCGATAGAATTTTACATAGCCATTTTTGCGAAAGTGTTTTTAGCTGTCCGTAGTTTATTTGCAGACCGATAGAAAACACTTTCGATAATCGGGTCCGCTTATGAAATCGACCAAAGATCTCGAGATTCAGCACAACTGCAGCGAATGTAGTTTATCGACTTCGGAATTCTTTTGTGATCTTCCTGAAGACGAGCGCCAGAAGTTTGAGTCATTGAAGATAACGCATACATACTCAAAGGGCGCGAACCTTTTTGTTGAGGGTCAACCATCGAATGGCATCTACATGCTGTGTCAGGGAAAAATAAAACTCTCGACCTGTTCGCAGGACGGAAAAATTATTATTTTGCGGGTGGCGGAAGCCGGCGAGGTTTTGGGTCTAAGCGCAACAGTTTCCGATTCAGCATATGAAACCACTGCAGAGGTGGTCGAGGCGAGTCAAATAAACTTTGTGCGGAAAAATGATTTCATGGATTTTCTCAAGGAGAATCCATCGGCGTGTTTGAGTGCGGTAAAGCAACTTAGTCAGATTTACCATGCCGCGCATGTGCAAATTTGTTCGTTGGGTTTGGCGAATTCCGTTTCGGATAAGCTCGCGAGACTTTTACTAAGCTGGTGTGAATCGGAAACCGGGAAGCGGGAAATACGTCTCAAAGTTTCTTATACTCACGAAGAAATTGCCGAGATGATCGGAACTTCACGCGAAACGGTCTCGCGTATTCTCAAGGACTTCAAGACACGAAATCTTATTTCAGTAAAGGGATCCGAACTCACCGTAATTGATCGGCGCGAGCTGGAAATGATCGTCGGGTCTAAGCACCGCGTCGTTTCCGCATTGTGATCGCCGTCACGTCGAATTGTGATGGGCGTCCTATTTCTCAATTCAAAATCGTGGAAGCATAGTCTGCCCTTGTATCAGCCGAGGTGAGAAAATGTTGCGCTCCGATAAAGCGGCTTCTCCGACCTTGTCACGCGCGCCGGTGTGTATCGACGATTTACTCCTGCACCCGGGAAGCGACGCGCGCCGACACTTAACTGCTCTCCAACACAAAACTTTTTTCAGTGCAGGCGAACGACTTTTTCCTTTACGGGAAAGTAGGCGTGGAGTTTTCATTCTAATTAAAGGTCGGGCGCAACTTATTTCGGAAGCGGGAACTCACTTCCGCCGTTTCGTGAGATTTGCCAAGGCACACGAGATTTTAGGTTTGTCTGAGTCGATAGAAAATCTTCCGTATTTGGTAAACGTGGAGACGATCACTCCGTGCGTCTTCGAATATATCCGACGCGATGATTTTCTGCGATATCTCGTGAATGAACCCGACGTGTGCTATCGGCTCTTAAAAGTTTTGGGCTTGAGCGTTCATCGTAAAACGACGGATTTTCGTCGGATCGCCGGTATTTAGCTCCATCAATAGCGAGAAAAAGCTGTGATTTGCATCACCTTGAACCGGTGGTCGGCGTCACTGAGACTTGAATATGGATGATGCAAAATTGTGTCAACGGGAAATTGAAACATTTTCCGTTACAGGAGTTTTGTATGAACTTATGTGATTGTTATCACAATGTTTCGTGACGTAACTCACATACGGCGCATTCGGAAACGGTTAAAGTGAGAACGCATTTATTGTATTTAGTAGAGAACGGGGGCTCGATTATGGCTTCAACAAATTTAACAAGAAAAATCAAGATTGTATTTCTTACCGTCTTCGCATTGATGGTTACGGGTTGGTTTCTCGGCGGCAAACTTCCCGCGGCGACTTTAACCGCCAGCGCGGAACCCGGCGAAATGAATTCCGTGATGCCTTTAATGCTCGGGGACGACTACGTCGGGAGTGAAACCTGCCAAGCCTGCCACGAAGCACAGTTCAAGAGTTTTGCCGGGACGAAACACGCGAGACTCTCAAATGCAAAAGACTGGAAAGGCAAAATGCACGGTTGCGAATCTTGCCATGGACCAGGCAAAGAACACGTCGATGGCGGCGGTGATAAATCGAAGATTACGACCTTCTCCGGTAAAGACTCCAAAGCGATTTCTGAAACTTGTCTTGCGTGCCATGCCGGCAAGGAGAGCCACAACAATTTCCGACGCGGAGAACATTGGCGTAATGACGTAGGTTGTACCGATTGTCATTCGCCGCATGGTGCGGATCATGACTCCTTCAAGGCGGATTCGATCACGCTGATCGGAAAGACTACGAGGCAAAATCCGAGTATCGCTACTACTGCGATGTTAAAGGGAAGCGAACCTCAATTATGTATCGCTTGTCACAGTGAAGTTAAGGCGCAGTTCAGCAAGCCGTTTCGTCATAAGGTTCTGGAAGGCGCGATGAAGTGCAGTGATTGTCATAACCCGCATGGCGGATTTGAATCAAAACAAACAAAACTCGCCGCGGGAGTGGATGCGTCTTGTGTGAAATGCCACACGGATAAACAAGGTCCGTTTGTATTCGAACATGCGCCTCTGAAGATAGAAGGTTGCAGCGCTTGCCATTCGCCGCATGGTTCCGCGAATCCGAAGCAATTGAAGCGTGCTCAGGTTCGACAACTTTGTCTGGAATGCCACAGCGGAATAACCGAGCAACTTTCAGACGGTCCGACCGGCGGACCTCACGGGCAAACATCAATTCGATCCCAGAATTGCACCGTTTGCCATTCGAAGATCCATGGATCTAACGCGAGTTCGGTTTTCTTCAGGTAAAACTACGGGAGAAAGTATATGTTTAGTGAAATTATTGAATTAACTCATTCTGCTTATTCTAAGGGCATCCGATTGATGGGACTGATTGTTTTGGGCGTACTAATGATTGCGACGCCGTTTGTCTCGGCACAAACTTCATCAAGTTCAGATGCAGATGCGAATGATTACAAAGTTACATCGAGTATTGAATTCGGTGTTCGCGGACTAGATGTGGACGGAAACGAAAACAAATATCGAAGCGATCTCAACTATAAAAGAGGGTTTCGTGTATTTGATTCGAGCGTTCTCATCGAAAATAAGAGCGGACGTGACAAATTTTTTGACACGTTCGTAATGAATACATCGGGCTTTGGCGCTGACCCCGCCGGCGCTGCGCGTTTTAGCCTGGAAAAAACCGGAATGTACCGTTTCGATGGAAACGTCAGACGGGTAAAGTATTTCAATAATCTTGCGAATATCGCGCGCAATCAGCACACCCGAAATTCCGATCACTATTTTGGCGACTTTGACTTTACCGCATTTCCGATTGGCGACAAGCTGCAGGTAACTGTGGGCGCTTCTTTTGACCGAAACCAGGGTCCGGGAAGCTGGACTATTCGTGGTTTCCGAGCCAATGCCAGCGATGAATGGGGCGTTGATTCGCAAAATGATTCGCGCGCAAATGATCTTCGCGCTGGCGTTTCGGGCGAACTAGCCGGTTTCAATCTTTCACTTTCGCATGGATATCGCCGTTTTAAGGACAATACCAATTTCTCGATCAATGCTTTTAATCCCGGTCTCAATCCGACCAACACATCGATTATTACGGGATTTAGCCGAATAATGCCGGTCAAAGGAACGTCGAATTACACGATGTTCAATGCCCACCGAACTTTTGCAAAGAGAGTCGATTTTACCGGACGTCTTATTTATTCGACGGTTGATACGCTCTCTCAAATGACGGAACGAATAACCGGACGCGATAGTTCTAATAATTTCGTCGATCTTGACAGCTACGATATAAGTGGTAATGCCAAACGAATTCAGAAACGCGGCGATTTTGGTTTGACCATCATGGCGACGAACAAGTTTAGAATTTCGAACACATTTACAATTGATGCTTTTGGAATTGATGGCGGTAATGAATTGTTTGCCGCGACAGTTCGCCGAAGCCCAACTGGAGTTCCTCAAGTCGTCGCGCCTCAACGTACGACTTCGTATCGTGTCACCGATTTTCAACGTTACCTGAATACGCTTGAGGCGGATTATCAATTTAATAAGAACGTTGGATTACACGTCGGCTATCGATATTCGCACCGTCGAATCGAGTTGCAGACGATTGACGCTACTTTGACGTCACCTTCAAGTCCGACCAATCCGCTTATTGATGAAGACACCGAGAAAAATCATACTCATACCTGGTTTGGCGGAATGAAAATTATGCCCATGAATAATTGGGTTATTTTTTGGGATGCGGAACACGGCGACGCGGATAATGTTTTCACGCGGCTTTCAAATTACAAATTTACGAATTTGCGAGTGAGAAGTCGCTGGAACTACAAAAAATTCGCGCTCAATCTTTCGGGAATTACGAAGGACAATGAAAATCCTTCTATCTCTACGGCTCCTCCATCGGCGCCGACTTATCCCGCAGGCGAGTTAGTCGCTAACACGAAAACGCGCATCTTCGCAGGAAGTGCGGATTGGTCTCCGATGCCGGAACTTACATTGGGAGCAGGTTATACCTATCAACAGCTAAGCAGCGAAACTAATATTGTCATCAACGTAGGAACCCTGCAGCTCGGAAATAGTTCGTATTACATGCGCGACCATCATGCGTTTGTGAATATCTCGGCAAATCCGGTGAAGCGCGTTTCAATTTATGGAAGCTATAGCTTCAATCAGGATCGCGGACAAGGCAGTCGGCTTTCGACTGCACCGCAATTCATCATCAGTTCGTATCCATTTAAGATGCAATCTCCGGAAGCGCGAGTCGCTTTCCGCATTACAAGAAACATCGATTGGAATATCGGATATCAGTACTATCGCTACAACGAAGATATTCTGAACACGATGCCGTTGCGATATCCGCCATTTACGGTTCAACCGCCGCCGCTTTTGATTACCGATACGCCGGCGTCGCAAAATTACCGGGCGCACTTGCCTTATACTTCGCTTCGGATCTATTTCGGCGGAGGAGATCGATAAGAGTACAGAATTTTTTCGGCAGAAGAATTTGCGGTTTTAGTTAAATAGAGGCACCTCGCAGAAACGTCATTCGGTACTGGAGGCGATAGTGTGAGTGTAAACGCAAATAACCCGGACGAATTTGGAATAGGTAATCAACCAAAAAACGAGAGTCGGCGGCGTTTTCTCGACTACTTGCTCGGTACAAGTGCGGTCGCCACTCTCGGTGCTATTTTTTATCCGATCTTCAGGTTCATGGTTCCTCCGCAGATTACGGAGGCTCAACAGAATTCCGTAATCGCCGCAAAATCCAACGAGATCGCCAACAACAGCGGAAAGATTTTCAAATTCGGCAGCAAGCCCGGAATAATCATCCGAACCCAAACCGGCGATCTCAAAGCGTTTTCGGCATCTTGCACACACCTCGACTGCATCGTCCAATATCAACCTGAAACGAAACAAATTTGGTGCGCATGTCACAACGGGCAGTACGACCTGACGGGGAAAAATGTCGGTGGTCCGCCGCCGCGCCCGCTTGAGGAATTTACGGTCAACGTGAAGGGCGACGATATCGTCGTAACAAAATCATGAGGAGATTATGAAAACTGAATCCCTCATGCTCTGGCTGGATCAAAGACTTGGCATCAATGCCTTAGCCGAGCTCGCAAGAAAAAAAGAAATTCCGCGTCATCGCCATTCCGTTTGGTATTACTTCGGAGGCATGACGCTTTTTCTTTTCACGGTTCAGGTCGCGACCGGGATTCTACTGCTGCTCTATTATCGTCCGAGCGCTGAGACTGCATTTGAGAGCGTGCAATTCATCATTACCGAAGTTCAGTTCGGGTGGTTGATCCGGTCGGTTCACAGTTGGTCTGCGAATCTCATGATTCTTGCATTGTTCATTCATATGTTTAGCGTGTATTTCATGAGCGCATATAAACCGCCGCGCGAAATCACGTGGGTCACCGGCGTTCTTTTGTTTTTTATTTGTATCGGATTCGGATTCAGCGGGTATTTGTTGCCATGGAATAAGCTGGCATATTTCGCGACCAAGGTGGGAACGGAAATAACGGGAGTAATTCCAATCGTTGGCAAACCAATGTTGCGGTTTTTGCGTGGCGGAGATGAGGTCACGGGCGCAACTCTTACACGTTTTTTCGGATTTCACGTGGCGGTATTACCTGCGACGGCGACCGTGCTTCTTGGAATTCACTTACTGCTTGTACAGATGCACGGAATGAGCGTGCCTGAAAAATACTCAGGAACTTCATTGAAGAAAATGAAGTTCTTTCCTAATTTTTTTCTTCGTGATCTGATCGGATGGATTCTCGCGATAGGAGTTTTAGCAGCACTTGCAGCGATGTTCCCTTGGGAACTTGGGGAGAAAGCCGATCCGTTTTCCCCGGCGCCGGCGGGCATCAAACCGGAGTGGTACTTTCTTTTTATGTTTCAAACGCTCAAGTATCTTCCGGCGAAAATTTTGTTTATTGATGGCGAGATTTTGGGCGTTTTGGCATTCGGTCTTGGCGGATTGGTTTGGGTTTTGGTGCCTTTTCTAAATCGGTATCCGGGCACTCCAAAACGAAGGAAGTTTTTTACCGTGTTCGGCATTTTGGTGGTTGCGTTTATCGTGGTGATGACGTTGATTGGTTTCGTCACCTAATGTTTTCGAGAGTCTTATGAGTTCATTCTGGGATCATTGCGGGCAAATATTCGCATTCCTTTCGAAATCGAGAGTTTGTCGTCGTGCAGCACTTCGAAGATTGCTGACATTGGGAGTCTTTGCCTGCGCGATGTTGATTTTCGTATCGATTTCGTTTCTTTCCAAAATTGTTCCGGTATCCGCGCAACAAAAGAATTCGTGTATCGAGTGTCATTCGCAATTGGAGGGAAGGCTCGGCGATCCCGCGCGTTTGTTTGAAAACGACATTCACAAGGCGCGCGGACTTTCGTGCAACGATTGTCACGGAGGCGATCCGACACAAGACGACAAAAAAGGCGCGAAGAGCGCTTTGCACGGATACACGGGAAAACCCGCGAAGAATCTGATTCCGAATTTTTGTGGAAAATGTCATAGCGACGCAGCACTGATGAAAAAATTCAATCCCTCGCTGCGGGTTGATCAGGTTCAGGAATATTGGACTAGCGTCCATGGAACGAAGTTGCGCGCAGGCGATACAAATGTAGCGACGTGTGTCAGTTGTCATGACGTTCACGGAATTCGCGCGCCGGGAGATCCGATGTCATCCGTAAGTCCGTTGAATGTCGCGGAGACTTGCGCTAAATGCCATGGAAATGCGGAGTACATGAAGTCATACGATATTCCTCATGATCAGTACGACAAATATAAATTGAGCGTCCACGCCAAGGCGCTTTACGAGAAGCACGATTTATCGGCGCCGACCTGCAATGACTGCCATGGAAACCATGGCGCCGCACCGCCGGGATTGGCATCGGTCGCAAACGTCTGCGGACAATGTCATGCAAGACAATCAACTTTGTTTCAAGCCAGTCCGCACAAAGCGGCGTTCGACAAAATGCAGATCGGCGAGTGTATTCGGTGTCATAGCAATCACGGAATCGTCGCACCTACAGATCAGATGTTGGGAGTCGGAGCAGAGTCGGTTTGCACGAGTTGCCATAACAACGACAAAGGATATGACGGCGCAGTGCAGATGAGCGGAAAAATCGAGAATCTACAAACTAGCATTCATCGCGCCACGGAAATTCTCGATCGCGCGGAACGCGCTGGGATGGAAGTTAGTCGACCGAAATTCGAATTGCGCGAAGCTTTCGATGCGCTGACACAGGGGCGGGTATTGACTCACTCGGCAGCGCCGTCGGAAGTTGAAAAGGCGATTGAACCGGGAATCGCTAGCGCGGCGAAGAGTTACAAAGCGGGCGAAGACGCCTTTTCAGAGCTCACTTTCCGTAGGCAAGGTCTCGCGGTCTCGCTTGTTTTCATTCTGTTTCTGGCGTTTCTCGTTTATCTGAAAATCCGACAGATCGAGAGCGAACCACCAGGCATAGAATCTTGATTAGACTATCCTTCTGAACTTTTCAGAAAGAAACCACGATTAAAATCCGATAGTTTTCTTGAGAGTTGTTTTTTTCAAATCCCTCCCGACTTACGAAACAAAAGTAAATCTAAATCTAAAAGTGACTTTGATCACAGTTCGAAAGTGACGTAGGGCGTAGTATGATTTTGTGAGCTTGGCACTCACGTAAAATCATGAGTTCTTGTTTTAAATGGTTGGTAGTCCTATTCTTTCTAGCATTCGGGGCGGGGTTCTATTTATATCGCTCGGAAATAATTCTCGCCCAAAACCCTTCGCCTACGCCATATCTTTCGGCAAATCAGCAACAGTCGCAATTTCCGTCGGTCTTAAATTTAGAGTGCAGCGGTTGCCACGGCACGGGTAAGTCGATTCCGTTTTTGGGAGGCGAGCAGTTTCATAAGGACGCTCACGGGGCTTTGGATTTGAGCGCTCATGGAAGAATCGGCGCTAACGGAAAACCCGCGGCGACCTGTAAGGACTGCCATTCGGTCAATGGTGATATGACGACGGTCTTCCCGGCCGAGAATCCAAATTCAACGGTGAATCGCGCCAATATGACGAAGACGTGTGGCGCTTGCCATCAGGATTCAGCACCTAGTTTTCATTTCAGTATTCACGGAAGTAAGGGCGAAGCGGGAAACGCAAAGGCTGCCTCGTGTGCCGACTGTCATGGTTCGCATAGTATTTTTCCCGGATGGGAAATCGGTTCCACCGTCAGCCGCGCCAACACCGCAGAGACGGTTTGCATCAAATGTCATTCGGACAAAGTTTCCGACTACGAAGCGAGCGCTCACGGAGTTGCGTTGAAAGCCGGAAATCCTAAGGCGCCAATGTGTACCACCTGTCATACGGCGGTGTCTCATGTGAAGGCGCCTCTGACTTTACGCGACTTCAATTTGCAGATGGTTGCGAAGTGTAGCACCTGCCACGAGAAACAGGCTCCAAGTTATCGCGACACTTTCCACGGACAAGCGACAGCACTCGATTTCAAACTGGCCGCCACCTGCGCCGACTGCCATACACCTCACAGGAATCTGCCGGCAGCCGATCCGATGTCGAGTGTCAACGAGGCAAATTTGGTTCAGACTTGTTCGCGCTGCCATCAAAATGCAAATGCCAACTTCGCGACGTATAGCCCGCACCCGCAACCGAAAGATCCTGCAAAATCGCTACCGATTTATTATGTGACTCATTTCATGGAATGGCTTTTTTTGGGTGTCTTTGGTTTCTTTGGCATACACACGCTTTTATGGATTCAGCGTTCGCTGGTCGCATACTTTACAGAGAAACATGAACCAAGTCCGGACGACGAAAAATATGTAATAAGATTCGCCGGCGTTCACCGATTCACTCACATATTAATCGTTGTGAGTTTTCTGGGACTTGCGGCGACCGGAATGCCTCTGATGTTTTACTACGCCGATTGGGCGCGGACGTTGGAACAATTCGAGGGCGGTGTCGGGCTCACACGATTTATTCATAGGGTTTGCGCCGTTATCACGCTCGCCTATGTCGTCATACATCTTGTATTTGTAATTCGGAAAGCCTTCATCGAGAAAAAGTACGCCATACTTTACGGACCTGATTCGATGATTCCGCGAAAACAAGATTTCATCGACTTTTTCAATATGGTTCGATGGTTCTTGTATCTTGGACCGAGACCTGTTTTGGATCGATGGACTTACTGGGAAAAGTTCGACTATTTCGCGGTATTTTGGGGAGTGCCGGTTATCGGGCTTTCCGGATTAATGCTCTGGTTTCCAACGTTCTTCACGTCGTTTCTTCCAGGCGTCGTATTGAACATCGCAATGATCGTACATGGTGAGGAAGCGTTGCTCGCAACCGCTTTCATCTTTGCATTCCATTTCTTCCACAATCATCTACGTCCGGAGAATTTCCCGATGGATACCGTTATCTTCACTGGAAAAATGAGCCTCGCGAGATTTAAAGAGGAACGCTCTGCCGAGTATGAAAGGATTGTAAGCGAAGGGAAGCTGGAAACGATTCTAACGGAAGCTCCAACGCGAAAAGCTCTGATCCTTTCAAAGGTTTTTGGATTCACCGCTTACATCGCAGGATTGATCATGGTGTTTTCAATCTTAGTGTCGCTTTTGATTCTCAAACGCTGAGCCAAACCGGGAATATCATTCGATCAAAGAAACACACAATTGTTCTACTTCTTCTTGTGACACTCGGCACATTGAAACCTTGAAATATCTCCAAGATTTATCGGGTGCTGAAATGCTTTGTTCGCGCGGTGGCATGAATCGCATTTGCGGTCAGCGAGCGAACCCAAATCCACCGCATGTTTGAAGGATCCCATGGTAACGTTCTTTTCCGGCGGTCCTGCCGAATCGTAAATAGTTGTATGGCAGATGTTACAGTCATTTGATATGACTTTTCCCGTTGAGCTGAAATGCTGTCCGTCATGGCAACGAAAGCACCCGGCCGTATAAAGATGCCCGACGTTGTTCGGATGAGTTTGCCAATCCGTTTTCATTTCGGGAAAGAAGTAGGTTTGATAAATTCTCTGAACTTCTGCCACAGCGGTTTTGATTAATTCCGGTTTTGAAGCATACAGATCGCTGTATTTGGTTTGATAGAACTCATTCAATTTCTCATCGATTGCCTTCAAAGCCTGGTCGGTCGTTTCGTATGATCCACTTAAAACTTCAACCGCTTGGCGTTTCAGATAGGGTAGCGTCGGATCCATTCTTCCGGACACGAAAGACTCATCCACTGCCACATCGGGCGGTTGATAAACATGCGATGGCCGGTTATGGCAATCTACGCAATCCATCTTTCGCTTGTCGCCCGTTTGGATTTGTTCAGGACTGATTGGTTTTAGACGAGAGATATATTCCGTCACGTTTCCATTTCTGTCTTTGATACTCACCCAAGGAATAACCTGGCGTCGCTCATCGGAAGCGATGTAATTTACCTCATTAGCGATGTTCATATGCCAGTGGATTCCCGTCACCTGTCCGGCTTTAGGACTGCCACCACCTACATTGATCAACATACGCCGTTCGCGCCGAGTGTTTTTTTCGTCGTAACCGTATCGATTGAAAACTTTCAACTGCGCGCCAAAAAATTTTTCAGGCCAATGACATTGTTCGCAGGTCTCCGGCGCCGGTCGGAGATTATGCACCGGAGTACCTATCGGTCTTGAGTATTTTGAAAACGTTACGGAATACAGCTGATAAGCGCCGGAAAGTTTCGAGCGCACATACCAACCCGCGCCACCGCCAACGTGGCAATCGACGCAACGCACTCTTGCGTGTGATCCCGCCAAGTACGCCGTGAATTCAGGCTTCATTACCGTGTGACAAGTCTGTCCGCAGAAAGCTACAGATTCGGTATATTCAAAAGCTCGATAGCTAACAAATGCGCTGGTGAAAAGAAAAAGAAACCCGACGCCCATAAAAACAATTAAGGCGCGCCGTCTTTTTGGATTGTTGAGATCAATCACCGGAAATGCGGCAATCTGTTCGTCCGTCATTTGCAAACGACGATGTCGTTCCCACAACAATCCGCCCGCAGTTATGACCAGCCCAACCACAACGACCGTCGGTATTGCAATAAAAGTTATGAGCGCGGTATAAGGATTCTCGCTTGGATCGAAGAGCTCGATCAGCATAAGAAGAACGAAGGACGTTACACTCGCGAATACCAGGGCGAGTCCGAAATAACTTATGTAATTTCGAAACAAACTAGGTCTCGGTGTTCCGCCGGCAGTCTCGTGAATCGACCGCGAGTAACTGACGCCATTATCATCGTTTTTACTTTTCATCTGACTCCAAACGGTTAATCGCCGGAAATGTAACGGCTAACCAAAATCGAGTTAGCCCCGATAAATGATAAAGCGGGCATACACCCCGGCGATCTGATCCTTGTGAACTAAATTAAACCAGCGATTCCGAAAGCAAATCCCAAATCAACTTAGCTGCTTGGCTGACGAAGCTCGCGCATCTTGGTAACTAATGCCTTTGCTTCATCTGCAGTCATTCCTTTAGCCTCAAAACTTGGCATATAAGGTGGCTTATCACCCTTTTTACCCTTCAAAACAATTTCCACCAATGCCTCGTCGGTCTTCGAAGGGTCGAAAAATTTCTCAGCCTTCGGACTATGACATGCCGCGCACTTTGCCTTGAATGAAGCCGTAACGTCTTCTACCACTGTAAGAGTCTTTCCGTTATTCATCGCGGCGTTTGGCGAAACATCGCCCGTCAAATTCGCCTTTCCGACTACATTCGAAGTTGCCGAGGTGTTCGAGCTGGAGTTGCTGTCGGTCCCGACCGGCGCTCTCAGCTGTCTGATGTAATCAACCAGCGATTTCGCCTGTTCGGCGGTCATACCTTTCGACTTGAACTCCGGCATATAGGGAGGCTTTGCGCCTTTCCGTCCGTTTAAAATCGCGTCGATTAAAACATCGTCAGTTTTGCTGACGTCGATAAATTTTTCCGCCTTCGGACTATGACATGCCGCGCATTTAGTCTTAAACTGCGTCGCCGTTTCTTCGCCAGCCCTAGCGATCATTCGCAGCGGTTCCTTCTGAAGAAAAGTCACAACCACCAAAGGAAACATCAATAGGGCAATCGCAAGAAATTTGATTTTAGTTAAAGTCATTATCTTTCACCTTTACGAATCGTAGGATATCGAAACATCAACATACCCACGATTCATGAATCATTATATCTTAAGTCTTGTACAAAAGTTCACAAAGCCCAACATAAAGTTAATTTGGACGTTGCGCCACCGGTACTTTGACATTAATTTCCTTAACTTCGTTGCTCGCGATTTCCGATAACAAAAGTAAATCACCGTTCACACTATTTCGCGTCACTGACGAGTCAGAAACTAAATGAATTTCCTTTATGGCAACGCTTGCAGTCAGTGAAATCCTCTCCTCCGAAAGCACGTTTGTTGTCGTGGCAATTTCCGCAACTGGCGGTACCTTTTCGAGCGAAGTGCATCGAGACCAACGGCGCTGTCATCTGCCTTCCGCGTCCTGCACGAGCTAAAGGTTGATGGCATGAGCTGCAATTATTCGATGAGTGCTTGAGATGACTAAAACTTACGCGGTATGCCTTAGACGACACGGAAACCGACGTAATTCTTCCCGCAACGTGGCAGGTTCCACAAGAAGAAAGTCGGCTTGAACTGCCGGCAGTGTGACACTGAAAACAAGTGGTGTGTGCCGCTGACCGCGAAGGAATCGACATAGCAACACCTCGTTCCGCGGACTTGTGGCATGTAACGCAGTTCGTTCGGCGAATATGCGTGGAATGATTAAACCTGACCGTGAAACTTCGCAAGGGCGGAAAGCCCTTCACCGCCGCCGAGCCGGAGCTCGTATGACAAATTGTACAAATCGGATGTGAACTGTCCGCAAACTGGGCGCTATGACAACCCGCACAGGGAAGATGTCCCGTTCTTTTCGGTTGCGGAGCGTTCGTGTTTCTGACATGACACAGCAGGCAAGGCAATTGTGAATGGACGGGATTTGCATGTTTGAATCTGGTGAAGTCCGCGCTTGGATTTACGCTGAAGCTCGGAACTTGTTGTGGTGGAGCTTGCTGCGCGAAAACATTTCTTGATGCATTCAGTTCATACGCCGACAAAATCAGAAACCCGCTCAATACTAAAACCGCAAGCTGAACCCGACGCCGTAACGAAATCGACGACAATTTCAAACTACCCGCTTTTTTATTGTGTGTTGGGATCATTTTTGTCGCGCGCTATTTCGGGGCGAAGCCGGCGATCGCCTGTAAATGCGATTCCGGAATTGCAGATTTTCCATAGGTGAGATGACACTTAACGCATTGAAATTTCACATCCGCTTTTCTCGAATCGATTTCAATATTCAAAATACCACCATCATCCGAGGTGGGTGTAATGTGGCATCCGGTGCCATCGCCGCCACACGAAAGTACTTTGATCTTTTTCGACTGAACATCAGTCGTAATCATCTCGCGCACCTTATGACACGTGGTGCAGCTCAGTTCCGTATGACTAAACCATTCGTGTCGGAATGTTGCAGATGAGTCCCGCTTCTTCCAGGTATCCATCAATCTTTTGTCGTCGACGCGGATTTGCGCCGCCAATTTTGCGTCGAAGTCCGTCAGCAATTCCTTTTGTTTGTGTTTGTGACACGTTGCGCAATCAGTCGGCGCGGGTAGTAGTCCCGTGTCCGGTGAGTGACATGTAAAACAAACAGTGTGACCGATGGGCTTCGTCTTAAAAGTCCCTTTCTTCAGCCAGAACGCATCGCCCCATTTTTCGGGTGGCTTTGTTTCATATTCTTCCGCTCCGTCGCCCTGCGGACGGTATGTTTGATGACATACCGAACAACTATCCGTTTCACTCTGTAGAACGAAACCCGCTTTGACCATGAAAAGTCCGCCATTTCTGCGCGCATTCACGTTCCCGGGCGATGATTCGAGTTTTGAAACGATATCAACATGCTTATCGTGGGGAAATGAAATTTCAAAATCCGAAACCGCCTGCTTTCCTTTAGCGGTAGTGTCGAATACTTCGCGCGGATTCGGAAAAGCATGTCGCGAACTGTCTCGCGGGCCTGGATTTGTGTGGCAAGTGCTGCAAACCTGCGGCGGTCGTCCGCGAAAGAATTTTTGTTTGTGACAATTTAGGCAAGATTCGTGTTTTGGATAATCAGTGATATCCGGAAACGCATCCTTTTCGGCGCGAACCTGTTTCCAATTCGAAGAGGGAAACTTGTGACAATTGTTGCACTCCAATTTGTGTTGGGTGTGGGGAAAATCGGGAAATGCAACTCTACGAGTTCGGGGTTTTGTATTTTTATTTTGTGCTTTTGCGATTGCCCCAATAAAGTTATCTATGGAACCGGGAAGAAAAAAGTACGACGAAATAAGAACCGCGAAGATCGCGATGACCAACTTACGTATCTGCAAATTCTTATTATTACCGGCGAAATTAATCACGACAATTCGTAAAAGCAAATAGATCTTTTAAAAAAGTATATTCGAAAAACCGTTCAATCCCTGTGATTAACGTCACATTCGTAATTCGAGTTTATCAATAACATAAGAAGTAAGTTAAACCTTTTCTCCCGTAGATCAAAAAGGAACTTGCGGATCTTTGGTTTGTCGCCAATCAGAGCTATTTTAATAAGTAGAATCCGTCGGGTGCGGATTTGGGTAAACATGCATCTCATGATGTAATACTATTTTGAAGCTGAACTGAAAAAAGTTTCGCTCGAAGAAATACTTTATGTCCGTTTTAGAAGAGTCTCCAAGTGACATCGGAATTAAATTGCCGGTGAAATCCAAGAAAAAAGATTCGCTTCTGATGGGTTTGCTGAACGTACTTTGTTCGGTGAGACTCGGAGTGATCTTACTCGTATTGTTGGCGCTTGCGTGCTTGATCGGAATGTTGATCATGCAGCAAAATGTCGATGGTTTTGAGGCGTATTATGCGCAGTTAACGCCCGCTCAGCGACTCGTTTACGGTTCGCTGGGATTTTTCGACATCTATCACGTTTGGTATTTCAATGCGCTTTTAGCATTGCTTTCGCTCAACATTATTCTTGCCTCAATCGATCGCATTCCGAAGGCGTGGGTTTACGTTTCGAAGCCTACGTTGCAAGTTCCGGTGCGTTGGTTAAAAGAACAGCGCGCTGCGGAAAGTTTTTCGTCGTCGCGAGTGAGCAAAGAAGAAATTACCGCGGCAGCTATCGATGCGCTGAAGAATGTCGGCTGGGGTAAACCAATCGTGACGGAAAAAAATAATCGCACTTATGTGTTTGCCCAATCCGGAACGTGGAATCGTCTGGGCGCATATGCCGTCCACGTGGCATTGCTGACAATTTTCTTTGGTGGATTCCTGACGTCGCAGCTCGGACAAACCGGACAGATGCCGCTCGCGCCGAAACAAACTTCCGACAAGATTTTTGAAGTTGTGGTTGATCTCGATCAGGTGAATCAGGTTACGAAACGACTGCCTTTTGAAGTTACCTGCACGGATATTCAGCAAAAACTAATTCACAATGACGGTCCGATTCTCGCGGGAAACACCATCGATTGGCTGACGCGAATCCAAATAAAGGACGAACGCGGAATTACCGATGCGGTGGTAAATATGAATAATCCTTTCGATTATCGGGGCTATAGGTTTTTTCAGGCGAGCTTTGTTCCGACCGGTCGCGCAAGAAATATAAAGTTGCAGGTTAAGTCGGTCGCGGATGGTTCAATTCAAGAAGTGGAAATTCCTCGCGACGGCAATGTGAATTTGCCCGATGGGACAAACTTGCGTTTTGCGGAATTTCGCGGGAATTTTAGTTTAGGCAAAGAAAATCCGAACGACGATACCAGCGCTTATCCTAATCCTGCGGCGATAATAGTGGTTACGCCTCCGGGCGCGGAGCCACAGACGGCTTACGCATTTGGCGAGAAATTGGCAGATATTCCGATTGCCAAGAAACCGATCGGCGGTTATACATTCCGGCTGGCTGATTTTGAAAAGGTCGGCGATCAGCACGTGCTTTCAGTTCAACGCGATCCGGGTGCAACGGTAGTTTACGTCGGTTTCGGAATGCTTGCGCTTACATTGATCGCAGTATTTTTCTTTTCGCATCAAAGAGTCTGGACTGCGATAGAAGAAAATGCCGACAAGACATTTGGAATTGTTTTAGGCGGACACACGAATCGAAATCAAAATGCTTTCGATGAACGTTTCAAGAATTTTGCCGATAATTTTCGGATCCGAGTCGGCGAAAAGTTATAACTAAAGGGAAGACTTTATGAATCAAGACATCTTAAATCAACCTGTACTGGTTTCTAATTCAAATGAAAATGAATTCATGAGCATCTCGAAATTGCGAACGTTTCTTCCGGCAGCGTTTGCCGTCTTGGGACCGATCGTTTTGCTGCTCATTAGAATTTATGCGGGTGGCGCACATTTTATTTCGGATGGCGCCTTGATGATGCTGGCGCTGGCATCCTATTTACTTGCGGCGGTTTTTTATTTGACCAATCTGTATGCGCCTTCGAACATCGCTGAAAAGCTCGGGATGTGGGGAACGACTATCGGGGTATTTTTCAATCTCGCTAGTTGGCTGTTTCGTTGGGTTATAGGTTACGAAAGAGAATTCGTGAAATTTACCGAACAGGGTCGTCTCGCGGATATGCCGTGGGTTTTTCGTTATGTTCCATTTGCGAATCTCTATGATTTGAGTTTGGCCTTCGCTTTTGGTGCGGGAATCACCACACTCTTGGTAATGCGTCGCAAGAATTTCCGTATCGTCGCCACTCTCTCACTTCCGCTGGCGGCAATCATTCTTGTCCTGGCGCGATTTATCGGTGATGAATTCATCGACCTTCCGCCGGTTTTGGATTCATATTGGCGACCGATCCACGTAGGCATTGCATCATTAAGTTACGGCGTCGCGCTCGTCTGTTTTGCGGTCGCGGTACTTTATCTTTTGAAAGATGGATTGAAAGTTCAGGCGATGGCAATTTGGACAAGCTTTTTCGCGCTCTGCGTTTTTGCGACGATTAGCAAGTTCAGTGTTTTCTCGCTCGGCTCTTTTGGAACCTATACGGCTTCGACCCACGTTGGACAATCAAGAATGTCGCTTGCACTTCGCGCAGACATTCCATATGTGGGTTGGTTCCTCGTCGCCGCGGCGGTTTTGTTAATAGCTTCGATGATTGCCAATTGGTTATATCTTTCCAAAGCCGATGAGAAGGCGAAAAACATCGGATCGCGTTTGCTTCAACTTGCACTTCTGGTTCAAGGTGCGGGAATCGCAATGCTGGTTTATCAAATCAAAAACATTGGAAATGTGATGAGTCAGATCAGCACTTCGCAATATGAAAGATTTGCGGTTTGGATGTTGCAACAGCAAGAAGTGCCGCAGCGCGAAATCAGCGCGATGGGCGCACAACAACTTTTCGGAATCGCGAGTAATTGGATCGCACAAAACGGCTCGCAACTGCGTTTGAGTCTCAACGCCAATCCGGTTGAAATCGCGGCATTGGTTACCGCGTTTACCGGAACGTTCTTCGTGGTGCTCTTCAGTATTAAGACCGAACGAATTCGCGAAGCGCTTCCTTCGGCGGAAGTTCTCGATGGTTTGATGTACAAACTTGCGGGCGTCGCATTTGCGGGATTGGCGTTGCTATTGATGACCGGCGCGATTTGGGCAAATGAATCGTGGGGACGTTATTGGGGCTGGGATTCGAAGGAAGTTGGCGCACTCGTCGCGTGGCTTACATATGCAGGGTTCTTACATTCTAGAATCGCCCGCGGTTGGAAAGGACGTCGTTCTGCCTACTTCGCGGTGGTCGCGTTTCTGTTTGTTATTTTCACTTATCTGGGTGTGAGCTACCTTCTTCCCGGATTGCATTCTTACGCATAGTTGATGCGTTGTTAATAAACACCGCCCGCTGATTGCGGGCGGTTTCAATTTAGGCGCGGAGCGAAAAAACTTACGCGACTGGTTTCGTTATCGATTTTCGAACCGAATCGACTTGATGAATACAACCGTCGGTTGCCGACGAAAAATACACAAATGAATAAAGAGAATTTTCTTTTTGGAATAATTGGATTGCTCTTAGGACTGATAA
>DAITAB010000138.1:0-6755 GCA_036824525.1 Pyrinomonadaceae bacterium
TCGGCGCGATCGAGGGCGCCCGAGCGGGCGTTACGTGTTTTGCCGATATCGGACGACACGCAGTCGCGGGCTTTGAAGCATTGAAAGCAATCGGACTTCGCGGAATTGTTTTTCAGGAGACGGAATTCTGCCCGAGGGATGAAACTGCTGCCAAAGATTTTGAATTGCTAAAAGAGAAATATCTGTCGCTTCAGAGACTTGAAACTCCGCTTGTTCGGGTCGGAATTTCTCCGCATTCGCCTTATACCGTCAGTGGCAAATTGTTGGAAATTATTTCCGACTATTCGTTGCAAAAAACCATTCCTTTAACGATTCACGCGGCAGAATCGACAGACGAACTTAAATTTATGCTGCGGGGCGAGGGATTCTTTGCAGAAATTTATAAGAAGTTTGGAATCGAATGGCGCGCGCCGGAAATTTCGTCTATCGAATTCCTGAAGAATTATGGTGCTCTTTCTGCGAAGCCATTGCTAGCACATTGTGTGAAAGTTTCCGAAAGCGACATTGAATTGATCGGCGAAAGTGATTCCTCAGTCGCGCATTGCCCGAAATCGAACGCGAAATTCGGTCACGGAATAGCGCCGCTCGAAAAATTCTTCGAAAGAAAAATTCGCGTGGGCTTCGGCAGCGATTCGGTCGCAAGCAATAACCTATGCGATATGTTGGAGGAAGCGCGTTTCGCGGCGATGTTTGCACGCACGCGAACGCACGATGCGGTGCATATTTCAGCGAAAGAAATTCTATTTTCGGCTACGCTTGGCGGAGCGCGGGCTTTGCGATTGGAAGAAAAAATTGGTTCGCTGGAAGCGGGGAAAGATGCGGACATAACGGTAGTTTCGCTGAATAATGCCGCGCAAGTTCCGGTTCACGACGTAGAATCCGCGCTGCTCTTCGCCTCCTCAGCGCGCGACGTTGTCTTGACGATTGTCGCCGGCGACGACATTTATCGCGAGGGTAAAATCGAGAAGCATGACGAAAAGGAAACACTGCTCAAAATTTCGGAAATCGCGATTCGAATGCGAACATGAAATTAAACTTGCGCAAGTTTCGAAATTTCGATTGTTCTGTTGTTTGCCGGAATTAATCCGGGATTCAGCAACGTAAAATTATATGAAAACACTTACACGGTTTTTCGTTACTCTTTTAATATTCGGACTCTTAGTTGCAAACAGTGATGCGCAAAGTCGCAGGAAGAAAATAGTGCGCAAGAAAAAAGTCATTGCAACGAAATCTTTGCCGAAACCATCACCACCTATGCCCAATCCAAATGCGCCAACTCAATCCCTGGAAGACTTCAAAATAATCGGGCAAGGATCTCTGTCGGAAATAGCGGATCCGTTCGTTTTTGTTTCGCGCAGCGCCCAGACGTTTTCGCAACTGAAAAAATTTGGCGGTGAAATTTCGTTCGCGCAAGAAATCGATTTTGCCAAGTACGCGGTTGTAGCGGCTTTTGCGGGAACAAAACCGACTGCGGGATATTCCGTTGCGATTAAGAAATCCGGTACGGGAATTCGCGTCGAACTTGTTGAACCGCCGAAGGGAGCCTTGCTTGCAGACGTTTTGACGATGCCTTACAAGATTGCAATTGTGCCGGTTGAAGATGAACAGCCGTTGCGATTGGAAGTCGGAACGTTGTGGACCGGAGCGATGAAATCTTATCGAGTAGCAAGCTCGTCTTTTGAATACTCGGGCGGTTTCGTGTATCGGGAAAAGAAATTTGAGGTCGAAGGAAGTATCGGAGTTCTGAAATTTGGAAATCGGATTTCGCTGAGTTTCAATCTAACCGGAAAGGGAGCCGACAAAGAACGGAAAATCACGGAGATCATTTCCGGGATACTGAAAGGCGATAGTTTGGAACTGGATCGATTGGACGCCGGAACTTTTTCAGAGAATCCGAAGCCGCCATTTCGGGTGAGCGGAAAAATAACGGACGCAATGCTCGCGCTAAACTTCGAGCCGGCACCGACCAATGTTGCCGATGGATTTCACGCGCGCGGAAAGCTTCAGGCGAATGCTCTCAAATAAATTTGCTACGTCTAGAGAGCGGCGCGAAGCTCATTCACCAAATCTTCCGCCGTCCAATCGCTTCCGCGCAACATCGACTTCACTTTGCCGTCGGGAGTTATCACGGCGGTTCGCAGCGAGTGAATAATTTGGTTTTTGTCGTTTGGATCTTTTTCGTATTTAAGCCCAAAGAAATCCGCAACATTTTTAACCTCAGCAGGATTTCCGGTTGCGAGTTGCCAAACTATGAAGTCTGCTTTTGCGTTTTTTCCCAAATATCCGAGACCGTATTTTTTAAGAGTATCCGGAGTGTCATTTTCCGGATCGAAGGA
Organism: Pyrinomonadaceae bacterium; assembly: GCA_036824525.1. Classification (GTDB taxonomy): domain Bacteria; phylum Acidobacteriota; class Blastocatellia; order Pyrinomonadales; family Pyrinomonadaceae; genus DAITAB01. The sequence continues at coordinate 2,337 of DAITAB010000138.1, forward strand.
AATGCTCAAAAGTCGGACTCTATCTTTTAAATCCGGATTCGCCTCGATTAATTTGGTCGCATCCGAAAATCGCGTTGACATGGCAATACAAAAATTCGGAAGCGGACATTTGGAATAAATAAACGTAATCGCGAGCGCCTTACCGCGGAAATTCTTAAGCGAAATTCTTTTTCCGTCTTGATTCGTCAACGGAAAATCCGGAACTTCCTTTCCGGTAATATCCGGGTTTGAAGGATTTGAAAGCGGCGTTTCGCCCGGTTTCGGAAGTGCGATAATTCCGATTTGCTCCAACCAATAATCGCCACTACTCACCACCAATTCTGCGCGAATTTCCGACTCCGGCGCGAGGTCTTCCCAAACCCAATCGTCTTTAATCGGGAAGTCCATGGTCATCGCGTCCATGTAACCTTTAATTTCCTCGTGCGCAATGGTCGCCGACTTCTTTGCTTTGTTCACCGCTACAACTTTTCCTTTGAACGGAAAACGTTTCAAGTTTCCCGACTCGGAAACATCTGCCGAAGGCTTGCAAGCCGTACAAACAATCAACACGAAAAATAAAATTACAGATAAAAGTTTCATAAAGTTACTCTGCGTCTGAACTCACCGCGCTTTCAATGTCTCGTCGTACAATATCTTATAAACGCGATAATTCGCCATCACGCGATAAACATAATCTTTCGACTGGGAAAATATAATCTCCGATACATAACGATCCTGAGAATTACTTTTTGCCCGCTCAATCCAGCGAGTAGTGCTTGCTTCTCCGGCATTATATGCCGCAGCTACAGCCGCGTGTTGGTCGGGAAATTCTTTGAAAATATTAGCAAGGTAATGTGAGCCGAAAAGAATCGCGGTCGGCGGATCGTAAAGTTCATCCTGTTGAAATGGTTTTCTACCGAGCTGTTCGGCGATTTGATTTGCCGTTGACGGAATGAACTGCATCAGCCCACGCGCCGCCGCAACCGATTTCACGTCCGCGCGAAAACGCGATTCCTGCCGCATAATCGAGAGCATAAAACGCGGATCCAGATTTTTGGCCGAAGCATTCTTATTGAGAAATTCCGCATAAGGAATCGGGTATAGAAGTTCGATCTGATCGCGCGGGATTAATTCTATTTGGTAATCGGCAGGAATCTTTTTCCAAAGAGGTTCGGCATATCCGACTGCGCGGTGAGACATATTGCCAAGGTTGTAAAGCCTAGCAAGTGTGTAAGAAATGTCAGGCGGAAACGCGGTTACGGAATTCGCGCCCGCCTCGGACTGACTATTTGAATTCGCAGCCTTGACTAGCGGAATCTTCTCTCGCAAAGCGCTCTCGAGTTCGGGAGTTCCTTCATCGTACAGCGCGAGAAATAGTAATTCATCGGCAAGCGCTTGATGGCTGTTGGTCTGAGGTTTGTTAATTTCGCGCAAGATTTCTTTTCTTCCGAACTCCCGGAAATCAGCGCGCGGAATTTCGCGGTAAGCGGGAAGCACCGCATAGGCTTTTCGAATTAATTCGAGCGCCGAAGGTTCATTTGTGACGCGATACATATTTTGCGCGGCGATGCGAATTTCTTCACAGGCTGTCAGATTCGCGCGGTCACAATTTTGATTTGCGACGAAGCGAAATCGCGCCAGCCTCGATTCGAGAAACGGTTTTGATTTGTCGTTGTTGGCTAATTCGCGAAGTCTTTCGGAAGCGCGCCAACCGTAGAATTCATTTCGACCATCAGAAATCGAAAAGTAGGTTTCGATCGCTTCATTGAATGCGCCGATTTGTTCAAAGGCGAACGCCTTCAAAAATAAAACTTCAGATTTATTTGTGCCACCGGGAACTCGGGTTCCGCCAAGGTCCGGGAGTTTCTCAAGTTCCTTGAGGTTGGCGAGCGCATTGTAAAAATCTCCTCGCGAAACATTTGTCCGAGCTTGGGCAAAAACCGCAAGAGCTTCCGGCAGTTTACCTTTAAAAAAGTCGCGGGTTTTTTCCGCCCAATGAAGTGCTTCGATGTCGTCGCCCTGATCGCGGCGCGCATCGATTATATTCAAATAAGCACGTTCGATATTCGGCGAATCGGGAAAGCGCCTGATAAATTGCTCGTAAAGCGAAACGGCTTCATTGAATTTTTTGAGACGCGCATAAGCTGAAGCACACTGCAAAATTGCGTCCGGCGCAATAGTGTTTTCGGGATCATCATTCAGGAGCTTTTCGAATGCGTCGATTGCCCTGGGATAGTCTCCATCCTGAGAAAATCCGCGTCCGATCTGATAACGTGCGATACCGACCGATTCGTTTTGCGGAAAACGCTCGATCAGTGCCCGATAGTGTAGTCTCGCAGCTATGAAGTCGCGATTAAATTGGTAAATCGCTCCGCGTTGCAGATGCTCTTCGGCGATTAATAGCGGCGCGAACTTTCCAAGGTTTTCAGGTTTGCTATCAAGTTGATCCAGACCTCGAACGGCTGCGAGAGCAAAATCATCTGGCTGCGCGGCGTTTGGCAAGTTTCTGATAAGCGTTAAAAAAATCTCACGTGCTTCATCGGGCTTTCCCGACATTAGTAAACTCTTTCCAAGAAGTACTTGATTCTCGCGAGAACGACGAAAATTCGTCGTCTGTTGGCTGGTGTCCGCAGGTGAAGGAGACGCTTGAGTCGATTCGTTTTGCAACGTCAAAATAGCAGAAGAAAAGTCTCCGCTTTCAAAAAGACTTCGTGCCAGCCTCGCGCGCGCCGCATCATTCAGCAGACTTCGCGGAGCGAATATCTGTAGCTGACGCAAATAATTTCTTTCCAATAGAAGATTTCCCGTCGTGCGTGAGATGTGAGCGAGGTGCCAAAGTGCATACTCACGCAAAACGGATTTTCTCTTTACGACCGATTGATAATTCAACATCGCCGACGCAAAATCGCCGCGTTGTTCCGACAGTCGCGCCATTAGGTAATCGAAATTATTGGCGAAGAAAAGTTTTTTATCAGAATTTCGAAGATTACTTACTTCAAGGTATGAAGCCGAAAAATCGCGCTTTTGGATTGCCGCACGGATTCGCGTCGGAGCGTCCTGCGCAAATGCGGAACCATAAAATAACAGAAGTACGACGAAGATTTTTGCCATAAAAGGAAACCGCTGCTTACGACGCTTGCGCGTTTTACTGTAATATTACCAAAAAGTTATGACAGCGCAGATAATGGCATGTGCGGAACTCGCCGCAAAAATCAAGACCGAAGTCGCGGCGGAAGTTGCGGCGCTTGAAAAATCGCATGGAATAAAGCCGTGTCTTGCGGCGATTCGCGTGGGCGATGATCCGGCGTCGTCCGTTTATGTAAGCAATAAAGTGAAGACTTCGCAGCAACTCGGTCTTGTCTCCGAACATCACCACCTTCCTGAAACCACTACCCACGAAGAATTGCTGAAACTCGTGCGGGAGTTGAATGAGCGCGATGAGGTTGACGGAATTCTCGTGCAGCTTCCATTGCCGAGACACATTCATACCGACGAAATTGTGGAAGCGATCGATCCGCATAAAGACGTTGACGGATTTCATCCGTTTAATGCCGGAAGATTGTCTCAAGGTAAACCGACTCTTGTTCCATGTACTCCGGCGGGCGTCATTCAATTGCTGCGGCATTTTAAAGTTGAGATGCGCGGAAAGAATGCGTGCGTCCTGGGACGCAGTTTCATCGTCGGAAGACCAATGGCGCAGCTTTTACTTTTGGAAGATGCGACCATTACGATCGCACACAGTCGCACGGAAAATCTTTCGGAGATAACCAGCGCAGCCGATATATTAGTGGTCGCGGTCGGAATTGCAGGATTGGTTCGCGAACAACACGTGAAGCGAGGCGCGACGGTAATCGACGTCGGTATCAATCAGGTCTTTGACAAGAACATCGCGCGGGAGATTTTCGACGGAGTTGAATTGGAAAAACGTTTGAAAGCGATTGATATGCGGGGCACAACGCTCGCCGGCGATGTGAACTGGAAAGAAGTTTTTCCAAAAGCCGGAAAGCTGACGCCGGTTCCGGGCGGAATCGGTTTACTGACCGTGGCAATGCTGATGAAAAACACGGTTAGAGCGGCGACCAAGAGAAGGATGAAGGATGAAAAGAAACATTATGAACTTTGAAGAATATCAAGCTGCGGCGAGTTTGACCGCGCTTTATCCAAACCGGAAAAATAATCTTGCTTATCCGACACTCGGTCTTGCCGGAGAAGCCGGCGAGGTTGCGAATATCGTAAAGAAAATCGAACGCGATTTCGCGGGCGTGATAACTGATGAAATTCGTACAAAACTCCAAGATGAGCTCGGCGATGTCTTGTGGTACATCTCCGCTTGCGCCGATGAGTTAAATCTGACTTTAGATGAAATCGCGCAGTTTAATGTGGCGAAACTCGCAAAGCGACACGCCGCGAAAAGTCAGAAGTGAAAAGTGAAGAGTGAAG
>DAITAB010000139.1:0-6687 GCA_036824525.1 Pyrinomonadaceae bacterium
GCAATTACCGAACGAAAAATCTCCGAAGGAATTTTCGCGAAGATTTTCTCTCGCAAAGTTTCGCGCAGTATTCCGCGCGAAAGCGGATCGCGTTTGTGATGAGTTTCAACCTCACCAAGCGTTTTCTTTTTTATAGCGTCAAAATGCGGTCGCGAAATATAGAGATCGTCAGCGGCGATGATCGTGTGTTTTTGGATTCCCGTTTTTAAGGATTCTTGCAAGACCGCATTGAGCCAACCGGTTCGTGCTTGAAGATCCGAGAAGCGGGCGCCGAGTTCGCCACAACTTTCTAAATAAATCAATGTGATCTCAGAATTTTCATTTCGCTCATAGGCGCTTAGGAGTTTTTGAAGGCGATCAATGACCAAGGGAAAATCGCGTTGGCGATGCTTAGCAGCCAGTGCATCGAGAATTTTTCCGCCGGCGATAGTTATTTGTGGCGAATAACTTCGAAGGATAAAACGTTCGCCGGGAAGGACCGCGACCGGCGATTCCAGGCGAAGTTGCGCGAATCCTTTTTTACCCGGCGCGATTTCGGGAGAACTCCCGAGAATTTGAACGCGTGCCAAAATCTCCGCGGTGCCTGAATGCAGGCGCACGCGCTGTCGCGATCGAAGTGAATGTTTCGCGTCTTTCAAAACTTCGATTTCAGCATCGAGAATTTGCGTCGGGCGAAGCGTGTTTGGTGCGCATAGAACCATACCGCGTTCGATTTCGGTGTGATCAATTCCGGCAAGATTCACGGCGATTCGCTGTCCGCTGTGAGCGGTTCCGGTCGGTTTTCCGTGAGTTTGAAGACCTCGAACGCGAACTTTTTTTCCTGGCGGAAGAATTTCGAGTTCTGCCGATTCATTTATTTCACCCGAGATGAGAGTTCCGGTCACCACCGCGCCAAATCCTTTCATGGTGAAAGTGCGATCAATCGGAAGAAGTGCGACGTTTCGGTTTCTTCGACTTGGAATATTTAACGCAAGTTCACGAAAGAGCTTTTTAAGCTCATCTATGCCTTCATTAGTTTTTGTGCTTACACAAATCAATGGCGCATTCTCTAGAAAGGAATTCTTTGTGAGCTCGGCAACATCTAGCTTTACCAGCTCGAGCATTTCCTCTTCGACGAGATCTTTTTTTGTCAGCACAATCAAACCGGATTTTGTTTCGAGCAGGCGACAAATTTCGAAATGCTCGCGCGTTTGCGGCATCACACCTTCATCTGCGGCGATAACGAGCGCAACGAGGTCAATTCCATGTGCGCCGGCGAGCATGTTTTTCACGAACTTCTCGTGTCCGGGAACGTCAACGAAACCGATGCGTACATCGCCCATATCGAGCTCGGCAAATCCAAGATCGATGGTAATTCCCCGACGTTTTTCCTCCGGGAGTCGGTCGGCATCGATTCCCGTAAGCGCTTTAATTAACGACGTCTTACCGTGGTCGATGTGTCCGGCAGTGCCGATGATAATGTCCATTGTCCTGATTCTAGGTCGCGGCGGGTTATTCGTCTATTACCAAGATAATTTTCGCTCTACTCCGCGCTCGTGATAGCATAATCGCACGAAACCTATCAAACAGTTTTTTGTGTGACTGTCGCGAGGGGAATTCCTTTGGGCAGTCTATTTATTTAACGGAGTATGGACAAGTTTTTGATACGCGGCGGAAAACCGCTGAGCGGAAAAATTTCGGTGAGCGGCGCAAAGAATTCAGCATTGCCGTGTCTTGCGGCACCGCTGCTCACCAGCGAGACCGTAATACTCCACAATGTTCCATACGTAAAGGATTTGATTACTCAGAGACGTCTGCTCGAGGATCTCGGCGCAACCGTTCTCACACCCGAACTTCGCACACACAAAGTCACGGCGGCGAACATCGAAATTTTTGAAGCGCCATATGAGTTGGTGAAGACGATGCGAGCAAGCGTGCTCGCACTCGGACCGCTCCTGGCGCGTTTTGGAAAAGCGAAGGTTTCGCTTCCCGGCGGATGCGCAATCGGAACACGTCCGATTGATCTTCATCTCAAAGCGTTTGAAAAACTTGGCGCGCAAGTTTCGATTGAATCGGGTGATGTGATCGCTCGTGCTCCGAATGGGCGATTGATAGGTGCAGTCGTGGATTTCGAAAAGGTTACGGTTACAGGAACCGAGAATGTTTTGATGGCAGCAGCGCTGGCGAAAGGAAAGACCACAATAAGAAACGCCGCCTGTGAACCAGAAATCGCGGACCTCGCGGAATTGCTAAACAAGATGGGCGCGCGAATTCGCGGCGCGGGAACTCCGACCATCGAGATCGAAGGTGTAGAACAACTCGGCGGCGCCGAACACACAATTATTCCCGATCGAATCGAGACGGGAACTTTTCTCGTCGCTGGAGCGATAACCGGCGGCGAACTCGAAGTGAAAGATTGTGAACCGCAGCACCTTCGCGCCGTTATAGAAAAAATGCGCGAAGCCGGAGTGGAAATCGAAGAGCTTAATCAGAGCACGTTGCTCGTTCGACGAAATCAGACCGGCTTGAAAGCTTCAGACGTTTCGACCGAACCCCATCCGCATTTTCCGACCGATATGCAGGCGCAGTTTATGGCGCTAATGACTCAAGCCGAAGGAACTTCGACCATCACCGAAACGATTTTCGAAAATCGTTTTATGCATGCATCTGAACTCATTCGCCTCGGCGCCAAAATTGATATCTCCGGAAATACCGCAAAGGTTCACGGAAAATCAGCGCTAATGGGCGCGCCGGTTCTAGCTTCGGATTTGCGTGCCTCGGCTTCGATAGTTTTAGCCGGACTCGCGGCGAGCGGAGAGACAGTGGTCGATCGCGTTTACCACATTGATCGAGGTTATGAAAATATCGTACGGAAGCTTCGAACAGTCGGAGCAGACATTGTAAGAATCACCGATCAATTAACGATGTCTGCCGGCGAAGAAGTTTAGAGACTCGAAGAATTCCGCCCTGTTTTAGTTCAATGTTATGAGTTCGCAAGGCTGTATTTTTTGCAAGATAATCGCGGGTGAAATTCCTTCTTCGAAAGTTTATGAAGACGATATGTGCATCGCCTTCAATGATCTTCATCCGCAAGCGCCCACACATATTCTCATAGTCCCCCGCGAACACATCGCCTCGCTCGACGAGGCGACTGACGATCACCGACCGTTGCTTGGACATTTACTTTTTTGCGCGGCAAAACTAGCGCGCGAGAAAGGATTTTCAGAAAATGGTTATCGCCTTGTGATCAATACAAACGATGCCGGTGGTCAGACGATTTTTCATATACACGTTCACCTTCTCGGCGGACGACAATTCATTTTTCCCCCGGGCTGAGAATCGAGTGGATAAAAAAAGTGAATAGTGAAAAATGAGGAATAGAAAACGCAAAACATAAAAAGCGAGTCTTTCGTAACCATTCACTATTCGCTAATTACCAGTTACTTATTACTAATTACTTTTATTGTCTTAGGAGAAAGAGTTGAGATTTTTCACTTATATTTTTATCGCAATCTTGTCGCTGCAATTTTCATCCTGTAGCGAAACGGCAACAAATCAGAACATTAACGGCGCGAAGAATACGCCGACGGCAAAAGTCGAGAGCAGCAACAGCGACGCAAATAGTGCCGCAGTAGAAACATATACTGACGCTAGCAGTGCGTTAGTCGCCGGAAGTAAATTTCTGGATATGGATCAAATAGACAAAGCAATTAGCGCTTTGAAGCAGGCAGTTGCGCTTGATCCGAATATGGCGGACGCACACTTTAAACTCGGAGTCGCGCTTGCTCTCACCGAAGATGAAGTGGAAGTTAAATTGGCGAAAGATGCGAAACCGGGAAGTCGCTCGAAATCAGCGCCCGCAGTTTCCGTCCCGACAACTCCATCTGAAAAAGCTTTTGATGCGGCGGCAAAAGCATATCAAAAATCCGTCTCGCAAAATCCGAAAGACGACGCTGCTTATTTCAATCTCGGACGCGCATACAACAAACTCAATAAAGATAAAGAAGCGGAAGCCGCTTTCCGTCGCGCCGTTAGTCTCAAGCCAAGCGACACCGATTACAATACTGAGCTTGGCGTTATCCTGATCAAGCTCGCTCGATATCCCGACGCGATCGGTTTTTTGAAAAAAGCTGTGGAGCTCGACGAAAACAATACTTACGCATCGGATCAACTCCAAAAAGCAAAAGCGGGAAACCAACGGGAGAGCTATCGAGCAGCACCGCGTCTTTCTTCGTCAAATCAATAAGGTTTGCACTCAAAAACCGCGGCGTTCAGGTCCAAATTCGATTCAACCGAAATGGTCTCGGACGTGGATTTCCGCTTGAGACATTCTCACACACCTCGCTCGCTTCCTGTGTCAACTTGACATCCTATACGTTCGAAACAAAGATAAATTCGAGTCTCTGAACTTTTATGAAGCTCGAATTAGACAATCCCCAAGCACTTCCACTCGAACGCAAAATCAAGATGCATGAGGCTCGCGAAGCGATCATCGCGCGTCTGGCAAGAGACCTTCCGACCAACATCGACCTCGAGAGATTTCTAAATGTAATCGTTTCGGAAATCGGAAAAATGATGCAGGCGGATCGCTGTGACCTTCTGCAGCTTTCCGAGGGAAATGATTTGCGCATCAGTCATGAATGGCGCGCGAGTGAGGATATTTTACCGAGTGAAGGAACAACGATTCCCATCGACGCACAAAAACTCGGCGAACAATTCGATCTCACAAAACCGATTCGCATCAACGATACTTCCGCAGCGAAAAATGCGACCGTGAGATTTTTCACCAAAGCGCTCGAGACTCGTTCGCTGCTCGTCGTTCCGATTATGTTGAGCGGAAAAGTTTTCGGTCTGATCGGTCTTCACGATACACACGAGCCGCGCCAATGGCTCGATGAAGAAGTTAATTTTCTCGAATCAATCGCATCGCAAATCGCCGCCGGTTATCAATACACGCGACTCTACGTAGCACAGGAAAACGAATCGAAGCGCACAAACGCGCTGCTCGAAATCGCGAACACTCTGAATTCGCATTCGGATTTTCGTGAGGTCTCGTCGAAGGTTTTGGAACGCGCGGTCGAACTCGTCGGCGCAAGCTATGGCGCGCTCGGTGTGCTCGATACAGATGGAAAAAAGATTTCGCTTGTCACATTCAAATCCGCGCCGGATGAGGAGCCAAACGCGGTTTTGAAAATGATCGAGGAACACAATCAATCGCTCGACATCGAACCATTTCCCGCGCTCTCCGAAATTCTGCGCGAAGGAAAAACGATGAAGCTGGTTGATAAGCAATTGCCGATAGCGATTCGCGTAATTTTCAATACGCAGCTCGGCGGACGCGCCGCTCTGGTCGCGCCGGTTCGCGTCGGCGGACAAGCATTTGGATTGCTCGGATTTGTCTGGCGCGAAGAACGCGCGGATGGATTTGAATCACACGAAACCGCGCTGGTAGAAGGTTTCGCGGATCAAATCGGAACGGCGCTTCAGCGCGATCAACTTTCGGCGGAAGTTATGCGCTTGAAATCGCAGCTTCATGAAAGACATCAGAGCGAAATCATCGGACAAGCTCCTTCGATTCGCCGAGCGATTGAGCTTGCGCTCAATGTAGCCGACACGAATACGACCGTCTTGATCCAGGGCGAAAGCGGAACGGGAAAAGAACTCCTAGCAAATCTGATTCACTACAATTCCGGACGCGAAGCGAAACCCTACGTAAAAATAAACTGTGGCGCAATTCCTGAAACGCTTCTCGAATCGGAACTTTTCGGGCACGAGAAAGGCGCCTTCACAGATGCGCGAAGTCAGCGAAAAGGACGTTTTGAAGAAGCTGATGGCGGAACTTTGTTTTTGGATGAAATCGGCGAAATGTCGCTTTCGGCGCAGGTGCGACTGCTGCGCGTTTTGCAAGATGGAGAATTTACTAGAGTCGGTGGAAACGAAACAATCAAAGTTGATGTGCGCGTAATTGCCGCATCAAATGTCGATCTCGATAAAGCTACCGAAGCCGGAACTTTCCGCAAGGATTTGTTTTATCGTCTCTCGGTATTTCCGATTACTCTGCCATCACTTCGCGATCGTCCGGGCGATATTCACATTCTCGTGTTTCATTTTCTCGAACGTTACAAAGAAAAAACCGGTCGCTTCGTCACGGGAATTTCGAAAGAAGCGCTGGCTGCCTTGGTTAATTTCGATTGGCTTGGAAACGTTCGCGAACTCGAAAATGCGATAGAGCGCGCGGTGATCATCGCTTCCGGTAGGCAGATCGAACTCGATGATTTACCGGAAACGGTTAGCAAACGCGTGGTGGAAATCAGCGCGATTACGCGTGAAGAAAGAATTCGCGCCGCCGGCGAAGGACGCGCAATCACTCTTGACCTCGAACTTCCTTCCACTATGGACGAAATCGAAAAAGCGGTAATCGAAGCGACGCTTGACTACACCAACAACGACAAATCGCGCGCCGCGCGCCTGCTCAACATTGGTCGAAAAACTCTCTATCGGAAACTCGAAGAATTTAACGGCAAGTAGTTGCCTGTGACTCAACGGATTTTGTCTTTTCTCCCCTATCTTTTTCACTCAATTCCGAAAGCGTGAAAAATTATCTCCTGCCGCGTAGAAACTCGCGCTGGCGAAGATTCCTAAACCAAATCAATCCGCGTAACACCTTTAGACTATTCCTTTTCCGCTTAAATCGAAGATAACTTCTTC
>DAITAB010000348.1:0-2015 GCA_036824525.1 Pyrinomonadaceae bacterium
CGTGTTCCAGAGGTCGAGGCGACCTCTGGCTAACGAAAGTGTTCCCTTCGGGAACGAACAAATGCGGGCGTCCACGGTTGCGGTGAAAATTTCCGAAGTGCCTTCAAACTTATGTACGAATCCAAAACACAAAAACCCTTGGCGCGTGGGCATTTTGTAAAGCGTTTGCTTCTGCATTTAGCGGCGGCGTTTGCGTTACTAGTTGTCTCACTCAGCATCGGCATTTCGGGTTATTGGTATTTCGAAAATCTTCCGTTTCTCGATGGCTTCATCAATTCCGCGATGCTTCTCGGCGGTATGGGACCGGTGAATAATCCGGTCACTTCCGGTGGTAAAATATTCGCGGGAATTTATGCGCTCTACGCAGGACTCGTTTTCATCGTCACCGCCGCGCTGATTTTCACACCGATCGTGCATCGCATTCTCCACAAGTTTCATTGGGACTCGGAATCGTAGCTCGCACTCAAAGTGCGCCGCCGACCACACACTCTTCGCGATTCATTCTCCGATAATTTCGTCTGCGGAAGTATCATTGAGCTGATCAGCTCCTCGACGAATGAACGAAACTGAACCCAACGCAGAAAAAAATCTTCGTGTCGCGACTCAGCCTCTTGGACGTGTACGAAAATTTTTCGCCGAACTTGGTCCCGGCTTAATCACCGGCGCGGCAGACGATGATCCTTCCGGCATCTCTACTTATTCAGTAACCGGCGCTTCCTTCGGTTATATGCCGCTTTGGACGGCGCTCTTTTCTTTTCCGCTGATGGCTGCAGTGCAGTTGATGTGCGCACGTCTCGGTTTAGTTACTGGACTCGGACTCGCAGGCGTCGTTCGTCGCAATTATTCGCGCACAGTTTTGTGGGGCGCGTGTTCGCTTCTGATCGTCGCAAACGTTTTTAATATCGGCGCGGATCTCGGCGGTATGGCGGAAGCGACCGAGATGATGACGGGAATTCCGTCTTATTACTTCACTCCGATTTATACTCTAGCGATCATCCTTCTGCTTTTTTATTCTTCGTATCGCCACATCGCGCGGATTTTTAAATGGCTCACGCTGGTGCTTTTCGCGTATATCGCCGCGGCATTTCTCGCGCAACCCGATTGGTCAAAAGTTTTGAGCGCAACGTTGATTCCGCGCGTTGAATTCTCAAGCGCGTTTCTCGCAACCTTCGTAGGAATTCTCGGCACCACTATCTCGCCGTATCTTTTTTTCTGGCAGGCATCGCAAGAAGTTGAAGACGAACGCGCGCTGGGAAGACTCACGGTTGAAGAGCGCGAAGGCGCAACCGACGAGGAATTGCGCACGGCGCGCACGGACGTTGTGACGGGAATGTTTTTTTCAAACCTGGTGATGTATTTCATTATTTTGACAACTGCCGCAACTCTGAATGCGCACGGTCTGACAAACATCGAAACCGCGCAGGATGCCGCCGAAGCGCTGCGTCCGCTCGCGGGAAACGGAGCCTATCTTTTGTTCACACTCGGACTGATCGGAACGGGAATGCTTGCCGTTCCCGTGCTCGCAGGTTCCGCCGCTTATGCGGTTTCGGAAGCGAAGGGTTGGCGCGGAACTTTGGAAGATCGTCCGCGTCTTTCGGTAAAGTTTTATTCGGTCGTCGTCGTTTCAATGTTGCTCGGAATGGTTTTGGATCTCATCGGCTTTAATGCGGTGAAAATGCTTTTTTATTCGGCGGTGCTCAATGGTGTGCTCGCGCCGCCTCTGGTGGTGTTGGTCGTATTGCTCACAAGTAAACGCGCAGTGATGGGCGACCGGGTCAGTTCACCGGCGTTGAAATTTTTGGGTTGGTTAACGGCGGCGGTGATGACCGCGGCAGTGATAGGAATGTTTGTGACGATGTAGCGCGGAGTGCGCGACGCTTGGGTTTTCAAATGCAACACTTCGTAATGTGAAACAGGACAAGCGCTCATGAAGATCTTGAAGGCTGGAATTTGTTATTTCGCGCTTGTATTCTCCGCCGGTTTCATTCTTGGCATCATACGAACGCTTTTTCTCA
>DAITAB010000140.1:0-6643 GCA_036824525.1 Pyrinomonadaceae bacterium
CCGATTTTGAACAACAGTAATTCTCCTTCGTTGATGTTGATGCTCGCGTGTCTCAATGGATACTACGCCGATATCTCTCCAAATCTTGCGGAGTCGATGATCAGAAGTTCGGGCGGTGCATTTGCAGTGTTTGCCGATGGAGGTTTATACGCACCAGAATACAACCTCGCCGTTTCGCGTGAGATACAAACACGATTCTTCGCGGGCGAACGACTCGGCGATGCGATTCGCACCGCAAAATTGAATGCTTTTGACTTTCCATCGCCGCGAACCTGGATACTTTTTGGAGATCCAACGACACGACTAAATCCATAGGCGACTGAAAATAATTTCAGAAACTGAGAACCTCGAAAGAGGTTCTCTTTTTTTAAAAAACGCGAAGGCTTGGATCAGTTTGAAGGTGATTGGGCGAGTTTGCGATTTTGAAGTTCTCAAATTTAGCGCGCAGTTTTCTTTCGCGTCGAAGCAGAAGCGGCAAGGTAAAGTCGGCAATTCGCATACTTCTAAGAGAAGCGATCGGATCGATCAAGTGCGAGGTCGGAAGTTTTGCGCCGCTTTCCTTTAAGACAAGTCCAATCGGAAGTTCCATCTTGTCTTGCAGCTTGATTAACTTCGCAAGCATCTTTGCCGCCGGTGTGATCAAAGGTCCGACGCCATATCGAACGTGCTGCGTTTCGAAAATATAAATGTTTTTGTAATCGGGAAGTGCGCAGCCCGCATAAAGCATCGCCAGATTTCCGTGTTTCACCCTCACGAGATTTTCAGGCAGAAAAGGAAAGCTCACGTAATAACCGGTCGCGCAAACGATTAGGTCTACATCAACGGAAGTTCCGTCAACAAAGTAAACGCGTTTTCCTTCCAGCCGCGCGACGTCTTTGTGCGGCGCTATTCTCCCGTGTTTCAAATAATGCAATAGCTCGCTGCTAACCGTCGGATGATGATCGAAAAGTTTGTGATCGGGTTTTGGCAATCCGTAAGTTTCATAATTACCAACGACGATCTTCAACATCAGACGCAAAATCATTCGCTGAAGAAAAACAGGAAAGTACAAAGCCGGCGATTCCGCGCTCGGTTTTCCGAAAAGTGTTTTTGGAAGAAACCAATAACCGCGACGCAAACTCAAATGAGCTTCGCTCGCAACGCGCGCCGCTTCCGAAACGACATCGCATGCGGAATTTCCGCCGCCCATTACGAGTACGCGTTTTCCTTTGAGTTGATCAGGCGACTTGTAATCTTTCGAATGAATAATTTCGCCATCGAATTTTCCGATGAATTCAGGAAAGCGTTTGTCCCAGTGATGACCATTGCAAACGACAACTCCCTTGTAAGTTCTCTTATCGAGCGAAGCGATTTTCGAAAACTCTACTTCCCAACTTCCATCTTCGAGCGGTCGACACATAACCACTTTCGTTTTGAATTCGATCGAGGCGCGCAATCCAAAAGTATCGGCATAGTCCTTGTAGTAATCACACATCTGCTGCCGCGAGGGAAAATCCGGATAAGTTTTCGGCATCGGAAAATCCGCGTATTCGGTCGTATTGCGCGAAGAGATAATGTGTACCGATTCGTAAACTCCGTGATACCAGTTTCCGCCGACCTCATCGTCCGCCTCGAACTGATCGTAAGGAATTCCCGCATCTTTCAATGCCTTCGCAACGCCTAAACCGCAAGGTCCTGCGCCGACGACGAGAAATTTTTCGAGATTATTCACCATCGCTCACATTATAAACTCAGATGCGAAGTTGTCAGAACTGCCTGCGGTTGACGGACGGTATTGCGCTGCAAACTAAAGTTTGCGCAGCAACTTCGCGTATTATGTAATCTTCGTAAAATTCAAAATGGCAAACAATGGAAAAATTTGCGTGTCCATTTACGAGAGCGACGAGAAAAAGTTTCTCGCCGCTGCTAGCGATGCCATTTTGCTCGCGGACGTGGTGGAGTTGCGCTTCGATTCGCTCGAGAATCCATTTTCGGGGAATCTTTCGAGTAATTTCACGTCACTTCGCGAAAGCTTCGGCGGAAAATTTCTCGTAACCTTTCGCCCTCGCGAACAAGGTGGTATCAAATCACTCACGATGAAGCAGCGACGCGAATTCTGGAAACACATCGCGATGCAAAATTTCGCCGATTGGGCTGATTTCGAATTTGATCTCGATTTGAACGCTGCTGATTTTACTTTTGAAAAAGTTATCGGCTCATTTCACGACTTCGAGGGCAATCAAATCGACATCGCAAACAAATTCGAAATTCTTTCAAAGCGTTTCGATACGATAAAAATCGCCAAGACGTATGACGACGCGACTGCCGCAATCGAAATCTGGAAACTTCTCGAACGCGCAACGGACAATAAAAAAGTAATTCCAATTGCAATGGGCGAAGCCGGAAAGTGGACGCGAATTCTCGCGCTGGCTCACGGCGCACCTTTAACTTATTCATCGCTCGTAGAAGGAAGCGAAACGGCACCGGGGCAAATTTCCGTCAGCGATATGACCGAAGTTTATCGCGTAAAAGAATTGACGCGCGACACAGACGTTTACGGAATAATCGGCTCGCCGATTTCGCATTCGCTTTCGCCATACATTCACAACCGCGCGTTTGCTTCCGCAAAACGCGACGCCGTTTATGTTCCATTTGAAGTTAAAAATCTAGCAGCGTTCTTTCGCCGTATGGTTTTGCGTGAGAGCCGCGAAGTTGAATTAAACCTGCGTGGATTTTCCGTCACTGCACCGCATAAAATCTCTATTGTTGAATTTCTTGATGAGGTTGACGAAAGCGCGCGAGCGATCGGCGCGGTGAACACAATCAAAATCGAAAACGAAAAACGGTTTGGCTACAACACAGACGCAAAAGGCTTCATCGCGCCGCTCAAGAAAGTTTTCGGCGATCTTCGCGATGCGCGCGTAGCGATCATCGGCGCGGGCGGTGCGGCGCGCGGGTGCGCATATGCGCTTAAACACGAAGGCGTTATTGTCAGTGTTTTTGCGCGAAAGTACGATGCGGCAAGAAGACTCGCGAATGAATTTGGAGTCGAATCGGAAGAATTTGCGTTCGGCAAGACGCGCCTTGAAAATTGTGATGTGATCGTAAATGCAACTCCGCTCGGCACGCGAGGCGAACACGAAAACGCCTCGCCGGTTTCCACCGAACAACTGAAAAATGTGAAACTCGTTTATGATTTGGTTTACAGTCCGGCGAAGACGAAGTTGCTTCGCAATGCGGAAATCGCCGGGGCAAAGACAATCAGCGGAATCGACATGCTTATCGCGCAGGCGATCGAGCAACAGAAGATCTGGACGGGAAACGAACCGAATGCCCGGGAAATCCGCAGAGTAGTGGAGGCAATGCTGCTGCCATGACAAATAAAGTTGAAGCATTAAATTGTCCGAATTGCGGAGCAGGCGTGATGAGTGATGCTCCTTCTTGCGAGTTTTGCAAGAGTCGCCTGAAGACGATTGCGTGTCCGAAGTGTTTCGGATTGATGTTTTTCGGAAGCAAACACTGTTCGCATTGCGGTGCCGAAGGTGAAGCGGTTGAAGCCGGCGACCGCGAACGCGATTTTCTGTGTCCGCGTTGTAAAGTCGCATTAACCGAATTGCAAATTGAGACTACGCATTTGCATGATTGCAATGACTGCGGCGGAATGTGGCTCGACGCAAAAACTTTTGAAGCCATTTGTATCGAACGTGAACGCCAGACTTCTGTTTTCGCAGCCATCGGTTTGAAGTCGCCCGAAAGAAAAGTCACGATGGAAAAAAAGGTTCGCTATATTCCGTGTCCGGATTGCAATCAGTTAATGAACCGAAATAATTTCGGGCGCGCTTCGGGAGTAATCATCGATGTTTGCCGCGATCATGGAGTTTGGTGCGATGCAAATGAGCTTCCCGAAATCGTAGACTTCATAATCAAAGGCGGAATGGATCGGCAGCGCAGCAAAGAGAAAGTAATGCTCGAGGAAGAGCGTAAACGACTGCGCGCTGAAATTGCTTTGATTGATGATTCCGAGGATATTTCCGAGTCCGCCGCTTTGAGTTTTTCGGAAGCTGCAATTCGCACATTTGTGAAAATGATCTTCAAGTAAATCTGAAATCTCAACCTCGATGCCAACCAACGAACGCTACAGCCGACAGATTCTTTTCAGCGACATAGGTGCGGAAGGACAAGCAAAACTTCTCGCATCGAGGGTTCTGATTGTCGGTTGCGGCGCGCTCGGCGCAGCGCAAACGGAAATGCTCGCGCGTGCGGGAGTCGGAAAAATTCGCGTGGTTGATCGCGACTTCGTAGAATTCTCAAATCTCCAACGTCAAACCTTATATAAAGAAGAAGACGCGCGGTTGCGTTTGCCGAAGGCGATTGCCTGTAAGAATCGAATTGTCGAGATTAATTCGGAGATCGAACTCGAAGCATTTGTTGAAGACGTAAATCGGACAAACGTCGAACGTCTGATCGAAGATTGCGATCTGGTTTTAGACGGCACTGATAATTTTCTCGTTCGATATCTCGTGAATGAAGCTTGCGTGAAGAATTCCGTGAAGTGGATTTACGGCGCTGCGGTTTCTTCTTACGGAGTGACGATGACGATCATCCCGCGCGAAACGCCGTGTCTGAAATGTATCTTCGAAGAAATGCCCGATGCGGGAAGTTCGCAAACCTGCGATACTGCCGGCGTGATAATGCCGATAATTTCTTTTATCGCGGCGACTCAGGTTTCTGAAGCGCTGAAAATTCTCACCGGGAATTTCGCAAAACTTCATCGTGGATTATTGCAGTTCGATGTCTGGCAAAACGATTGGCGGAAAATAAAACTTGCCGCGCCGCGGGCGGATTGTTCGGTCTGCGCGCTGCGCGAATTCGCGTTGCTTGAAAGTTCGGAGGCGGATTTTGTTTCAACTTTGTGCGGACGCGATGCGGTTCAAATATTGCCGCCGAAACCGACCCAAATCGACTTGCCGCAACTCGCCAAGCGACTCGCAAAGCTCGGCGACATAAAAGAAAATGAATATCTCCTGCGGTTCCAGGTTGACGGAAATGAGCTGACGATTTTTCGCGACGCGCGCGCGATCATTCGCGGAACCGACGACGTAACCGTAGCGCGTTCGCTCTATGCAAAATATGTCGGACTCTAATAAGCCAAAGGTCCTGATCATCGGCGGCGGATTCGGCGGATTGCGCGCCGCGAAGAATCTCGCCGGAAATTCCTTCGAGGTCACGCTCATCGATCGGAAGAATCACCACACCTTTCAACCTTTGCTGTATCAGGTAGCGACGGCAGTCTTGTCGCCGGGTGAAATCGCTTCGCCCATCAGACGCATTCTCCATCGGGCGAAAAATGTAGAAGTAATTTTGGGTGAAGTCGTCGGCGTTGACGCGCAAAATAATAACCTGAAGCTCGATGATGGCGCGGAACTTTCGTTTGATTACTTAATAGTCGCTGCGGGCGCACGACATTCCTATTTTGGACACGACGATTGGGAAAATCTCGCACCCGGACTCAAGACGCTTGAAGATGCGCTGGAAATTCGTCGGAGAGTTTTACTCGCTTTTGAGCTTGCCGAGCGAAAGGCATATGTAGATGGAAATTACGATCCGCTGAACTTCGTAGTGATCGGCGCTGGAGCGACCGGAGTTGAGGTTGCCGGAGCAATCGCAGATATCGCGCGAAAAGTGCTGGCGAAAGATTTTAAGGCAATTGATACAACGAAGGCGCGCGTGATTTTGTTTGAGGGAACGGATCGGGTGCTTGGAAGTTATTCGGAGAGTCTTTCGCACAAAGCGAAAGAGCAGCTTGAATCGCTTGGCGTGGAAGTTCGACTCAATAGCTTCGTCACCGCAATTGAACCGGGGAAAGTTCAGGTCGGCGAAGATTGGATTGATTGCGATGTTGTAGTTTGGGCGACCGGAGTAGCGGCGTCGTCGCTCGGCGCGAAACTGGGAGCGCCGATCGATCGAGCCGGGCGAGTCGAAGTTGAAAACGATTTGTCGATCGCGAATAACGAAAATATTTTTGTAATCGGCGATATGGCTTCCGTGAAAAATGCTGATGGAAGTCATGTGCCGGGAGTCGCTCCCGCCGCAACGCAAATGGCGGATGCGGCTTGTGATAATATCCTTCGAGATTTGCACGGCGAGCCGCGACGCGAATTTGCGTATAAGGATAAAGGAAGCATGGCGACCATCGGTCGAAGCCGTGCTATCGCGCAGATCGGAAGGCTGGAACTCTCCGGTTTTATCGCGTGGCTTGTTTGGCTTTTTATACATCTTATTTCGCTCATCGGTTTTCGAAATCGTACTTATGTTTTAACCGAGTGGTTTTGGGCTTATCTCACGCGCGAACGCAGCGCGAGACTGATAACCGGCGACGCGGATGAGTTGGAAGGCGCGCTGGAGTTTTTGGGGGCGGATGATGTAGCGAGTGTGGCGGCGGTTGAGAAGAAGTAGAGCGTGTTTGTTCCTTTCAATCGCCACGAGCTTTAGCTCGTGGACAATATGACAATAAGCTCGCGGGCTTTAGCCCAATCTTGAATAGAATGCCGTTTGTCAGAGTTTGGATACATTTTGTTTGGTCAACAAAAAACCGAGAACCTTATCTGACCGAAGAAATTCGCAACAAGGTATTGAACCGCTGGGAATCAAATGAGGATTTTCT
>DAITAB010000349.1:0-2002 GCA_036824525.1 Pyrinomonadaceae bacterium
CAATCATTTTCATCGAATACTGGCGATAATAATTGCTCGAAAAAGTGGCATGCTGACGTCCGCCATGATCCATCTGGCGTCCATCTTCATCGGTAGCGGAAAAATTATCAAAATCGAAACCTTGGTAAATAGTAGTAATTTTATCGCTAGGTACTCCCTCACGCGAAATTAAGAATTCGCGAACGGCGTTCGAGAGTACGACGATTTTGTCCGCCATTCTCGCTTCCCACCGATCAACTGCTATAGGTAGTCGGTTTCCGATTAGATACGCTTGATCAAGATGATGTCGGGTAAGGATACGCAAATTAGTACCGGCGATTTGAGCCGCCAGTAAACCAACTAAACCCGCCTCATAAAGATGTGTCTGAAGTATGTCAATCTTTTCCTTTCGCAACTTCATCGCGAGCTTTATAACGGCAATCGGGAAATCTAATTTCGATTTCGCGTTAAGGCAAAAGTAATCGGCTTTGGGAGTCTGGCGAATCCACTCGGGAGTTTCTTCACTAGTTGCGAAGAGAGTTCCGTAAATTGCCGACACATCTTTTCCGGCGAGTCCAATTCCGAGATTTTTTAGATAGTGCGCGTCGGCGGAGTATGAAATAAAATGACAAACTCTCATCACATTTTTTTGCAAACGTACATCATCATATTCGCCGAAAACCAACGCATAAATTGAACACCGAAACCTAGAACGGAAACAGTTGAGTCTTCCTGAACAATTAAACGTTTTATTAAGGACGACTTTTCTTGTGGAGAGGCTTTATCGATTGAAGAAATCGGAAGTTTCGAATTGTAGGTCGTTGTTCCCGAAGCTTGCGCGCGTTTATTCTCGCTTTTCATGAATGGTAGCTCAAAGAGCCCCCACAAAACCGCGTAGCCTTGCTTCTCTACAACATTCAAACCACTTTCGCTAAGCAATCGCTCGAATTCGCGGGCAGTGTAAGCATATTGAAAAAACCTTTTTCCGTTTGAGGTCGCGGGGTCTTTCTCCGAGCGTTCTGTCTTTTTCCATAAATTGTTTTTCAACGGAAACAAAATTTGGCGCAATGGACTAAAGTAGGGAACGCTGATTAGCAACACACCTTCTTTCTTCAAAACTCTTCGCGCTTCTTTCAGAGAATCCTCCGCGCCATCTTCGAAGTGTTCGACCACACCTCCGGAGTAATAGACGTCGAAACTTTCATCGGCGAATGGCAGTCGCGAAACATCTCCCGCGCATAAACGAAGACCTTTGACTTGATTGTTCAAACGCTTTAATGCGCGTTGCGCAAAGTCTAACCCGACGACTTTCACTCCGCGCCGCGTGTAGTAAGTCACATATTGTCCCATTCCGCATCCGCCTTCGAGCATCGTCATTCCGGGCTTTGCATACTTTTCAAAAAGCAGTCGTAAAGGATCGACTGAACAAAATTTAAGACTCTGTCCGAGTCCGTTATCGTCCCAATTTTCTTCCCAAAACTCCGGAGAACTTCCTGAGTGGGAACTCTTTTGATACATCTTCAGCATAGGTTAACTATCCGACCGCGACGAATTCTCGAAAGTGTCGAAGCGTAGCGAATCCGTTTTTGAGGACTTTCCTGTTAATGAAGGCGACCACTACAACTGCGAACATCGAAACTGCCAGCGACATTGTAAAACTTCCCGACCAAGAACAATAAATCGCTCCGACAACGGGCGGAAGAACTGACAAAAAAGTCGCGAGCTTTCTAAGCGAAACATGCGATCCGCTGAGAATCACAAATAAGACAAAGCTGCATAAGAATGCGCCGACTGTCGCCCACGCAGAACCGACGAGACCAAATCTAGGAATCAAAACAATATCCAGCGCAACATTTATCGCGGCACTTGCGATCGCGGCGATCATTGCTATTTTCGTCGCCGAAACAGAGTTTGTAAAAGGAGCGTAACCTATAAGAATCGGAAGCGAAATGGATGCGGCGGCGATGAGAATCCACAGAATCATTCCTACTTTCGCAAGTCCTTCTCCAAAAACTCGCGCAAC
>DAITAB010000350.1:0-1999 GCA_036824525.1 Pyrinomonadaceae bacterium
GTACATTCGGCCATTACTCCGTTTTCCTGAAGTGAACACTTCACATCAATCTTCCAGAGTTGCAGTGGATGGCACAGCGGAATTAGTTCTCCGGTTCGTTTGGCACCCTGAATTCCGGCAATTTCGGCAACGGTTAACACATCGCCTTTTTTTACCTGATTCTGGCGTATCAATTCAATTGTTTCAGACTTCAGTCGTATAAAACCTCTGGCTAATGCTTCGCGTTCCTGATCGGGCTTTTGATTTACGTTACGCTTGCTATATATGGTCAGGCAATTATGGGTGCGGTGGTAGAAGAGAAAGAGACGCGAATCGCCGAGATTCTGTTTTCTTCGGCGAAACCTTTCCAATTGATGATGGGAAAACTTGTAGGAGTTGGTCTGGCGGGACTTACCCAGCTTTCAATCTGGCTGACTTCTGCCCTGGTGCTCGTCGCATTCGGCGCTGCCTCGTTAGCCAGCGCCGGAATGTCCTTGGCGATGCCAAAGATAACTGCGGCTTCGATTCTCTGGTATCTCGTTTTCTTTCTGCTCGGATTCTTTGTTTTCGCGACAATTTTCGCCTTGATCGGTTCGATGGTTACTACAGTTCAAGAAGGAAGTCAGTTTGCATTTCTTCCGGTAATGATTTTGCTCGCGGCATTCTACTGCGTGTTTCCGGTTTCGCGAGATCCGAACTCCGCTTTTGCGTTTTGGGCTTCAATCGCTCCTTTCGTATCACCGATCGTGATGCCGATAAGGGTCGCACTCGAGACGCCACCTCTTTGGCAAATACTTTTATCGGTGACGGCGAATCTCCTGACGATCTCATTTCTCGTCTGGATTGCTTCAAAGGTTTATCGAACCGGAATGTTGATGTATGGAAAACGCGCGACTATTCCTGAAGTGTGGAGATGGATCAGGCAAAGTTAATTAATGGCGATTGAAACTGAAAGAAAATATCGCTTGAATCGCAAGCAGTTCGATGCTTTGTTCAATTCGCTCGGCGAACTCGAAGCGGAATTTCTTGGCGAAGACTTTGAAGAGAATGTTATTTTCGGCGGAGGAATTCTCGACGAGGTCAATGCAATCGTACGACTGCGAAAGACAGCGGAGAAGAATTGGCTCACATTCAAAAAGCGAATTCAGAACAGCTTCGACATCAAACAACAAGTCGAACACGAAACTGAGATTTCCGATATTGTAGCAACGGAGAAAATTTTGGAGTCGCTCGGGTTTGCCCGCAGATTGGTTTACGAAAAACGCCGAAAGAGTTTTCGCGTGCAGAACACCCTAGTCACACTCGATGAGCTTCCGTTCGGTTTATTTATGGAAATTGAGGGTAAGATCACGGAAATCGCTTTGGCGGAGACTTTGCTTGAAACGGAAACTCTCGAAACGGAACATGAAACCTACCCAAGGCTCACGGCTAGATTTGGAAAGTTGAACGGCACGGTAATCGAGTCGCGATTCGTAAATTAACTTGACACTTCGCGTGTTTCGTTCTCAAATTCAATTAAAGATTTAAGCTTTGAGTTATCTGAAAAGGAGAATTGCTATGTCGGGATTAATTGGACAGCTAATTTTCGGTTTGATAATCGGTATCATTGCACGGGCGGTGCTTCCGGGAAAAGAGAATATCACTCCAGGACCAATCGGTTGGTTGATCACGGCGGCGATCGGCGTCGGCGGAGCGTTTCTCGGAACTCTGGTTAAGAGTATGTTTTTCGGCGCGGAAAGCGGCGCCGCAGGTTGGATACTTTCAGCCTTGGGCGCAATTGTTTTGTTGGTTGCCTACCGAATGATTTTCGGACGCGGTCAGGCTTCCTGAATTCTGCGAAAACAAGAAAAATGGCTTCGTTCGAAATTCGAACGAAGCCAATTTTATTTCAGCCTCACACCCGCGCTTTTGCGTGGGCATGGAGCCTACCTTACGTAAACACCCGGCAGAGGTGTGTCGGTCGAAGCGCCGAATGTGGCAGAGGTTACACCGCTATCGGTTGATCGCAGTATGAACCAAT
>DAITAB010000019.1:0-21356 GCA_036824525.1 Pyrinomonadaceae bacterium
GGCGCATGTTCAGGTTTTCACGGTTTGGTCTGCTCCGGAACGACATCAAAGCAAATCGATAAAGAAACCCACACCCGAGCGGTCGGTTACGGCGCAATGTTGTGTGAAGGTTTCGTCGCATTCATTGCGCTGGTCACGATAATGATCGTCACATCGGATTCGGTGAAGGGAGTTCCCGCGGGGAAAATTTACGGCAATGGAATCGGCGATTTCCTTACGATAATCATCGGCAAGGACAATCGCGCGTTTGCGATTACTTTTGGTGCGATGGCTTTTTCTACATTTGTTTTCGATACGCTCGATGTCTGTATGCGGCTCGGGCGTTATCTCGTACAGGAACTTTTCGGTTTGAAAGGACACATCGGCGCGCTCGTCGGAACGCTCGTTACAGTCGCGCTTCCTTTTGTGCTTGTCTTCTACGCACCGAAAGGAAGCTATCTTGAATTCTGGACTTTGTTTGGCGCGTCCAACCAACTTCTTGCGGCGCTCACAATGCTTTCGATTACGGCTTGGCTCTATCAAGCGAGACAACGAATCGCCTTCACACTTCTGCCGATGCTTTTCGTATTGGTTATTACGCTTTGGGCGCTGATAAAACTCGTGATCGGCAATCTGCAGATCACGAATGGTTTCGACATAAAACTTATAAATGCGGTCGCCGCGGCGATTCTCGTTTTGCTCGCGATGTTTTTGATCATTACGGCGCTGATGAAACTGCGCACGGAAAAACGCGACTTATCGGTTGCGCCGGCGTGAACGGATTGCGGATTTTCATCAACAATTTTCCCGCGCTCTTGTCGCCATCGGCGCGAGCGTTCGGAAATTCAAAATATTATTCAAATGTAAATTGTAACTGCGCGTTTTCGCGTGCTTCGCAGGCAAACAGGACTGCCTGCCTGCGCTCCAGCGATGCGCCGCTTTGGGTCGCGCGTTTGTATCTTTCCCGCATCTTCGGCAATAATTGGCGCTTCGATTTGTTCGTAAGGAACGAACTGCGGTACGGCGCACTCGCGCGACTCAATTAGTCACAACAGAAAAGCCGAAAGGGATTTTTCGCGGTGGACGTCGATTTAGTTCGTGAGGTCGCTTTCTGAGAATTTTTTCGAAGCCGATAAATTTTCGAAATCTTGTCGTTTTGATTTTCAACACAATCTTAAGTCATCAGAATAGGTGGACTGTTTAATGGAATCTAAAATTCTTTTTCTCATCCCGGCATTGGGGATTTTCGGGTTAATTGTCATGGCGTTTAAGTCTGCATGGGTCAGCAAGCAACCTGCGGGCGATGCCAATATGGTTGAACTTGCATCGTATATTGCCGAAGGCGCGATGGCGTTTTTGAAAGCGGAATGGAAAATCTTATCCATTTACGCAGTCATCGCGGCGGCACTTCTTGCCTGGACCGGAACATTGGTTGAAACCTCTTCACCCGTTATTGCAATTTCATTTCTTATCGGCGCAGTTTTCAGCGCTACTGCCGGATATTTCGGAATGAACATTGCGACCAAGGCAAACGTCAGAACGACGCAGGCGGCGCGCACGAGTTTGAAAGACGCGCTGAAAGTCGCCTTTACCGGCGGCAGCGTTATGGGACTCGGCGTTGCCGGACTTGCAGTTCTTGGTTTGGGTTCGCTGTTTTTGATTTTTTACAAGATTTATGTCGAAAGCGTCGTCGGAGCTTCGGTCAACGGCGTGCAGATGGAAAAGGCGATTGAAGTCTTGGCGGGTTTTTCGCTCGGCGCGGAATCGATCGCGCTTTTTGCGCGTGTCGGCGGCGGAATTTACACGAAAGCCGCTGACGTCGGCGCGGATTTAGTCGGCAAGGTCGAAGCGGGAATTCCCGAAGACGACGCGCGAAATCCGGCGACGATCGCGGATAATGTCGGCGATAACGTCGGCGATGTTGCTGGAATGGGCGCGGACCTTTTCGGCTCATATGTAGCAACGATTCTCGCAACGATGGTTTTGGGACGCGAACTTGTTGCCCAAGATAACTTCGGCGGACTTTCGCCGATTTTGTTGCCGATGGTCATTGCCGGAATCGGAATTATTTTTTCAATCATCGGGTTTTTTCTGGTCAGAATTTCGGACGATAAAGGCAGTGTCCAAAAGGCGCTGAATCTCGGAAACTGGACTTCGATTATTTTGACGACGATTGCCTGCTACTTTCTGGTGATGTGGATGATGCCGGCGAAAATGGAGTTTTTGAGATTAGATGTCTTGGGAAATAAACCCGTCATCACTAATACGGGCGTTTTCCTGGCGATTTTGGTCGGCTCGATTGTCGGCGCGCTGATGAGCATCGTAACCGAATATTACACTTCGATGGGCAAACGTCCCGTTATGTCAATCGTTCGGCAATCCGAAACCGGCGCCGCGACAAACATTATCGGCGGTCTCTCAGTCGGTATGGAATCGACGCTTGTGCCGACTCTTATTCTGGCATCGGGAATTTATTTTTCCTACTATTTCGCGGGTCTATACGGTGTGGCGATTGCCGCTGCCGGAATGATGGCGACGACCGCAATGCAATTAGCGATTGACGCTTTCGGACCGATCGCCGACAACGCGGGCGGCATCGCCGAAATGCGCGAGTTGCCGAAAGAAGTTCGCGGCAGAACCGATATTCTCGACGCGGTCGGCAACACAACCGCTGCGACCGGAAAAGGTTTCGCTATCGCTTCGGCGGCTTTGACCGCTCTCGCGTTATTTGCGGCTTTCGTCGGTCTCGCCGGCATCAATTCGATTGATATTTACAAAGCAAACGTTCTTGCCGGATTGTTCGTTGGCGGAATGATTCCATACATATTTTCGTCTCTCGCGATTGCGGCAGTCGGTCGAGCGGCGATGGCGATGGTCACGGAAGTTCGTCGGCAGTTTAGAGACATTCCGGGAATTATGGATCGAACAACGAAACCGGAATACGACAAATGCGTGGCGATTTCGACCCAGGCATCGCTCAGAGAAATGATGCTACCAGGCGCCATTGCTTTGATTACTCCGGTTGTAGTCGGATTCACTTTCGGACCGGAAGTTCTCGGCGGACTGTTAGCCGGTGTAACGGTTTCGGGTGTGTTGTTAGGAATGTTTCAAAACAACGCGGGCGGCGCTTGGGATAATGCCAAGAAGTCGTTTGAGGCAGGAGTCGAAATCAACGGAAAGACGCATCACAAAGGAAGCGATGCACATAAAGCGAGCGTCACCGGCGATACCGTCGGCGATCCCTTCAAAGATACTTCGGGACCTTCGATGAACATCTTGATCAAGCTGATGAGTATTGTCGCTTTGATTATCGCACCGCATATTGCTGTGCATAAAGGTTCGCACAAATCAGAGCTGACTCCGAAAGTGCAAATTGAACAGCCGATAAAAGTTTTGACAGGCGCGAAACTCTGAAAAACCCTCGGCTGACTGTGCTATAAATCGAAAAGATAAAGCCCCGTAAATCGGGGCTTTTCGTTTTCTAACTTCTAAATTCCCATTGCCTCTCTCTGCGCAGTAACTTCTCTGTGTTAAAACTCTCCCATGAAAATTCTCGAAATCCACTCAACCATTCGTGAGGAATTAATAGACATCACCAGCGAAGTTGAAGAGGCGATCCGCGAATTGAAAGCACTCGAAGGAATTTGTTTTCTCTTTACGCAACATACAACCTGTGGGCTTACGATTAATGAAAACTCTGATCCCGATGTGAAAAGCGATATGCTTTTGTTTTTGGGGAAGACTGTTCCGCAGTTCTTCGAAGGCTTCCGGCATTTCGAACATAATTCCGATGCGCACATCAAGTCTTCGCTAATCGGTTCGAGCGTTACGGTTCCATTCAAAGATGGAAAGCTTCTGCTCGGACGTTGGCAAGGAATTTATTTATGTGAATTCGATGGCGCCCGCAAGAGACAAATACTGGTTCAGGTCCTAAATGCCAAGTGACATAGCTGGCACGCATTTAATAACACCAATCAAATATGCAAATTAGCGAACGAGTCCTTCTTCTGAATGATCGACCACTAAACGACAAAGCCAAATACGTCGTCTATTGGATGCAGATGAACAAGCGAACGACATACAATCATGCTTTGAACTTCGCAATTCAGGAGGCGAATTCCCGTAAACTTCCACTGGTCGTTTATGAAGGACTCAAGTTTTATTATCCGTGGGCAAATGATCGAATACACACCTTTATTCTGGAAGGAGTTGCCGAAAACAAACGCGAATTTGAACGGCGCGGAATTCGTTATGTTTTCTTCTTACAGGAAAACGAACGCTCGGCGAAACAAACGATTTCGCGTCTGGCGAAAAATGCGGCGCTTTTTGTAACCGATGATTTCCCGTGTTTTATAATTCCGGATCATAATCGCCGCATTGCGGAAAAACTCCACATTCCCGTTTATGTGGTGGATTCGAACGGAATCATTCCGATGTCGAAATTCGATAAAGAAGAATATGCCGCATATACAATTCGTCCGAAGATAAGAAAGCTTCTCGGCGAATATCTGCAACCTTTCCCGGAAATCGCGGTCAAAGTAAAAAATCCGCAACTCAAGATCGATCTTCCGGAAACGGAAGTTTCTGAAAACAACATTAAGAAGCTTGTCGCGGCATGCGCGATTGATCACTCGATTGAACCCTCGCGAATTTATCGCGGCGGAACCATTAACGGACGAAAGCGTCTTACCAAATTCATCACGGAAATTCTTCCGAGTTATTCGAAAAACCGCAACAAACCGGAAATAGACGGTTCGTCGCGGCTTTCGCCTTACCTGCATTTTGGTTTTTTATCGGCGATTGAAATCGCACTCGCCGCAACCGCGGCGAAAGTTTCGGCGGAATCAAAGGATGCATTTTTAGAAGAACTCATTGTCCGGCGCGAACTCTCATACAACTTCACCCGATTCAA
This sequence comes from Pyrinomonadaceae bacterium, assembly GCA_036824525.1. GTDB lineage: Bacteria > Acidobacteriota > Blastocatellia > Pyrinomonadales > Pyrinomonadaceae > DAITAB01. The sequence continues at coordinate 4,892 of DAITAB010000019.1, forward strand.
CGAAAAATATGATTCGCTGGAAGCGCTTCCGCCTTGGGTGCAAAAAACCATGCGTGAACACGCGAAAGATCCGCGTGTATTTCTTTACTCGCACCAAGAACTCGAGCATTCAAAAACGCATGACGAGCTTTGGAATGCAGCACAACGCGAATTAATCAAAACCGGCGGAATTCATAACTATGTTCGGATGTTATGGGGGAAAAATGTCATAGCCTGGACGCGAAGCTACGAAGAAGCCTTTGCGATTCTCGAAGACCTAAACAATAAATATGCACTCGATGGGCGCAATCCAAATTCTTACGCCGGTATTTTGTGGTGCTTCGGAAAGCATGATCGTCCTTGGATGGAGCGACCCGTTTTCGGAACGATACGTTATATGACTTCGAATTCCACCGGAAAGAAATTCGACTCAAAGAAATATATTGAATGGACAAAGTCTCTTTGATTCGACGGCGGCATAAAACATCTACTGCATTCAAGTGGAAAGAAAAATTCCGCCGCGGATGTTTTATCCGCGACGGAATTTCTCTGACAAACTTTTGCGTTGTCTAGTTTGATCCTGTTTCAATCAAGTCTTCTTCTTCGACTTCAACTTTCTTCGGAGTGGGAAGCTCGGCAGCTTTTCCCTTCTTGCTTTCATCCGAACGTCGTTCTCGCGCTTCGCTTGCTTTCAGCATGCTGCAGCTTCCTTCAAAAATCGCGCCGTCTTCTATTACCAGGCGCGGAGTGTGAATGTTGCCGACGACTTTTGCCGTACGTCCAAGCTCGATTCTTTCCGAGCCGATTATATCGCCGTTAACAGTTCCGCTAATCAAAGCAGCGGCAACCACGACATTCGCATCAACGCGTCCCGATGAACCGATAATCAAGGTACCTTCTTCCGATGTGATCTTACCCGTAAGGTGACCATCAATTCGGAGCATTGCATGGAATCCGGTATCACCCGTAAGAACCGTGCCGGTTCCGATGAATCCACTCAGGCGTCCTTCCTTAATATCGCGTGCCATTGACTCACTGTCGGACATTGCGCGATTTGGGGTGTTCGGACCTGTTTGAATTCCGTATAAGTTATTTGAAACGTCGCGGATGTCTTCGTGACTCTGCACCTCGGGAGCAGTTTCTGACCTGCCGCCTCTACCCATTCGTATCATTTTTCAATTCCTCCTCGTGGTGTCATATATGCCAAAAACCGCGACTTTCGCAAACATTCAGACAAATATCTCCACGCAAAATGTTATTGTCTTCTTAGAATAAACTTGTGAACAGAAACCTCTTCTGTTGGTTTTAGAATAATAGCCGCTTTGTCATAATCTGTCTAGGTTTTCCTTGGAGATTGTAGTAAAGTCTCGCATTTCTTGAGCTAAAGAGTATTAATTACGGGTTTTTGAGGATGTTTGTAGAAAGTAGAACAAAAACAAAACTGCTCAAGCAGGTCGGACGCGCGATTCACGATTTCTCGATGATCGAGGATGGTGACCGGATAATGGTGTGTCTTTCGGGCGGAAAAGACAGCTACACCATGCTCGATATTCTTCTCGATGTGAAAAAACGCGCGCCCGTGAACTTCGAAGTTCTTGCAGTCAATCTTGATCAGAAGCAGCCGGGATTTCCGGAAGAAGTCTTGCCCAATTATCTGGAAAGCTTGGGAGTTCCTTATCGAATAGTAGTGGAAGATACTTATTCGACCGTGAAGCGATTGGTTCCGGAAGGAAAAACTTATTGCTCGGTCTGTTCGAGACTGCGTAGAGGCATCTTGTATGGAGTAGCAATCGAGGAAAAATGCACGAAGATCGCACTTGGTCATCACTCGGATGATATTGCTTCAACACTTCTACTTAATCTTTTCTTCACCGGTACTCTTAAAGCGATGCCGCCGGTTTTGCGTTCCGATGATGGACGCAACACGGTAATTCGTCCGCTTTCGATGTGTCTGGAAAAAGACATCGCGCGTTACGCCGAAGAAAAACAATTTCCGATAATTCCCTGCAACTTGTGCGGTTCGCAGCCAAATCTCAAACGCGCTCGCATCAAACGCCTTATTACGGAACTCGAAAACGAAATTCCTCTTATTCGAAACTCGATGCTCGGCGCGGTTGGAAATATCGCAACATCTCATTTACTCGATCCGGATCTCTACGACTTCAAGACTTTTCGTCCAAAAGCGAAGAACACAAATAAATTCGTCGGCGATGTAGCTAAAGAGCTCGATGCCGTTTTTGATCATTCCGACAGCGAATTTCCCGATGCGAAATCGCTTCTCCCTCTGATTACTTCGCAGCCCAACGTTTCCTAGTCGCGGGAAAAGTTTCTGATTTTCTTCGTTAATTCGCGCCAATACTCATTGCGGAAAGTGCCTTCACGATTTCTTTAAGTCGCTCGACGACAAAATCAACTTCAGACTGCGAGTTAAAACGTCCGAGCGAAAAGCGAATCGTTCCCATCGCGCGTTCGTAAGGAATATTCATGGCTGCGAGAATCGGTGAAGCCTCATGAGTTTCTGAATTACATGCGGATCCGGTCGAGACGCATACACCCGCGTCATTGAGTTTTGCCAGAATCAATTCGCCATTGAGGTTTGGAAAAGAAATGCTCGATGTGTTTGGAAGGCGCTGCCGGCGATCGCCGGTGCCATTGAGTTTTGCTGAGGGAATTGAATGCAGGACTTCATCTTCAAATTTATCGCGCAATTCCCTGACGCGAATCATCGCACCAAAATCTTTCACCAAACTTGCCGCCGCGCCTAACGCCACGATTTGATGTACGGCTTCAGTGCCCGCGCGCCTCCCGCGTTCCTGTCCGCCGCCAATCGCCGTCGAATTTAGTTTCACGCCATCGCGAAGGTAAAGCGCGCCGACACCTTTCGGCGCATGAAATTTGTGTCCCGATACAGAAAATAAATCGACGCGGGTCTTTCTTAAGTTAATCGGTATTTTTCCGGCCGCGTTGATGCCGTCCGCGTGGAATAACGCCTCGGAGTTTTCGTGAACGATTTCAGCGATCTCTTCCATCGGAAAGATGATTCCCGTTTCATTGTTGGCTAGCATTACTGAAACGATCGCCGTATCTTTGCGAAGCGCTTTACGCAGTTGATCCGAATTGAGCGCGCCATTTTCATTTACTTCAATCCACGAAATTTCGTAGCCGCGCATTGAAAGCTTCTCGCAAAGTCTGCGCACTGCTTCGTGTTCTACTCGCGTCGTGATGATATGTCGTTTGTCGGGATTTGCTTCGAGCGTTCCGAGAATTGCGAGATTATCCGATTCAGTTCCGCCGGACGTAAAAATTATTTCTGCAGGAGAATTTGCCCCGATCAGTTCGGCGAGATTTTCACGTGCAGACTCAATGGCGCGGCGTGCGGTGCGCCCCAATTCATAAGTTGACGAAGGATTTCCGAATTCTGTTTTTAGAAAAGGCTCCATTGCCGAAAACACTTCGGGAGCAATTTGAGTCGTAGCGTTGTTGTCGAAGTAAATCATAGGAAAGCTACCTCTTCGTAAATCCAAATCGAATTTTGTTGGTTGTTCGTGGTTGATAGTAGAATACCACGCATAATCCGGAAATAAATTGTGAACAAACTACTCAAAATCACTGAAGTCACCGGCAAAAAGTGGGATGTGGAACTTTCTCCGGGCTCGCCCTATACGATTGGGCGCGCTAAGGATAATCGCATCGTGCTGAATGATCAGCGTGTTTCGAGGTATCACGCGCACTTGAAGTCGCAAGGAGATTCATTCGCGATTATTGATGGTTATTTATCGAATGGACAATTGCGAAGGAGCGTTAATGGCGTTTTCGTAAACCAAATTCGGGTGGAAGAAGTAACGCTCAAGATTGGCGATGAGATAAAGATCGGCGGAAGTACTTTTCGTTTTCAAGAAACTTCAGTTGGCGAAGAACCGGCTCCCGATCGTGTTGCCTACGAGGATCAGCCGCTCGGCGGCACTCAGCTTCTGATGTCCGCACGGGAAATCATGGAGCGACGATCGAGTTCATCACTCGAGGCGAGCGTTACTACTCCGGACGAAATAAATAAGCTGCGACGAAAATCCAAAATTCTCGCGCTGCTTTATGAAATGAGCGAAACTCTCGGCTCGGTTTTTGATCGGGAAAAAATTCTTGATAAGACAACCGATCTGGTTTTTCGTGGAACACCGGCGGAAAGAGTGGTGGCGCTTTTGGTGGACGGTGCGAATCCGAAGGAAGCCGGCGAATATGCTCTGTCGCCGATTTCGATTCGCGTCCGCGACCCGAAGATGAAAGCTCTCACTGAGAAACTTGCGATTTCGCGAACCATTACAAAGAAGGTTTTGCGTGAAAAGGTGGCGATACTTTCGCAGGATGCGCGCGATGATGAACAATTCTCAGGTTCGGAGTCCATTGTCTCTCAAGGAGTACGCTCGACAATTTGCGCGCCGCTGGTTACGGAATCGGGCGTTCACGGCGTTATTTACGCCGATCGCTTGAATCCTTTTGCAGAATTTTCGTCAGACGACCTTGAACTGATAAGTGCGGTCGCGGCACAAGCCGCGGTCGCGATAGAAACCATTAAGGCGCATGATCGCCTCGCGCGCGAAGAGGTTGCGCGTGCAAATTACAGTCGGTTTCTTCCCGATCACGTGGTTCAGGAATTACTCAATAAGCCCGATTCGTTTCGGCTCGGCGGCGTCAACCAATTGATTACCGTATTGTTTGCCGATATTCGCGGTTTCACGTCTCTGTCTGAACACCGGAAGCCGGAAATGGTCGTCGGTTTGTTGAATCGTTACTTTTCCGCCATGACCGAAATAATTTTTGCTCACGCGGGAACGCTCGACAAATTCATAGGCGATGGTCTGATGGCGCTATTCGGCGCTCCAAAGGCAAATGCCAACGATGCGCAGAATGCGTTGAGGGCAGCAGTTGCCATGCAAGAGCGTATGAAAATTCTCAATGAAGAGCTGGTTGAAGACGGATTTGACCCGATTGAAATCGGAATTGGTCTCCATACAGGAGTCGCGACGATTGGATATATCGGGTCGGAAAAAAGGAGCGAATACACCGCAATTGGTGACACCGTGAATCTTGCGGCTCGTCTCGAATCCTCCGCTAAACGCGGAACAATACTCATCAGTGAAGCGACCGCCCGGGCATCGAATAACATATATCCGCTCATCTCAATGTCTCCTCTCACCGTGAAGAATCGGGCGCAGCCGGTAAATTTGTTTGAGGTAAAATGGAGTTGATGTAGAATGGCTTCCTATCGGAGACGTGGTTACATCTGTAACCTCATAACACTGCCTCCTACAGGGACGATTTGGACCGATTGGTCTTTTGAACTGTAGAGAATTTATGTTGGGTTTTTCTTTCTTAAAGTATCTCGTGGGTGACTCGATCGCGATCGATATGGGTGCCGCGAACACCATCATCGCGGTAAAAGGCCGAGACGTCGTTTTAGACGAGTACTCATTGGTCGCAGTAAACGAATTAACCGAAGAAATCGTGGCTTACGGAAAAGACGCTTACGACATTCAGGGTCGCGAAGGACGTGATGTTGTAGTAATCGCTCCGCTCGTTGGCGGCGTTGTCGCCGATTTCGAACGCACGAAGAAAATGCTCGCGCACTTTGTGAAGAAGGCGAAGTCGGGTCGTTCGAAATACGCGACTAAAGCCGTGATGAGCATGATTTCGGAAGTGACTCATGTGGAACAAAGAGCGCTTTTGAATGCGGCGGAAAATGCGCGCATCGGGCGCGTTTATATGATGGAGGAAGGAATTGCCGCCGCTTTTGGTGCCGGCGTAAATCCGCGCGATCGACGTGCTTCAGCCGTCGTCGATATCGGTTCAAGTACTACAAACATTGCGTTTATAGCTAAGGGTACGATTGTTCATTCCCGTTCGGAAAGAATCGGCAGCAGCGAGATAAATCTAACGCTTTATAACCACATCCGCCGCCATCGAGGTCTCCAGATTGGCGAGGAAACTACCGAACATTTGAAAACCAAATTCGCGTCGGCGGTTTTACCAAAGGATTTGGGACGACATGTAATCGTGCGCGGACGCGATGTTCATTCTGGTAGTCCTTCGGCGATTGAACTAACCGCCGGAGAAATTTATCCGGTTGTTGAGAGCATCGTTCGTCGTATTGCGACGTTAGTTGCCGACACATTGACGGAAATCCGCCCGGAAGTTGCGGCAGACATCTACGATCGCGGAATTATTCTTACCGGCGGCGGAGCGTTGTTTGACGGATTAGATCAGTACTTTCGCGAAAAGCTCGGAGTTCCTGTTTGGGTTACGGAAGAACCGCGATATGCAACGGTTCGCGGCTTGTTGCGTATGTTTGACGAGCCGACGGTTCTCGAACGAGTCGCACGCAATGAGCTTCATGTTCTTCAGAATGCGGAAGTTCCTTTTGAGGCTTAATCTAAAATCCACCAATAATTTTTCTCGCACTTTCCGCTAATCCCTCATTTTTGAGCGAATCGTTTATGGATTCAGTTTGGCGTATTTTCAGTTTGTTCAAACGAAAATTGTTGGTTGCGAGAATCTACGGGATTCCCATCAGAATCGACTATCGGTGGTTTCCCGTGATGCTGATTGTTTCGGCGGTGATCGCATCGAGCTTGCCGTTTAGCGATGACTCAAGTTATCTGTTTGTCGGCACGATGGCGCTGCTTACGAGTCTCGTTTTCTTTGGATCGGTTCTTCTCCATGAACTCGCACACGCGCTCATTGCAAGGCGGGAAGGAATTCAGGTCATCGAAATTGTTTTGCATCCTTTCGGCGGTTTGGCGCGACTTGATCGCGAACCGCAAAGTCCCGATTCGGAATTTCGCATCGCAATTGCGGGACCGTTGGCGAGTTTTATTATCGCTTTTGTTTTTCTCGCGCTTTATTTGATTTCGAACTATCTGCAGACAAATATCTTCTCCCTGCTGCTTTTTTCTCTTTTTTTCCTCAATCTCCTGGTTGCCGTTTTTAATTTATTTCCGGGTTATCCGCTTGATGGAGGGCGTGTGCTTCGCGCGTATCTTTGGAAGCGCGGCGACGACTTGAATGCCGCAACCATCTTAACCGGACGAGCCGGACAAGTGATCGCGATTGCTCTCGCCGTCTTTGGCGCTCTGATCATGATTATTCGTGCCGACTTCTTCACCGGTGTTTGGTCAATCTTTGTCGGTCTGTTTTTATTTGATGCCGCAGGCGACATCATTAAACAGGTAAACCGGCTTGAAAGAATTCTGGTCGAACAAGTTATGGAAATTCCGATTTCTGTTGCACCGGAGATGACTGTGCAGAGCTTCGTTGATCAAATTTTGCCTTTACACCGTCAAAAGATTTTTCTCGTTGCGAAGGATCGACAGCTTTATGGTTTTGTAACTCTGGAAGATCTGAAAGCTGTTCCGCGCGAAGAATGGACGCATAAAAAAATCGAATCGCTGATGCATGATGTGACACACGATCTATTCGTCGAGACAGATACTCCTTTAACCGAAGCGAAACAGTTATTACGCGCCAATAAATTGGGCGCGCTGGGCGTAATCAATAAGGAAGGTTACTTGGTCGGATTTCTTCAGAGTTCGCGACTTGCGCGTTAACGCATCGCCGACATCCACGAATTCCCGTGGATAATCATACATTGCGGTTTAAGCCATTATTACCGATAATCGGGGCGGTTTATTGCTGATAGAGTTTCAATATGCTTGCTGTTCTTGGCGCGCTTTTAGCTAACGGTTTAATTACAATTCTCAAATTTATTGCTGCTCTCGTCACCAGATCTTCCGGAATGATGGCGGAGGCGCTTCATTCCTTAGCCGATACCACCAATCAGATTTCCAAAAGGGTAATGGAGACTATCGGGCTGGGATCGCTTCCATTTTTATCGGAATTATTCTCGCGATCGTCGCTTTCTTTCTCGCCCGTTCATCGCGAGGATTACTGCTCGGCGAAGCAGCTACAGAGAAAAGTCTTTCTATAATATCAGGGGAGCAATTGATTCGCATCCGAATGTGTTGAAAACCGTATAACTTCTCACTATGCATCTTGCGCCGAAGCAAATTCTCGTTACGGCTCACGTAAATGTGAAAAACGAGCTAACAAACGACGAAATAATTCGTAGTATATTCGTAGTATAGATGAGATAGAGAACGCGATGAGGAAAGCAGAACCGAAGGTTGGTATGATTTTCCTTGAAACAGCGCGGCAAAGTGAATCGAGCATACAAGACGTTTTGCCGATTCACATCGGTTGAGTTTCGTAAGTTAGATTCACGTTAATTTCGTTTGGCTTGCTCCAGGTTTTGCCCTAAAACATTTTGAGATTATACGATTATATTCCCGCTCTGATCAGCATACGCAATGCGCTCGACTTCGCGTTGGTCTTCATTATCGTCTACGCGATTCTCCGTCTCTTCAAAGGAACCCGCGCGATGCCGATGGCGGTTGGGATGACCATTCTCGGTTTGCTGTATTGGCTCGCAATCGCCCAGGATCTTTCAACGCTTGAGTTTGTTTTGCGATCTGCGGTGCTCTATATCGGAGTGGCAGTCATCGTTTTGTTTCAATCGGAAATTCGCAACGCCCTGATTTACTTTGGAAATCGCCTGCGCATTCCTTTCGTCAGGAAACCGCGCGGTCAGCTGGGCGAAACACTCTATGACGAGATCGTCTTAGCCGCAACAACTCTCGCTTCAACGAAAACCGGCGCGCTGATCGTAATCGAACGAAATGTAGGTTTGCGCAACTTCGTCGATGCCGGAGTTCCGCTCGACGCACGGCTAAATTACGATTTACTCGTGACGATTTTTTCCCCCGACACTCCGCTTCACGATGGTGCCGTAATAATTCAACGCGATCGAATTGCCGCGGCTTCCTGCTTTTTACCTTTGACGAAAAATCCAAATGTTTCGCGCGAACTCGGAACTCGTCATCGCGCCGCGATCGGAATCACCGAAGATACCGATGCGGTTTCGATCGTTGTATCGGAAGAAACCGGTTTGATTTCATTTATCGAATCGGGCGAAGTAAACAGGAATCTCGATACGAATCAACTTCGCGCTGTGCTTATGCGCGCAATGTCGTTGCCGTTGATTGAGCGAAAACGCGAACGAACGAAAGTTTTGGATGAAAACGAGGCGGAAATCACCGTAAGCTGATTCATATGACTTTCTCTTCTCAAAGATTTTTTGAACGCAAACACAAAGAGTCATTTCTTGGGTGGCTGCTGAGGAAAATTTTCGTCGAAGAATGGTTTCTAAAGATCATCGCGCTGACGATCACTGCCGCGCTTTGGATCGGTGTAAACGGATTTCGCGAAACACGAAGATTGGAACGAGTAAGTATTAATTTACGTGCGCAGGATGATATTGCCATAACCAGCGCGCCAAAACAGGAAGTTGATCTTTTTGTTACCGGTGACCGACGCGAACTTGCTCGTCTCGATCCGCATGACCTTGGACCTTCGGTGGAAATTGCCGGAACGGAAACCGGCGATCGCATCGTACAGCTTTCGCCGGATGTTATAAGTTCGAATCTTCCCAGTGGAATTCGCATTACTGATGTGCAGCCGCAGAAAATCGCCGTCCGTTTAGAACGCGTGCTCGTTCGCGAACTTCCTTTACAAATCGAAACGATCGGAACTTTACCGGCTGGGTATGAGCTCTATGACGCCGTGCCTTCCCTTCCCAAAATTCGTGTGCGCGGTGCTGAGAGTCGTGTTTCGCCGTTAATACAAATTCAGACCGAGAGTGTAGATATCAGCGGACGCACCCAAGATTTTGTCGTTCGTCAGATCGGGCTTGTTTTTTCGCAGCCGGATGTTTCCATCCTCGATTCGATCGTAAATGTGAATTTTAAGATCGGCGAAAGTCGTATCGAACGAACATTCGTGCTCGGTGTTGGCGGTGACTCTTTGGGGAAAACCGCAACTGTGACTGTGCGCGCACCACAGGCGATCTTCGAGCAAGTAAATTTTAAAGACCTAAAGCTCTCGCAAGTTCGTAACCCCTCGGGCGAATTACAACCCAAGCTTTCACTTCCTTCCGAACTAAGCGATCGGGTTCAGATTAAGAAAGTAAAATTCAATTAACCGCTTCAATTGAATGCCCGGCGTTTTGCCGTTAGAATCGCACACAATTCCGGGAGTCAGTTAATGATGATGTTGAACGTTTTTCGGAGCGCCATGCTGTCTTTATTGTCGGTGGCGCTCGTTACCGCCATTGCGGCACAAGTTGAAAACGACCCGTTGCTCAAAGTTGTGCGCGCGGAAGATGAGCTTCGATGGAATAAAGATCTTGAAAATCTTCTAAAAAGTCCGAGCGAACAAATTCGCGTCCGCGCAGCGCTTGCCGCCGGCAGAATCGGCGATGATCGCGCTATTCCTGCACTTTCGAATATTCTTGAAAAGGATTCGGTTTCGGTGAGAACGATGGCGGCTTTCGCTATCGGAGAGATTGAAAGCTCCCGCGGAGCTGATCCGATTTTCAACGTCCTACTTCGCAATAACCTTGCACCTTCAATTCGCGCACGAGCTATTGAAGCAGCCGGAAAAATCGCGGCGGCAAATTCCGGTGATCCGCTTTCTAAATTATTGGGCGAGAGCATCCTCACTTCGTTGGAAGAAGAAGCGAAAAGGATTCAGCCGGATAAGCTGACTCTGTTACTTGGGCTTACGGCGATAATTCGTGCGCGACCCGAAAAGGGTGAAGCGGTCGCCGCGCGATTTCTTTCAAATTCCGATGCGCGAATTCGCGCCGATGCTGCAAATACCCTGACGCGTTTGCGGGCGAAAGGGTTCAGCGAACAGCTTCGCACGATGCTACTCACTGATAAAGACGGCGTCGCGCGGGCAAATGCCGCACGCGCTCTCGGCGCTTCCGCGGATAAATCCGCCATAGAGATCCTGACTTCCGCCGCTACTAATGATGATGACGAGCGCGTTCGCGTAAGCGCGATTCGGGCGCTCGCGAATTTAAATGATAGAAAACCGGCGCCGCAACTTCTGACAAGTGCTTTCCAACTTTTGAAGTCATACAAAAAATCTCGTCTGAAGAACCCGGCTGCAAAGAATGACCTTTTGGAAATCGCGGCGACACTGGGAAAACTTCTGGCAAACTCCAATGATTCCGAAGCGACCAATTTCCTTAAAGCCTTTCGATACTTTGACGGTTATCGTTCGCCGGAAATAGAAATCGCTTTTGCGCGAATTTCACCCGCAAAATATCTGGATGAGTTTAATAAGAAGAAAATTGCGCTGGCTAATTGGCGAATTACGGGAAGCTTCTCGACCGCCCTTGGGGAATTTGCGAATTCCACCTCGGTCGATACGAAATCGCGCGCGGAAAGATTCGTCCGTTTCTATCTCGTCAAAAGCGTTTCGCAAACAACCGCCGCAAAAAAGGCTCAGCTGATAAAAGCAACACCGGAGATTCTAAGGGCGTTCGCGCAGTTTAAGTCTTCCGATCTTTCTCAGATATTGCGAAGCTACGTCGAATCCCCTGATGTATTCGTTCGAGCAACCGCCGCTGAACTTCTAAGTAACGAAGCGCCTTCAAAAGAAAATATTGACGCTTTAAAAAGAGCCTTCGCGACCGCATTATTGATTGACCGCAATTACGACGATGCTCAACTCGCAATCCTGGACGCGCTTTTCAAACTCGATCGAAAAGAATCGGTCGCTTCGCTTTTCGTCGGGCTCGGCGCTCCTGATTATCTCGTAAGAAAAAAATCATTTGATCTCCTTCGCAGCGCCGATATGGAAAAAGTTTCGCCGAGTGTTGCGAAGATGTTGGAATTGTATATCGAGAAAAATCAGGGCAGTCTCTTGCCCTATTCGCCTGAGAGCAAAACAAAACTCGGTCAAGTACTTAATACGGAATCGGACTATCTGCGCGCGACTAAAAGGAAAAATGGCGAAGTCCGCGCGCTCGTAACAACGGAGAAAGGTAAATTCGTGATCGAGCTCTTCCCGGAAGATGCGCCGCTTACGGTTGATAATTTCATCAAGCTCGCGCGTCGGCATTATTTTGACCGCGTCGGCATTCATCGCGTCGTTCCGAATTTCGTGATGCAAGATGGCGATCAGCGCGGTGACGGAAATGGCGGACCGGGCTGGCAGATCCGATGTGAAATAAATTTGTTAACATTCGATCGCGGTGCGGTAGGAATGGCGCTTTCCGGAAAAGACACGGGCGGATCGCAATGGTTCATCACTCATTCTCCGCAGCCACATCTTGATGGCGGCTACACGGTTTTCGGAAAAGTGAATGAAAACGGTATGAAGATTGTCGATGCAATTTCGCGTGGCGATAAGATACTCAGTATTGCGATCGAAGACGCAGAGTCGCAGTTAAGTGATCGAAGTAAACTTCTGCCTCGGTGATAAGATTTGAGGACACACGGTTCTATGAAACATTGATCGAGATGGAAACGGATAAAACAATTAGCAACTTACCCGATACGAAAAATGCGCGAAAAGCGGTCGAGATCGAAGAAAGTCTCGAAAATCTTTCGCGTTATCTCGACGGGCTTTTCAAAGTGCCGGGAACGAGTTGGCGATTTGGGCTCGATGCTTTGGTTGGTTTAATTCCAAACTTCGGCGATATCGCAACGTCACTCGTATCGTTTTACATCATCATCGCCGGCGTTCGTTATGGTGTGCCGAAAGTCACAATTCTCCGTATGGCGTTTAACGTAGGGTTGGATTATGTAGTTGGAATGGTTCCGTTCTTCGGCGATATGTTTGATTTTTTCTGGAAGTCCAACAAGAAAAACATGACTCTACTTCGAGAACGCGCAACCGGAATTGGAAAAGGAACGAAGTCGGATTGGATTTTCGTTGGCGCTATTATTGGCTCACTGGTGGGAATCTTGGCAATTTCGGTCGTCGCGAGCTTGGTGATTTTGGCTTATATTCTCAAGTTCCTCGCCGAAATCCCTGTTTTATAAATTCGGATTTTCCCTCGCAAACTTCACTAAGTTCTTGGCATAACTTGAAAAGTGCGGACAGGAAATTTGGTATAGCGCCAGAATATCGCTCGCCGCGGCTGAGTCGTAATTTTGTGTGTGAAAGAAATACGGAACTGCGTGATGCGGCAAACCCGTAAGAGACGGCGCAAACGAAAGATTCAAGAATTTTTCTACGAGCTTCGGCGGCGGTGTGTAAATCGAACGTTTTGCGGAGATGACTTCGGCGAGCGTATCAAACACTTGCGCCGTAGATAAAGGACTGGGATCGGCTATCTGCAGTGTTTTCCCGGTCGCCCGACTGTCTCTGAATATCGCGACGATCGCAGAAATAACGAAATCGATCGGAACCATATTGAGCCGAACGCTGTCATTGCCCACATTGATTAATCTCGCCAGCGCCGGATGCCTTAACAAATAGTTGATCAAGAAATAAATTCCGTCGAATTTTGTTGTTGCGCCGTTAACGGAATCACCGACGATCACCGATGGTCTGACAATCGTCAATGGAATTTCACCCTTCAACTTTTCAACTTCTAACTCCGCCAGATACTTCGATTCCTCGTAGTAGTTACGAAAGCCGCTTTTGTGTTCTAACTCTTTCTCCAAAATCGTGCCGCGACGCTTTCCTGCTACATAACATGTTGAAACATACAAATAACGACGAAGTTTCGGCAGGCTCTTCACAAAAGCGTTCACGTTTTTCGTGCCGTCAACATTCACGCTCATAGCTGTCTCTTTCGAAACCGCCAGATCATAAACGGCGGCAAGATGACAAGCCGTTGTTACCACCTGCTGCAAAAATTCCAGATCGCCCGCGGCGATTCCCAAATCTTCTTGAGTGATATCGCCCTCGATAAGAAAAAAATTCTCAAGCGGCACTGCAGTCGATTCACAAATATTCTCGACTTCCTGCATAGCCTTCTCGATAAACCGTTTCTCGACCAGAAGAAAGATTTGCGTCTGACTAGAAGCGAGTTTCTTTACGAGGCGTGAGGCAACAAAACCCGGGAACCCGGTAATAAAAATAGTATCTTCTACGAACATTTATTGGAGTATATTCAAATTAGGCGCTCGCCGACAAGATCGGAGCTATTTTGGACATTTTTTCGACTTTCGACAAAACCCCTTTTGCGAGCGAAGATATTGAATCCCGGCAATTTTGAAATTGATTTGCCTTTGAGTGTTTCTGTAAGCAAGGAATCTCCGAGACGTGAATTCCCGAGCTTACAAAATGCAAGAAATGACCGCGCGAAATAAAAAAAAGAATACTGCGCCTATTGATGGCGCCGCCTCAAATGCGCGGGAGATTACTGAGATCAAAAGCGAGCTGAACGAGGCGTGCTGGTCGGTGATTTCCTTTGAGCGAGTTGAAGCGACAGGGCTAACTTACACTGAAGCAGCCGAATTATTGGGCGAACTTTCCCGGCAGGGCTTATCCGGACTGTGCATAGTCACGGTTGAGGTTGCCGAACGCATTTCCGAAATCTAAACGAGTTTCAATTACTTTCAGAATTCCAAGACCACTTTTCCGAAATTATTGTTTGCCTCAACGAATTCGTGTGCCTCGCGGATTTGCGTGTAATGAAAAACCAAATCAAGAATCGGTTTTATCTTCCCGCTATCGAGCAACGGCAAAACGTCTTCAGTGAATTTCCGAGTTGCTTCGGCTTTTTCCATCATCGAACGCGATCGCATGACCGTTCCGATAATTGTTAGCCTCTTCGATAAAGCAATCGCCAAATCGAATTCTGTTTTTCTTCCGCCCGTCAGCCCAACTAAAACGAGTCTTCCTTTTGAGGCGAGACTCAAAAGATTCATTTCAAAATAACCGCCGCCAACGAGATCCAAAATCACATCGACGCCGCGCAATTCTTCTTCGAGAATTATTTTCGAAAAATCCGTTTGCTCATCTACGTGTAAAGCGAAATCAAGTCCCATCTCAATGCACTTCTGCAATTTTTCGCTTGAGCGCGAAGTTCCGAAAACTCTTATCTGTTTTGCCTTCGCAAGCTCGAGCGCCGCGAGACCGACGCCAGAACCAACTGCATGGATCAGAAGCGTTTCACCCGAACGCAAATTCGCTTGAGTAAACAAGGCGTCATTTGCGGTGATGAATGCTTCAGGTATCGCGGCAGCTTCCGTAAACTTAAAACGCTCGGGAATTTTCGCAACCAGCGCTTCATCCGTTAAAAGAAATTCCGCCTGTGCAACACCCGCAGTTATTCCAAAAACCCGCTCACCGGTTTTGAACTTGGAAACCTCGCTGCCTTTCTCGGCAATCTCGCCCGCGAATTCGAGTCCGGGAATATTCGGCGAAACTCCTGCGGGCGGTGGATAATGTCCGCGTCGTTGAAGAATATCTGCACGATTAATTCCCGCAGCCTTAACCCTCACGAGAATTTCCGTGCCTTTTGGTGCGGGCGGATTCTCGACGTCACGAATTTCCAAGTTCTCAACGCCGCCGAAATTTTCGATCCAGATTGCTTTCATCAATTCAAATCAAACAACAGAAATTCCGTTTCATCTTCGAGCGCTACGAGTTTCAAAAGACTCTCATCACTCACCGCCGCACCGTCACTCTTGGATAGCTTCGAGCCATTTAAGTCCAATGATCCTTTTGCAACCTGAATCCACGCGTGCCGATTTTCGCCGAGCTCGTGTTCGACACTTCCCTTGCTATTCAAAACGCTAGCGTAGAGCGAAACATCCTGATTGATTTTCAAAGAATTCCCGCGCGCTTCCGGCGAAGCTACGAGGCAAAGCATTCCGCGTTTATTTTCGCGCGGAAAAGATTTTTGTTCGTAGCCCGGTGTTAGACCTTCGGCATTCGGAAGTATCCAGATTTGATAAAGATGAAGTTTCTCTTTTTCGGATGGATTAAATTCGCTGTGCTCAATACCGGTTCCGGCAGTCATCCGCTGCACCTCGCTGCTATCGAGAACTCCTTCGCCGCCGGTACTATCTTTGTGTGCGAGCGCGCCGCTCAACACATAGGTAATGATTTCCATATCGCGGTGTCCGTGTTTCGGAAAACCTTTTCCGGCTGCAACAAAATCCTCGTTTATCACGCGTAGATTCCGGAAACCCATATGCTTCGGATCGTAATAAGTATTGAAGGAAAAAGTGTAATGCGTGTCGAGCCAACCGAAATTTGCGCGACCGCGTTTTTCTGCCCGCCTGATTGTGATCATAGTTTTTTGTTCCAAAACAAAAACGAGCGACCGCGATCACTCGTTTATTTCCAAAATATTTATCCCCAACGAAATCTTTCTCCGTCCGGTCCGGTCCAGGGAACGCCGCGCATATGATAACCGCCATTTTCCCAATAGCCGGCAATATCGCTTCCAAGGAATTTCAGACCTTTGATCCATTTAGCGGATTTCCATGCGTATAGCTGCGGCACAATCAATCGAACCGGTCCACCGTGTTCCGGCGGAATTGGTTTTCCGTCGTGTTCGAATGCAACGAGCGAATCTTCATTCATAAAAAACTCGATGGGAAAATTCGTCGTCCAGTTGTTT
>DAITAB010000351.1:0-1991 GCA_036824525.1 Pyrinomonadaceae bacterium
AGAAAGTGCTCCTTGACGGAATGGAAATGCCGGTAAGCACTTTCCTAAAAAAGATTGATAGAGGCGACGGCGGAAAATGGAACCTTCTGACTCTCACCATTAGAATGTCTACTCAAGTAGTTGGTTGGAAATACCGCGCGGGATATTTGTTTACGAAGGCGAAATTTGGCAAAGGGATTTCTTATCCAGCGGGAACCATTATCGTTGATGACAATGGACACCCCGACAATGAAGGAGGAAATGTAGCTGTTGGCGTCTGGAGCTCTAGAGAACCCATTTATAGCGAAAGCTGGTCGGTCATCACCAGCCTGATCCCGCAGACCGCCAGCGCGGGCGGCGGCAGCGGGGGTGGAGGACGGGGCGGAGTCCGTGGTAATAAAGGAGCACCAGCAAGGATTCCGAGTAAAGATAGAATGAGCAAATGTTTACAAGAGCAGTTCCGGAACGGTACTCAGCTGACAGGTTTGAGAGCGAATGGTTCAAGTATCGTTCTTTCTATTGCGCGCGGCGGACAAAGCTTTGATGTCACAACTCACCTAGACCGTTATACAGAAGTCGAACTAGGTAGGCTGGATGCGCAAAATTACAACATTCCCTACACAAACCAAGTGCAGGCAGGGTACACAACTGGGTCAGATCCGACGAATAACGATATTGCATCCGAAGTAACAAATGGTGTCGAGGCGCGGCAATATTCCTCGGTTGGTTTCATAGCGTTATTATTTCACGAACTTGGAAACGCAATAGCGGGAAAAATATATGCGGATGATTACCGCCAAGCGATTAGGGAAGGAAGGGGTACCAAACAATTACAAGACCCCTTTCACCTTTCGATTTCTCCGACCGCCACGGGCGACAGGGATTCCGGTGTGCGCTTTGAACGGTGTTTGTTTGGAGGAATCGTCAACCTTAGAACCGGCCGAGTCGGAAATACAAGGGGCTTATGAGCGGGATTTTATCGAGGCGAGAATTTACCCAACAAGCTATTGTCAGTTCTTGGTTGTCGGCGATACTTTTGGTGTTCATCGGCGGTTCATCCTGTTCCCATACACCTCGGGCTAACAACGATGTGAACGAACCTGCATCAGATCCGTCTTCGTTACGTAAGGAAGCAGTCTTGGTGCCGAGCGGGAATGAGGTGGATGTTGTCGCCGACGTAGTAAAATCGGATGGAATCGTTGTAACTGTTACAAATCGCTCCTCTCGTGACGTGTTCTTACCTTATCTTCCGGGAGTTAACAGTGAAAATGCTTTTTATGCGTATGTGGGATTGGAAAAAAGGAATTCTACTTCAGGCAAGTTTGAGCGTTTTGAGGAGGGCGACTTCGGAACCGGTTCAAATCCTTTACAACCGGGGACATCATTCAAGTGGAGCATGAAGTTGCCGTTGAAGAACACCTATAGGCTCAATGTTCGATATTTCATTGATCCAAGTCTCTACGAGAGAAAGAAACTATTCGAATCACTAACGCCGGATGATGAATCATGGAGGAAGGAACTGGAAGAACTCGAAAAGCTCAACCGTACGGCGATCAAAACAATCACAGTTGGCCCATTCGTCCTCTAAACACGAAAAGCGCGTCACGATCTTGAGCCGACACACTTCCCGTTTTTTTCTTACTAACGTCGTCACTGGTTTGTATGAGTCGCCGCGAACTCGTCCCGCGGGATGATCAGCCGTTGGTCAACGCAAGACGCACGCAAAAAGTTTACGCGGATGTGTTGGGAAGAAATTACAAAACGGGATTAGGGTCAGACTTGCAATATTGTAATCTTCAAAGCCTGGAAGAAATTGCAATATTGCAAGTCTGACCCCGGTTGTTCGGATGTTTGGGGAGGCGATGGCGGATTTACGGCGAGCTATATTAATGGCAGAAAGCAGAATTCGAACGAGCTCTATGACGCGGCAGGAAATATCGTTGACAAGACAACGAGTGCGACGATTTATGAGCGTTGGAAATTCGATGCCGCAGGTCGAAATCTCGAAACAA
>DAITAB010000141.1:0-6575 GCA_036824525.1 Pyrinomonadaceae bacterium
GGGCACGACATTGCCAATCAGTTCTTCATATTCATCGTTTCCGCCACCGCCGAAAATTCCGAGAAATTTCTTCTTCTTTTTTACTTCGCGCGCGCTGCCAACATCTGAAACCGGATTTGCGCGGTCTTTCGCAGTCTCAAAAATTAAACTATCAACGCGAGTTTGAAGGTCACCGACGCTCGCTTCGAGGTCTGCTATTTCAGAAAATTCATACTTCTCAGAACGGTCGGCCTTGCCGCGCAAATTCGAAACTTGTGACGACAAAGTCGATGCCTCTTTCTCGAGCGCTTTTAAACGCGAAAGCGGAGTATCAAGCGCAGTTTTGTCGTCCTTAGATTTTTTGTCGGAACTTTTCTCGTCCTTGAAAACGGAAATCGCACTGTTGAGTGAGCGTCGCATCGTCTCGATCTTCTGCCGCAACACTTCAAGTCGCTGAACTGCAGAACCTTCCGCTTTAGCCGTTTGCGAAATCGCGACCTGCGACATGAAACCAGCAATTATGAAAACCGCAACCAAAAGTTTTTTAGTAGACAAAAACATTCGTTCCTCCAAAATCAATTCCGCATCAAACCCAAACCGTAGCCGCCTCCGAGAGTTCTTTAAGGGAGCTTTCGGGTTTTCCTTCGCCAAAAATCGCCGAACCCGCCACGATAATCTCTGCACCCGCTTCTACCACTGCGCGAATATTACTCTTATCGATTCCGCCATCAATCTCAATACGCGTGGCTAATCCTCGTTCATCGATCATTGCTTTGAGCCTTCGTACTTTTTCGATCGAACCTCTTATGAAGCTCTGACCACCAAATCCGGGATTCACGGACATAAGTAAAACGTAATCCGCGAAATACAGCGCTTCCTCGAGTGAGCTAAGCGCAGTTGCGGGATTGATAGCAATTCCGGCAACCGAACCCGCATTCCGAATTGCATCGAGTGTCCGATGCAGGTGCGGATCAGCCTCTACGTGTACGGAAACCATCCGGGCACCAGCCTCGGCAAATTGAACCGCATAGCGCATCGGTTCAATTATCATAAGGTGCACATCGATCAACAATTTCGAAATCTTTGCCAACGACGCGACGACCGGTAACCCAATGGTTATATTCGGAACGAATCTTCCATCCATTACATCAACATGGACGATTCGCGCACCGCCTTTTTCAATAGCCTTGATCTCTTCGCCAAGCCGGCTGAAATCTGCTGATAGGATCGAAGGAGCTATATCAATCATCGCTTTTTTTGGTTGCCGCGAAATCGCCAGCGGTTGCTTTACTTCTCTCTATGGAATTCGACGATCACGAGATTCGACCGGCGCTCCGGTTTTTGTGTTAGTAGTTTTTGTGGTCGTAGTTTTCGCATTCGCACCCGCACCTACGCGAATTGGCGTCGGCGTCGTTACCACACGATTGGTTTGCGTCGCATTCGACGTAGCCGGACGCGATCCAGGCTTTGAATCGGACGATGTCGAGTTCGCAGCTGAGTTACCGGCATCGCGATTCTCATTGATCTTATTAACCATCTGATCACGCGAAGTTGAAACAGGTCGTTTTACGTTGGAATTCTTGTTCGGTTTGGCCGGAAGTCCTGACGCGGAGGTTTTTGCATCTTCGTCCACGGTCGGCGTTTCGATCGTTGCCGGTTCTTCATTTCCTTCCGGATTGGCTTCGCTCAAAACTACCAGAATCGTCTGTCCTGTCTTAACCGTTTCTCCGGCTTTCGGAAGTTGCTCGAGTATCGTGTTCGGTTTTTCTTTGCTGTATCTGGTCGCCCGCCGTTTTATCCTAAGACCCAGCGCGGCAAACTCCTTTTCACTTTCGTAAAAATCTTTTCCAATGACTTCCGGCACTTTCACTTCATCGCCGCGGAGCGACAGCCATACCACGACAAAAATCGCGGTAAAAAACACCGCTGCGAGCGCGCCAACCACTAATAATTTTCCGAGCGCCGAAACGCCCATCCTCAATACACTCACGCGAAATTCCAGCCCTTCAATACCGAATAATCAAACACGAAGTCTAGCATTTTTCATTTTCGCTTTCGAGCAAGAGAGCACCTCACTCGGAAATGTTGCGACACAAATTCGCCACAAAAAATCCATCAATGCCGTCTCTTTGCGGAAAAGTTCTAAAGAAACCTTCGTCGGTTACCAGTTGCGGCAACTCTTCGAATGAGGATTTACGAAATCCGTCGTAAGCCTTCAAAAAAGCCGCTATCACTTCTTCATCCTCGTCTCGTTCAAGTGAACATGTCGAATAAATAATCCGTCCGCCTTTGCGAACCAGGCGAGCGATGTTTCCCAACATCCGAATCTGCTTCAACTGAAACTCACCGAAGTCTTTTTCGTTTAGGTTGTAACGAATTTCAAGATTTCTACGGATCGTGCCGGTTCCCGAACACGGAGCGTCTAACAATACGACGTCAAACGATCCATCACGATAAGGCAGCGACCTTGTTGCGTCATGGGCGACAATATCCAAACTCTTTTCACCCAACTTCAAACAAATTTCCTTGAGGAGTTTCACGCGACGTCCCGATAAGTCGCCCGCAATGCGGATCGAATCAGCGACGGCGTCTCCCGAACTCTTATCCGCGAGTTTAGAAATGAGCGTCGTTTTCCCGCCGGGCGACGCGCAAACGTCCAGAAAGTTTTCCGTCGACTTCAATCCCACGAGATTTCCTACAAGTTGTGAGGCTTCTTCCTGAAAAAAGATCTCACCTTGTCGCGCAAATTCTTCGAGCAAGTCGCTTCGCTTTGAAACCCTGAAACAACCTGAAACAAATTCACCTTCCGCAAACTCCGCTCCGCTTTCTTTCAAACGTTCAATCAGATCAGCTGATGACTTTCTGGTGAATCGAAAGGTCGCTTGCGAAGCAAGATTGTTTGCCAGAGCAATTTTTTCTACTTCAGCAAGTCCAAACTGATTAGTCCACCGTTCGATAAGCCATCGCGGATGAGATTGCAAAATTGAAACTCTTTCAATTTCGTCGATGAATTCAAATGAGAATTTCTTCTCGCGCGAAGCGCGTCGCAAAATAGCATTTACGAGATTTGCGGCGGAAGTTTTCTTAGCGCGCTTAACCAGGTTCACACTGTCATTTATTGCTGAGTAAGCGGGAATTCTCTCGAGGTAAAGCAATTGATAAAGACCGATTCGAAGCGCGATCAAAATTTCTTGATCGAATTTCTCCGCAGAGCCTTTCGCGAGTTGAGAAATTACCCGATCCAAATAGAGTTTTCGCCGTAGAACCCCAAGCACAAGTTCATGACACAATCCCCGATCCTGCGTAGTTAGATTTTCGCCGAAATGCGCCAGAAGCGCGTCCGAACGCGATTTTTTCGTTTCAACTTCCAATAGCACATCGAAGGCAGCGCATCGCGAAGGTGAAATTTGAATTTTCATTTCTAAGGATTTCCGGAATGCTTTTTCGTTATGCTTTCTGTTTGGTGAATTTTTGCCCCACCTCAATCCGCGCGCCATTAAGAAAGGCTCTGGCATCTACCCGTTTCTTTCCGGCAAGCTGCAATTCGTCCAAACGCAAAAACGTAGAATTACCGCAAGCGACGACGAATTCGTTTCCCGTCGCTGCCACAATTGATCCAGTATCGGCTGACGGAAAATCTGCGTGGGTTTCAGTTACGGACCAAACCGCCAGACGCTGTCCGTCGTCAAGAAAAGTATAGCTGTGGGGAAACGCCTGAAAAGCCCGAACGCGGCGCGCGATTTCCTTTGCCGGAACATTCCAGTCAATTTTGCCGTCGTCCTTTTTGAGTAAAGGCGCAAAAGTCGCTTCATCATTATTTTGTTTTTGCGGAATGATCGAATCGAATGTTTCCAGCGTCTCGATGAGAAGTTCTGCACCGATCAACGAAAGTCGCGACATCAGCTCGACCGACGTTTCAGTCTCACGGATTTCCGTTTCCCGCTGCAGCAAAATATCTCCGGTATCCAGTCCAACGTCCATCTTCATCGTAGTAACACCGGTTTTTGTTTCGCCAATTGCAATCGCCCACGCGACAGGTGCGGCACCACGGTATTTTGGCAGAAGCGAGAAATGAACATTCACACAGCCACGGGGAAAAGTGTACAGAAAAGCCTCGGGAAGAATTCGCCCGTAGGCGACAACTACCGCAAGTTCAGCGCGATGCGATGAGAATAATTCGAATGTTTCGGTTGTCTTGATTTTCGTAGGCTGGAATACCGGAAGGTTTTTCGAAAGAGCAAATTCCTTTATGGGTGACGCATGCATTTTGTTGCCGCGACCGGCAGGTTTATCAGGCTGCGTCCAAACCGCGACGACCTCGTGTCCCGCTTCGAGAATACTTTCGAGTGTCGGCACAGCCGCCTGCGGCGTTCCCATAAAAACAATTTTCATCATTCAACATTCACTTCCACCTGAGCGCATTCTTCATCGCGAAGAAAATCCAATTCTCTTCCATCACGCCGTGTATGACATGCGCGCCCGCACCGGTCGCGAAGATCGCTACGTCTTCACCGCCATGCGTTTCTTCTTTTAGTGGTAGCGTCGCCTCCTGCAAATAATCCGGGTCGGTCGTATCAATATTGGTGAGGTCGGCGCGACCATTTTTTAACGGTTTGAATTTCGTCGGCTCCGAAGGAAATTTCTTTACGCCTTCCGGCGCTTTCTCTGTTTCACCCTGATACCCACGACCATTCGCATAGCTTAGTGTAGTGAACGGTAAACCGAGTCCATCCGGTTTCGCCTCATCCAAAGGAATTCCCTGCGAATTATTCTCGCGAACGACACCGAGGATGTTATTCCCACGCGCCGGATATCCAACAATCGTCAAAGTATGGCTGTGATCGGCAGTAACGATTATCAAAGTCTCGTCCAAATTTACTTTCTCGGATGCGGCGCGAACGGCATTCGAAAGCTCGACCGTATCGTTCAAAGCGCGAAATGCATTTCCCGCATGATGTGCATGATCAATTCTTCCCGCTTCAACCATCAGAAAAAATCCTTTACGGTTTTTGGACAGCAAATCAATTGCTTTGGTCGTCATCTCCGTCAATGTCGGCTCGCTTTCAACTTTTTTCGCGCGGTCATATTCATACAGCATATGCGATGGTTCGAAGAGTCCGAGCACGTGCTTTGTCTTTTTCACATCGATCGCATCAAATTGCTTTTTGTTCCAAACGTAATCCGCTTGCGGATTTTTGGCGCGCCATTCCTCGGTGAGATTTCTACCGTCCAATCGGCTGCCGGTTTGTTTCTGATACTCGGGATCGCTCATCGTCGTCGGCAAAAATTTCGAACGCCCGCCACCAAATGCAACTTCGATTCCATCGCCATGTTTGAACTCGACAAATTGACGCGCAATATCGGAAAAATTTGCATCGTATGCTTCCTGTGAAATGCGTTTCACATCCGCGTCGGATTCCCAATCGCGATTCGCCGTGTGTGAATAACATGCTGCGGGCGTCGCGTGGGTCAGACGCGTAGTCGTCACAATTCCGGTTGAAAGTCCGCGATCTTCCGCAAGTTCAAGAAGCGATGTAGTTTCGTTTCCCGCAACAGATTTATAGTCGCCCAAAATTACCTGTTGATTAACCGACAAAGTTCTACCGACGGACTTTACGCCAGTCATTATCGCGGACATCGTCGGCGCTGATTCCGAAGTCTGCTGATTCACGCTGTAAGTTTTCGAAAGCGCAACGTATGGAAACTCCTCAAAACTCAACTGATTCTCTTCGCCGCTCTCACCGCGAAGCTGTCCTTCAAAAATTCTGGAAGCGGTAATCGTCGTAATTCCCATACCGTCGCCGATGAAAAGAATCACATTTTTCGCTTTTCCTTTTCGCGGTTTCAAAATTTTCGCTCGCGCAATTGCGGCTTCGCCGTCGCGTTTCCACGTGTCTGCATTTTCGATTCGTTTCACGGGAAACGGCGGCGGTAATGTCTGCCCGATCAGTGAAACAGTCATGCTAAACAATGCGAATAGTGCCTGTGAGAAACCTGAGTAATTTCTTTTCACGCTAAACCTTCTCCGCGATGGATTTCCCTTGCATAAATTGCAAAAGATATTCGCGCCCGCCTGCCTTCGAATCGGTGCCGCTCATATTGAAACCGCCGAATGGGTGAACGCCGACAAGCGCACCCGTACATTTTCGATTCAGATAAAGATTGCCGACGTGGAATTCGCGTCGCGCTCGTTCGAGTTTCTTCGGGTCGCTCGAAAATAGGGCTCCGGTTAAACCGAATTCTGTATCGTTTGCGATTTCGAGGGCGTGATCAAAATCCTTTGCCGTGATAACAGCGAGCACCGGCGCAAAAATTTCCTCTTGCTCGATCGTCGCTTTTGGCTTTACTTGGTCAATAATTGTCGGTTCGATGAAAAATCCTTTGGAGTCATCGCCTTTTCCGCCTGCGAGAATTTTTCCTCCTTCTTCAATGCCCTTTTGAATGTAACCAATCGTCGTTTTGAACGAACGCTCATTAATTACCGCCGCCATATTCGTATCGCCCTCGGTTGGTGAACCGACTTTCAACTTCGTAGTAAGCGAAACGATTTTCTCCATCAATTTCGAATGTACTTTTTCGTCCACGATCAAACGCGA
>DAITAB010000142.1:0-6570 GCA_036824525.1 Pyrinomonadaceae bacterium
TCCGTGATATCGCCGAGAATTCTCACCGCCAAACCGGGTCCGGGAAATGGATGCCGCTCTAAAATCTCCTCGGGAATACCGAGATCTTTTCCGATCAGGCGCACTTCATCTTTGAAAAGCTCGCGCAGAGGTTCGATCAGTTTCAATTTCATCTTTTCGGGAAGTCCGCCGACGTTGTGATGCGATTTAATAGTCACGCTCGCTCCGCGAAGCGAAACCGATTCGATCACATCGGGATACAAAGTTCCCTGCACAAGGAAATTCACGTCGCCGATTTTGTGCGCTTCGCGATCAAAGACCTCGATGAATTTTCGTCCGATAATTTTTCGTTTGCCTTCCGGATCAGAGATGCCTTTAAGTTCCGCGTAAAAATCTTTCGAGACATCAACACCGCGCACATTCAGATGAAGTTTTTCTTCGTAAAGCTTCAGCGTGGTTTCGAATTCATCGGCGCGGAGTAAGCCGTTATTTACAAAAATACAATTCTGTCGCGCGCCGATCGCTTCATGAACAAGCACCGCCGCGACGGTTGAATCAACTCCGCCGCTCAAACCGCAGACGACATTTCCGGTTTCGCCAACCGTTGCGCGAATTTTTTCGATCTCTTCGGCGATAAATTGTTTCGATGTCCAATCGCCTTTGCAGCCACAAATACCAAACAGAAAATTTTGCAGCACATCTTTTCCGAGCGGCGTGTGCGAGACTTCAGGGTGAAACTGCACGGCGTAAATTTTCTTTGCGGAATTTTCGATCGCGGTGATTACATCGCCGGTCGTGGCAGTTTGGTGAAAGCCCTCGGGAAGTTTTGTCACGTGATCGCCGTGGCTCATCCAAACGTCGAGTTCGCGCGGCATATCGCGAAACAAATCCGTCGCGACATTTAAGATTTGAAGTTTGGCGTGTCCGTATTCGCGTTTGTCGGAAGGCGAAACTTCGCCGTGCAAATCTTTGGCGAGCAGTTGCATTCCGTAACAAATTCCCAAGATAGGCGCGTTTATTTTTTCGTAAAACTCCGAGGGAATTTTCGGCGCTTCTGGTTCATACACGGAATTCGGTCCGCCCGAGAGAATCACGCCTTTCGGTTTTCGCGCGAGAATTTTTTCAAGCGCGAGGTGAAACGGAACGATCTCGCAATAGACGCCTTGCTCGCGCACGCGACGCGCAATCAGCTGCGTATATTGCGAGCCGAAATCGAGAATGAGAATGAGTTCGTGCTGCATTAAGAAATTTCTGAATCGCGAGAATAAATCTAGTTGCTTCACGGGAATTTCGCAATCCACATGATTTTGAATGAAAAAAATTCCGGAGCGAAGAGTTTCAACTCCGGAATTTCTTAGCTAAATCGCCACGGAACTACTTTGCCGCCGGCATCACACTCAGCTCCTTGTTCAATCGCGAAATGTAGCGTTCCAAGTTTGTAACCACACCATTCGGGAGTTTCGCCATAAGCTTGGCTGCGCCTTCCGCTCCGAGCACTCGAACGATCGGCGGACCCTTATCAAGTTCGGCCCAATTCGCTTGCGGTGTGAGCGTAATAAACTCATTTACATTTCCGCCGAACATTACCTGACTCACCCAATAGCCGGAAATGCCGGATCGTTTTACGGTCGGCACCCACTCATTCAAAATGAAATTCTCAAATTCGCCCGCACGTCCTTGTGCTACCTGTACGTGACTTACTACCACGATATTCGGAGGACCTTCCATCTTGTTTGTAAAACTCATGTCGGGTCGGGTTTGAATTACAAAGGAGCGCACCCCATTGACCATCTTCCCAACCTTTCCAAGAAAGGATTTCACCCCTTCAGCTCCCGCGCCTTTCATTAAGTAACTCGGTCCATCAATCTGCGCGAATTTCTCGACCGGCTGGACAAAAATATATTCATAAGCGGTGCCGAAGCTTGCGGTTTGCCAAACCTCGCTGCTCTTCCCGCCGCCTTTTATAAACGCCGGATTGTATTCGGTCTTAATCAAATTCTCGAAATCCATTACCATGTCGGGTCTTACGGACACGACCGTTACGTTGAGCATTTCACGTGCCGGCATGCCGGACTTGTCCGCTTGTGCATAAACG
This sequence comes from Pyrinomonadaceae bacterium, assembly GCA_036824525.1. Taxonomy (GTDB): domain Bacteria; phylum Acidobacteriota; class Blastocatellia; order Pyrinomonadales; family Pyrinomonadaceae; genus DAITAB01. The sequence continues at coordinate 2,075 of DAITAB010000142.1, forward strand.
CTTTGCACGGAAACAACGCTAATGAACAAAAACACAAAGACAACGGCAGAAATAAGATTTCTTGCCGAAGCAAATCTCAAGGCTTTCATATTGTTTCTCCTGGTTTTCTAACAGTTGAATGACAAGTACGCAGGAAAGCCAACCTAACTAACCTGCGGGGGTCGTACTCGCCGGTTTGGGCAAGCATTGAAAATCGGTTTGGCGATTCTATAGCTAAGTGAATGTATTGGTCAATAAATCCGCGATTTCGTAAATTCTTTAAGCAGATTTCAAGGGTTGACGTCCTTGACAAGAAACACCAAAATTCATACGTTAACAATTCGTCTTCGGACGAAATTTTCCGCAGTAGCTCAATGGCAGAGCATTCGGCTGTTAACCGAAGGGTTGTAAGTTCGAGTCTTACCTGCGGAGCCATTTTAAGCAACAAGTTACGGGCACCAAATTGGTGCCCGTTTTTGATTACACGCGTTTTCATTTTCGGATTTCAGAAGCTTCGAGAACGCTTCATACAGATTCGAAGCTACGAGAATTTTGAGTTCATTTGGATGACGAGCGTTTCTTTCGACCAAAACTGAACGGCTTACCGCGGTTTATGATCGGTGTTCCAAATCGCTGGTGGTGTCGATGTCGAAGGCTCCTTCGGGGAGATCTATTCCGGTTAGATTCTTGCTGGCTCTGATAAGATCGCGGGCGCCTTTGTCGCCTTCGAGTTGGAAAAGTTCCGCGAACAACTCTCGCGAAAAGATCGCCGGGACGCCAAGCGTTCCCGAGTATTCGGCGGCGACGATCGCGACATCCGATCGGCGAAATTCTTCGGCGAGAAGGTCAAGCTTGTCGGCAGTGATCAGCGGCTGATCGCAAAGCGTAATCATCACAGCGGCAATATCGGATTTGATGCTCAGCAGTTTCTCGAGACCCGCCTTGATTGATGAACTCATTCCGGATTGCCAATTTTCGTTGCGGCAAAAGCTGACCGGAAGGTCGGTGATTTCTTTTTTAGATTCGTCGAATTCCGCGCCGAGGACAACGACAATCGGATCACAGATCGAACTGACCAACGTCTCCGCGGCACGTCGCAGCAGCGTCTTGCCTTCAAACTTGAGCAGTTGTTTTGGCTGACCCATTCGGCGCGAGCCGCCTGCCGCAAGAAGCAGTCCGCCGATGTTTTCGTTTTTACTTGCGGTCATAGATGGGAGCTTTGCGATCGCGAAGATGACTGCCTGCACGACCCGAAAGCACACTCTGGATCTCGCCGACAACTGCGAGGGCGATACTCTCGGGCGTGTCGGCGCCGATGTCGAGACCGACCGGGGCAAAGAGCCGCGCAAGTTGCTCATCACTGAATTTATTTCCGACCGACGCGAGTTCCTCGAGCAATTGTTCGGTACGGCGTTTGGGTCCGAGCGCTCCGATGTAGAAGACGTTCGAACGAAGTAGAGCGGGAAGTATTTCGCGGTCGCGACCGTAGTTGTGAGTCATTATCACAGCGGCGGTGCGGCTGTCGGCGATGAAAGGTTCGAGCGGCTCATCGACATTTTTCAGGACAAGTTTTCGCGCGGTCGGAAATCTTTCTTTGGTTAAAAATGCCGGACGATGATCGTGAACCGTGACCTGCCAACCGACTTCGGCGACGATTCGGGACATTGGAACCGCGTCCGCTCCGGCTCCGAAAAGTGCTACTGCAATCGGCGGCTCGAAATTTTCCGTTCGCTCACGATCCTCGTAAGCGCGTCTCATCTCTGCAATCAAGGGGCTATCTTTGCCGATTGGCTCGAGCGATATTTCTATCACACCGCGGCAACCCATATTCAGACTGAAGACGGAATTTTCGTTCTCGGTCGTGTCGTATGTAAAAACCTCCGCGCGCCCGGTCGCGAGCACTTTTTTAGCGCGTTCGAGCACATCGGCTTCGAGACATCCGCCGGAGACCGTTCCTATTGTCTCGCCATCCGCGAGCATAAGCATACGCGCTCCCGGTAGACGATAGCCGGAACCGCGAAGGTCGATTACGGTCGCAAGTATCGCACTTTCACCTTCGGCAAAATTCGATACACGATTCAAAATTTCCTGGATCTCTCTCATTGTAAGAAAGTCCGACAAGACGAATCTTATCGGACTTGCATTGGTCACGACCGCGATGAAGCAGCAATAAGCACGAGTTAAAAATCAGAACCGCGCTCGGTCAAATTTTTTGCACAAGGTCCGAAGGTTTGATCGGCAAACTGCGCACGCGCTTTCCGGTTGCGGCAAATATCGCGTTGCACACCGCCGGCGCGATGGGCGGAGTACCTGGCTCACCAACACCACCGTGTTTTTCCGTGCTCGGCAAGATATAAACTTCGACCTTCGGCATTTCGTTCATTCGCAGCATCTTGTAATCGGTAAAGTTCTTCTGTACGACGCGTCCATCCTTGATCGTGATCTCGCCATAAAGAGCAGCAGTCAAACCGAAAACAATGCTGCCTTCCATCTGTACAGCTACGGTATCCGGATTGACGACCTGTCCGCAGTCGACCGCGCAAACAACTCTTTGAACTTTAGGTTTTCCATCTTTACCAACCGAGACTTCGGCGACTTGCGCAACATAACTGCCGAAACTTTCAGCGACAGCGATTCCGCGTCCGATACCGGCTGCCGGTTTCGTTTTCCAACCGGCTTTTTCCGCGGCAAGTTTGAGCACACCGGCATAACGTGAACCGGGTTCAAGCAATGACAAACGATAGTCGAGCGGATCTTTGCCGGCAGCCGCAGCCAACTCATCCATAAAACACTCGACCGAAAAACCGGTATGCGAGCTGCCGACCGAACGCCAAAATCCGACCGGTACACCGGTATCGACCCTGACCCAATCGCATTGGTAGTTCGGAAATTTGTACGGCAGATTATGTGCGCCCTCAAAAGATGAATCGTCGAGTTGATCGTCCTTTAAAATAAATCCGAACGCCTTGCCGGCGCGTGCCATGATCGCATCATTGACGACGCGATGATGCCAGAAAATAGGTTTGCCGCCGGAGTCGATTCCGGCCGACATTTTGTTGTATGTTCCGGGGCGATAAAAGTCGTTTTGCATATCGTCTTCGCGAGTCCAAATGACCTTGACCGGTTTTCCCGCCGCCTTGGATAGCAGAGTCGCATCAACCACATAGTCCATTTCGAATCGACGTCCAAATCCGCCGCCGAGAAAAGTCGTATTTACCTTGACTTTTTCGACCGGAACACCCGTCGTCTTTGCGACTGTCCCCTGAACGAGCGTCTGGGCCTGTAGTCCGCCCCAAACCTCAGCACTGTCGGCACGAACATCTGCCGTGAAATTCATCGGCTCCATCGTTGCGTGTGCGAGAAAAGGCGCCCAATAGACAGCTTCGACCGACTTTGCCGCCGAGGCTTTTGCCGCGACAACGTCTCCGACCTTTTTGGCTTCAAGCCCTTTCTTGGCGTTGGCGGCATCAGCAAACGACTTCATGATCGTCTCGCTTGAAACTTTTGCCATCGCTCCTTCGTCCCAGGTTACTTTTAATAACGAGCGCCCTTTTCTGGCGTTGAGATAATTATCCGCAATGACCCCGACTCCGTAGCCCAGCGGGACAACGTGCGTAACTCCCTTGACCGCTTTCGCGGCTGCGTCGTCCACGGTTTTGACCTGACCGCCGATTACCGGCGAACGCAGAATCGTCGCGTAGAGCATACCGGGAACTTTTACGTCAATTCCGAAAATGGCGGTGCCGTTGACCTTTGTCGCAGTATCAAGCCTCTTCACGCCTTTGCCGATATATTTGAAATCCTTCGAATCCTTGAGTTTCGGATTCGCGGGAGGAGTAATCTTTGCCGCGGCCTCCAGCAGATCTCCATAAGCGGCGACGCGTTTTGTTTCGATGTGAATTACTTTTCCCGAATCTGCTTTGCATGTTTCAGGCGCGACGCCCCAAGCCTGAGCGGCCGCCATAACGAGCATTTCACGGACAGTCGCCGCCGATTTTCGGAGCGGATTGAAAAATCCCCTCACGCTTGAGCTTCCACCCGTGCCCTGCATGCCAAATGCCGGGTTGAAAAGCGCCTTGTCTGCCGGACCCTGTTCGTAACTGACGTTTGCCCAATCGACCTCAAGTTCATCCGCGACGATCATCGGCAGCGAAGTCAACACACCTTGTCCCATCTCGGACTGTCCAACCGTGATCGTAACTTTTCCATCTCTCGCAATCTTGATAAATGCATTTGGCTTGAAATCGGTCGCCGTCTCTGCACCCAAATTAAAACGCTCCTCGGCTCGCGAACGCGTCGGCAAATTCACACCGAAAACAAGTGCACCGCCCGCAACGATGGTTGCTTTTATGAATGATCGCCGATCAAAATCTGTTTTAGCATTCATCTCATTTACCTCCATTCATCGCGGCAAGCTTTATCGCGCTTTTGATACGGTTGTAGGTGCCGCAACGGCAAATAATGCCCGTCATTGCCTGATCGATATCGGCATCCGTCGGGTTCTTTTTCGTTTTTAG
>DAITAB010000020.1:0-21281 GCA_036824525.1 Pyrinomonadaceae bacterium
AACGTTTTCGTAGCAGTATCGAATCTCCGCACCGACCTTTTGAGAAATTTCCTCAGCCTTTTCCCGAGTCAGGTTTGATGCGATGACGAATTGGAAGATGAGTTGTTCGGAAGAATCCTTTGGAACCGTCGCGATCATATCGCCAAACCCCGAAAGCTGATTTCGCAATTGAATGAACTCAGTCTGTAATTTCGACGAATCAATCCCGACTTCTACGACAAAAAGAGAACGTCCCTTTTCAAGTTCGGTCTCAAGGACGGATTTTTCGTGAAGGGAAAGTGGAGATACAAACTCGTCCGGAATACTCTCCAAGATGCGAAACTCTTTAGACTTTTCGATACGCTCATTTGCGTGGACATCTTCTTTTGAGGCAGACCGCGCATCCTTTTCGAGCAGTTCGATTAATTTTCTTATTCCGTCCTGAATTGGCCAGAGACTTTCGGGCGATTCTTGCGGATTATTTGTCTGGATATTTTCGATCAATGTTTCGAGGCGATGTGCTTCTCGTGAAGAATCAATTAAACCGAACGCGCGCGATGTGCCTTTTATAGTGTGAAGAAGCCGCAAGATATCGCGACAAGTTTGATCCGAGAGAGTTCGAGGTTCGATCTTCGGTAAAAGCTGACGGAGTTTGGCGGTTTTTTCTCTTACGAAATCCGATTTTAATTTGTTTTCAGGATGGCTCATTGGGTGGCGAAACTGCTCGATTCAGGACGTCGAAGTCTTGGAAAGTTCGTTTTGATTCTCCGCAGTGGGTTCTTCCGGTTTGGTGTCAGTGCCCAGATCCTGCTTTATCGCGTCTAGAATTCCATTGATGAACTGTGTTGCCTCATAAGTTGAAAAACGCCGGGCGATTTCCAGCGCTTCATTTATTACAACGGTATGCGGAGTTGGCTCGAAAAGAAATTCATATACGGCGAGCCGCAAAATGTTTCGATCAACGATTGCCATTCGCGGAATGCGCCAATGTTCAGCTCGACTGCGTATTTTTTCGTCTACGGTTTCAAGTTCGCGAAGAGTTCCGATAACCAGGTTGGAGGCAAAATCTTTGATCGAAGGCTCGGTCTGATCGTCGGACAAATTTTCCCAGAAATCGCGAGTCAGTTCTTCAACCGGCACACGGCAAACGTCCGCGGCAAATAACATCTTCAATGCGCTTTCGCGTGCCTTGCGTCTGGTACCCATAAACTTTAGTAGTTTTCAATTTCGCGGAAATGCGATTTCGCGTTTCTGCAACCCGCAATCTAATCGGAAATAATTTTCGCTTCAATGCCAAGTTCTAAGTGCGGGAAAACAGCCATATCAGTATAGATTCACGCGCATTCACTGACAAGCTGATTGAAAAATTCGGATTGAATAATTCAAAATTTCCTTCGAAGGTTCGATAGAGTATCAGAGTCGGATTAGACGCATGTTAGACTTTCTCCACAACTAAAGCGCCTGTAATCAGGCAAACAACAATGGACAAATCTGTTACCAACACGGAACCCAACAAACCAAATTCGATTTCTGAACCGGAGAAAATTCGAAAACAGGAACAATTATTTCTCGCCGGTCCGCGTTCGCGCTCGAAAGAGCTTTGGAACATAATTCGCATCGCATGGGAATTCCTCCGCGTGTTCCGTGTGCTGCATTTCGTAGGACCTTGCGTAACTGTTTTTGGTTCTGCGCGTTTTTCCGTGGGTCACGAATACTACGAACTGACAAGAAAAGTCGGCGGTGGACTTTCCGATTTGGGCTTCACGGTCATGACCGGCGGCGGTCCGGGTTTGATGGAAGCGGCGAATCGCGGCGCCAAGGAAGCAGGGGGAAGATCCGTCGGCTGCAATATTTTGCTTCCGATGGAGCAAGAACCGAATCCATATCTGGACACCTGGTTATCGGTAAAGAATTTCTTTGTAAGAAAAGTTGCGTTGGTGAAATATTCGTTTGCGTTTGTGGTTATGCCCGGCGGTTTTGGGACGCTCGATGAGTTATTCGAAGCGCTCACGCTGATCCAAACCCGAAAGATAAAAAACTTTCCGGTCGTAGTTTTGGGCAAAGATTATTGGCGTTCGCTCGAGCAACTAACGAAAGATATGGCTCGCGAGGGAAGTATCGATGTGGCGGATTTGGAATTGCTTTTGATTACCGACTCGGTAGAGGAAGCGATGGCCCATATCTCAAAATACTCGATCGACCGATTCAAGTTGAGACATAAACCACCGGAACGGACGTGGATATTGGGAGAAAGATGAGGAAGGTTCACCACAGAGACACAGAGCGCGCAGAGGAAAATTTTTAAGGGGTTAGTGCGGCTGGAAACGCGTCTCGTGGTTTTCGCTACAGATTTTTCAACTCTTTGAACTCTGTGTCTCTGTGGTGAGTTCGACTAATATTTCATCAAATCCGCGACCGCTTTTTCTACGTCTTCGATTTGCGGCAAGATGAAATCTTCAAGCTGCGGCGCATAGCCAACGAAGGTATCTGTCGCGCCGACTCTACGAACCGGCGCATCGAGAAACTCAAAAAGTTCATCGGAAATTCTCGCCGCTATTTCGGCACCGTAACCCCAAGAGAGCGGATCTTCATGAATCACTACAACGCGCGAGGTTTTCTTTACGCTTTCGGCAATGCGCTCCCAATCGTATGGAACCAGCGAACGCAAATCTATCAACTCTACCGACACGCCTTCTTTTTCAAGTCGCTTCGCGGCTTCGAAACTTCTTTGCACGAGCGCGCCGAAGGTAACAATCGTCACATCGGTTCCTTCGCGCACGATTTTCGCTTTGCCAAATGGAATTAGAAATCCCGAACCCGGATATTGCGACTTGTTGTAAATTTGCCGGTATAGATGTTTGTGTTCGAGAAACAAAACCGGATCGTCGCAGCGAATCGACGTGCGCAAAAGTCCGTTGGCGTCGAGCGCATTCGATGGATATGCGATCCGAATTCCCGGCGTATGCGAAAAAATTGTCGTGCCGCTTTGGGAATGGTAAACTGCGCCGCCTTTTAGATATCCGCCAACCGGAACGCGCATCACGACCGGACATTTCCAATCGCCATCGCTGCGCCAGCGCATCAACGCCAGCTCGTTTCTGATTTGGTGATAAGCAGGGAATATGTAATCGAAGAATTGAATTTCAACGACGGGCTTTAATCCGCGCGTCGCCATGCCGATTGCGCGTCCGACGATGTTTGCTTCCGCTAGCGGTGAATTGAAAACGCGCGCCGATCCGAATTTGCGTTGGAGATTTGCGGTTACTTTGAATACTCCGCCTTTTCCTTTTACGTGATCGAGATATTCCTCTTTTGAGCAATCTGCAACGTCTTCTCCGAAGACGACAATTCGCGGATCGCGTTCCATCTCTTCATGCATGCAGCGATTGATTAGATCAACCATCGTTCCGGCATTACCCGAAAGTTCCGCACCATCTTCCGTATCGAAGAGTTTCGAAGTCGGATCAACATCGGGCGAGAAAACATTGCGCAGAGCGGTTTCGGGCGCGGGCTGCGGCGAGGCGAGCGCGATATCCGTCGCTTCATTTATTTGGAGATCAATATCTTTACGAAGTTTTTCCAAACTTTCCGCTGAAGAAATTCCTTCCGTCATCAAAAACTCGGCATAAGTTTTCAGAGGATCGACAGCCGCATCCCGTTCTCGTTCTTCATCGGGACGATAGAGTTTCTCGTCATCCGAAAGTGAGTGTGAATAAGGACGAGTAACTTTTGCGTGAATCAGCGCGGCGCCTTTTCGTTTTCGGCAATGCTCGACTGCGCGCTTAAACGTAGAAAGCGATTCGAGAGGTTTTGTTCCGTCGCACTTTTGAATGTAGAGATTTGGAAAACCGATAAGCAAATCCGAAACGCTTCCGCCCGGAGTTTGAACGCTTACCGGCACGCTGATCGCGTAGCCGTTATCTTCAACCAGAAAAATCACCGGAAGTTTTAGATTGCAGGCAGTATTCAGCGCTTCCCAGAATTCACCTTCGCTCGAAGTTCCATCGCCGATAGAGACGTAAACGATTTCGTCGCCCTTGAAGCCGGTTACTTTATCTTGCAATTCTTTTACGAGAGAAGCGCGATATGTCGCTTCAGCCGCGCCGACTGCTTGAAGAAGTTGTGTTCCGGTTGGCGAACTTTGCGAGGGAACATTTAACTTCACGCTGCCCCAATGAGAAGGCATTTGGCGTCCATGAGAATTCGGGTCCGCTTCGGCGCCGACTGCGGAATACAACATCTCGACCGGTGTCATACCGAGACCGAGCATCAGCGCGCGATCGCGATAATAAGGATAGAACCAATCGTAGCCGGGCTTCATCGCAATCGCAGCGGCAAGCGTTATCGCTTCATGTCCGGCACCGCTGATTTGAAAAAAGATTTTGTTCTGACCTTTAAGTTGAATTTCTTTATCGTCCAGTCGGCGCGACAAATACATCGTTCGATAAATTCCTATAAGCGTTTCATTATTTAAACCATCGCGCGGATCGGAAGTTTTTTTTGTTCCCGCGGCTTGCGATTTATTTTCGTCAACGCGAATTCCGCGCGCGCTTCTATGTGATTTTTCGTCGGCGACATAACCATCGGCTTCCATCGAGTTTGCCGGCTCGACGACCTTCGATTGGTTGTTTTGTTTTTTCTCTGCGGAAGATGACACGATTCGACTTTCTCCTGATAATTGCTCTCTAAAAAATGTATTGAAATTTTCCCGCTGAACGAATCCGGTTCATAAATATATTCGCTGCGAGTTAAGGAACGTTAAAGAGAAATTGTAACTTGATGGGCGAGGTTTTCGCTAGTTGGTAAGGCAATTCGGTTTTGGGCGGCGCGAAGAGTCTAGGCGGTGACCCGGCTATTAAAAGCGTAACCGGTTCGCATCAGCGGCGGAGGCATCGCACATCTGTTCGTTATTCGATTGGCGTTTCGTAATCTACTAGCAGTGGAGTCGTATTTCGATTTAGCAATTCAAGCGCTTCCGCAAGAACTAAATGTTGAATTTCCGGATTATTCGGTTCACCTAGCGGATATCCTAAACGAAACGGCACGAAGAGGGCGCGCGGCGGACGAATTACCGAAGTGACTTCGCGCAAGAGTGAAATCGAAACGGTCGGAATTCCATGTCGTTCGATTTCGGCTTGAATCAGACCAACTGTCTGCATGCACATCGGTCAAACCGGCACAAGGAAAACCGCGTCTACTTTATCTTCAACCAGCTTTTGCGCAACTTCCGGCGCAGTTTCCCCGATCAACTTTCGCGGTTTTACGATTGAACCCATAAAACTGAAATGACGATAATTCAACGCGCCGATTTTCTTTTGGCGGAGGAGTTCGCGAAAGCGATCAAGCGGAAACGCCAAATTTTTGTCGGCGCGAATGCCGGAATGATCAAAGCTCGAACTGGCGTGATCTTCGATCAATGTTTGAACGTCCTGATTCGATCCTATTTCGCGGTACGTGCAATCGCCGAGTGAATTTTTGGTTGAGTGCGAAAACGGTACATCGCTTTCTACTCGCAAACCCGCACTGGTGATCAAAACGAATTTGCATTCATTAATTGGCTTTGAGAGTTTCGCCTGCGGATTGTCTTTGATTGCATAATGCGAAAAAGGATACGCATTCATAAAGACTCGATGGGTGAGTTTTAATTGCTCGTAAGTCGCCACAATCAGTCCTTAATCATCTGCAGATTCACTTCAAAATCATCAGCCATGGTCGGATGGCCGTGTTTGCGCGCGATTTCAATTCCTTTTTCATATGCGGCGCGGGCGCGTTCGATATCGCCCGAACGTTCGTAAGCTTTCGCGAGCGTTCCGTAAGCGTTGCCTTCATCGTCAGCCTTCGCAAGATAATTTTCGATGAGGGAAATCACCTTGGCATGATCGCCGAGTTTTTCGTATTCCTTCGCTAGTCCGAAAAAAACCATCGCGTTTTCCGGATCGGTTTGGAGCATCTCTTCAAAAATTTCGATTCTTGATTTCACAGAAAGAAATTATCAGTTTGCTAAAGAAAACGAAAAAGGTTAACCGCTAAGAAATATAAAAGCGGACAAACAAAATACATTTATTTTGGACATTGAGGATTGAAAAAAGGATTCCAAGTTCACCTTCGATTCTTCTTCGGCGATCGGTTTGAAATCATCTCAACTGCGCTGGAATATCTCCTGCTAAGCCAAATTGTTCGATGCGAATTGAATTGTCTTTATGCAAAATATACCAGATACCATCGCGATATACGCCAATGTCAGTTTTGCCATCGCCGTCATAATCGGCCGGAACAGGCAAATCGGTTGACAGTCCCCACTGAACAGCATAAAAACCTTCAGTTGATTGTTGGACATACCAAACTCCAGTCGATGGACGGAAAACCGCATAATCGCTACGACCATCGCCGTCGTAATCCGCCGGAACGGGTTTGTCGCCCGGTAAACCGAACTGGAAATTCCAGACTCTAGAATCGTTGCTACTTAAATAAGACCAATTTCCATCACGGAAAACCGCGACATCCTCGTATTCGTCGCCGTCATAATCAGCCGAGACAGGGATGCTGCCTGAGGTTACGGACATATTTCCTAAGTTTACGGTATGCGGCGACTGATAAGGATTCTGTACATAAAAAGCTGCTTCCGATGGGCGAAACGTCAGCAAACCGGGTGTGCCGTCAGTATTCATATTTCCTCGCAGGTAAAATCTGCCCTTAAATCCGCCTTGCGGAATGTCCCCGGCTTGTCCAGTTATGCCATATGCAAATGTATTGTCTGAGCTTCGCATCCAATACCAAATACCGTCACGAAATACTGCAATATCGGCTTTTCCGTCGCGGTCATAATCTGCGGCGACGGGTATGTCTGTTGAAAGACCGAATTGTCTTGATGTAAACCCGTTCGTGCTTTGATTGATATACCAAACTCTATCAGCCGGACGATAAACAGCCAGATCGTCTTTGCCGTCTCCGTCAAAATCGAATTTATGTTTTATCGGAACAGGTTGAGGCATTAATCGGACAAGATAATTTTTGGTGACGTTAACACCGTTAGTTCGAACTGATGTAAAGCCGCCGGCGACGATAATTTTATCATCCGCCGCGATCTCTAAAGCACTCGTTCCCGGATTTGCGCCGAAAAAATCTATTCGCACAGAGCCGTCATGTCTGCCGTCAGGCGTAAAACGGTTAAAATAGTACCCTTGAGTAGAAGTAGGTCCGGCATTAAAAAAGTCGCCAACGGCAATAATTTTACCGTTCGGTAGAACTTCAAGGTCGTACGCCGGACGAGCATATGTCGCAAAACTTGACTTGAGACTTCCATCGGCATTTAACCGTAAGATACTAAAATCATTAAAATTTGGGTAATTAAAGTCATATTCCGGTCTATGAAAAGCATACATCGTCCCGTCGTCCAGCAGTTTGATGCCTAAATATTCGTCAATAGTAAATTGGTTATTGACCTTGAAAGCATTAAAACTCGTATCTACGCTGTCGTCAGTATTAAAGCGAACCAATCCGAGCCGTGTACTGCCATTAACGGTGGTAAATGTTCCCGCAACCAGATATTTTCCGTCCGGTTGGACTGCAACATCGAGACATTTATTATTGATCTCGCCTGTCAGTGTCGCATCGTAACTGCCGTCGTTATTGAATCTTGCCAGATGTGACTTCGAATTACCGTTAGCTGTTGAAAAATAACCGCAGGCTATAAATTTCCCGTTCGGTATCGGTTGAACCTTATAAATATTTTTAAAGAAATTGACTCCTTCAATTAAAGGAATCGAAGTCAGACTTTGATCGGCTGATCCGTCCGCGTTTAACCGAAGAATTTTATCCGGCACATTTGTGCCGCCAGCAGCAAATGAACCGGAAACATAAACTTTGCCATTTGGTTGAACAGTTAATGCTTTGACTCTTACATCGTTCAAATAACTTGATGCATATACCCAATTTGCATCAAATGTCGTATCAAGATTGCCGTCCGCGTTGAGTCTGGCAATTTTCAATCTCGACTGACCGTTGACCAAAGTAAAATCGCCGGCGATCAAAATCTTCTGATCGTCCTGAATTTCCACAAAATTTACAACTCCATTAATTTCGGGTGCGAATGTCTGATCAATAACAAGCTTTTGAGCAGAAATTGAGATTGAAAAAAGGAATAAAAAAATGATCAACGTGGACAGGCTTGTAATTCTCATTCTTACCTCTCGTTAAACGTGCGAGTTTTGTGTAAATGGTATCACAATTAAATTGGACAAAATTTTTTTTCCAATTTGAAATGTATCATCCACTCAATTCTGGGTGAGCGTGGTAATAATCTAGAATCCGGAACTTAGTTTTGGAGAATTGAAATTGTAAAAAAGAAATAATCGGCAGGAATGCGCTGATTTTTACGATTAAGAGTGAATGCAAAGGGCTTTTTGAATGCTGTAACGGACGTCTTATTTATTAAATCTCTATAACGCTAAGTCAGCCTTCAAAATCCGACTGTTCGGATCAACGGTCAACTCCTCGGCGCGGCTTTTGCGGAATTGCGTTTTTCGAAACCGAGACGTTTGAAAGTCACTTCAAAGAGTTGCTCGGCGATTTTCCATTGTTCGGTAGTTCCGCGCATGCGTTCTCCAAAGTTCGAGTTGTTGAGTTTGCCGCCGCGTTCGCGTCGGATCTGATTCAGGATTTTGTCGGCTTTAGTTGGCGCAGTTTCCTTTAGTCGTGAGATGAAATATTCGCGAAGCGATTCGGTCGGAAGTCTCAGAAGCTGCATAAAGGCGCTTTGCGCACCGCACTCGCGGGCGAGTTCGAGCAACGCCGGAATTTCCGAATCGTTATAGGTTGGAATGACCGGCGCGATCGCGATGCCGACAGGAACTCCGGCTTGGCTAAGTTTCTTCATCGCTTCGAAACGCAATTCCGGACGCGGCGCATAAGGTTCGAAAATTTTTGAAGTCTTGATCGAGGTAAACGGAATCGAAAAGAAAATGCTTGCCCTTGATTTTTGATTGATGGCAGCCAGCAAATCCGCGTCGCGCGTTATGAGCGGCGATTTTGTAACGATCGCGACCGGATTTCCAAAATCGAGACAAGCCTCCAGACACTTTCGCGTTAGCTCATAATTCACTTCGATCGGTAGATACGGATCGGTCGTAAACGAAAAACCGATAGTCTCGCCGCGCATGGATTTTCGCGAAAGTTCTTTGCGCAAAAGTTCTGGCGCGTTCACCTTCGCAACGATCTTCGTTTCAAAATCCGTGCCCGCGCCGTAGCCCAGATATTCGTGATAAGGTCGCGCGAAACAATATGTGCAGCCATGTATGCATCCGCGATAGCAATTCACCGAATAACTAAATCCGACATCGGGCGAGTCATTCTTCGAAATGATGGTGCGCGTTGCGGTCTCTTCAAAAATTTCGAGTTTGGTTGGCGGCGGTTCGCCGAGAAATTCAGCGGAATATTTGAAGTATGGATTTGGCGGATTTTTGACTTGTCGCACAGATGAAACAATAGCCCATCTGTAGTTGCCTTACAAATCGACTACAAGGATTTCTGCATCAGATTGTCTGTTTGCGGATCGGAGCCGAGTTGAAAAATGTGCTTGCCGACTTCTACAAAGCCTTGTTTCTCATAGAATTTTCGAGCGCGCGGATTGTATTCCCAAACTCCGAGCCACATAACATCGCAATTCAAATTCTTCGCGATCGCGAAACATTCGTCCATCAGTTTCTGACCGACGCCTTTACCCAAAAATTCCTGTCGCGAATAGAGTCTGGAAAGCTCGATCGGACGCTTTGCGGTAATTCCCGGTTCGATGTTGTCAATGAGAAGTTTTGCGTAACCGACATCTCTGCCTTCGATTTCAGCAACGAGAAAAATTGAATTCGGATCAGCGAGTTCTTTTGAAATTTGTTGGAGGTTGAAAGCCGCGCCCATGTAGGCATCCAAATCATCGGGCGCATTTTTCGGATGTGCGTGAAAGGCATCCCAAAAAGTTTTGAATGCAAGATCGGTGAGCATCTCGGCGTCTTCGATCTTCGCTCGGCGCATTTTTATTTCCGACATACATTAAAACAAGATCGACAGAATGTTCAGGTTGTGGTTTTTTATCCTGCTGATCCTTTCCATCCTGTTTGAAATATCCGCGTATCATTTTCCCGTCATGATCAATTTCGCGATGGTCTGAAGCTGCATATTCGAAGTGCCTTCGTAAATAGCGCCGATTTTCGAATCGCGCCAAAATTTTTCAACCGGATAATCTTTTACGTAACCATATCCGCCGTAAAGTTCGATTGCCGTTGACGACACTTTTTCCGCAACACGCGATGTGTAAAGTTTGGCGATCGCCGCTTCCTTCAAAAATGATTTGCTGGCATCTTTCAAACGTGCGGCGTTGTAAGTAAGAAGTCTGGCCGCCTCGATTTCTACCGCCATTTCGGCGAGCTGAAATTGTACCGCCTGATTGCTGTTAATCGTTGATCCGAACTGAGCGCGCTCGGCTGTATATTTGAGCGCGCATTCATAAGCTCCTTGTGCGATACCGAGCATCTGCGCGGCGATTCCGATTCTTCCTTCGTTTAATGTTTCGATCGAAACTTTATAACCTTTTCCAACTTCGCCGAGCACATTTTCTTTCGGCACTTTGCAGCCATCGAGTATCAATTCTGTGGTGCTGGATGCGCGAATACCAAGCTTGTCTTCCTTCTTGCCGACCGAAAATCCTGCGAATGTTTTCTCGATGATGAAAGCGGTAATGCCTTTATAACCCGCTTCGGGATTTACCGTCGCAAACAAAATAAAAATCTCCGCTTCGTTTCCGTTCGTGATCCAAAGTTTCTGTCCCGTTAGTTCGTAGTGGTCACCTTTTTCTACGGCACGCGTTTTCAGCGCGAAGGCATCCGATCCGCTGCCGGCTTCACTCAAGGCATACGCCCCGACTTTTCCGCCGGCTAGTTGTGGAAGATACTTTTTCTTTTGAGCGTCGTTTGCCCAACGCAAAAACGCATTCGTTACCAGGGTGTTGTGTACATCAACAAAAACCGAAACGCTCGCGTCGACTCGGGCAAGTTCTTCGATAGCAAGAATCGCGTTGAAGATTGTGGAACCGGCGCCGCCAAATTCTTCGGGCGATTCGATCGACATCAAGCCGAGTTCAAAACATTGCTTAATCAAATCGGAGTTTAGTTTGGAGACGCGTTCCATTTCTTCGACCCGCGGACGAACTTCACCTTCCGCGAATTCGCGTACGCTGGCGCGAAACTGTTCTTCTTCCTCGGATAATGTTGTTAGCGCAGAATGCACTGAATCTTTCATTTCGTTTTCTCAACTAATTTTCTGTCGGAATCATTCAATAGACTGTTTAATTGGTAAAAGTGGATTTAACCGTCGTGCGAAGCAAAATTTGTTACCGACTTGAAAATCCCGTAACCTTTGAATCGCAAGCGAGAATCATAAACAACGCATCACGGAAAACGCAAAAGTGTCGGAAAAATCGTCTCAAATCGAAAACTCTAATCGCAGCACTGGAAGAACGAGACTCCATTTGCTCGCCGCGGTTCTAACTCTTTCAGGGTTGGCGTTGTTTTCGTATTTTGTTTATACGGTCGGCATCCGCACGATTCTCGAAGGTGTGACGAAAATCGGATTCGATGGATTTACGTTGATATTGTTTTTGTATTTTTGCCGTATCGTGATCCGCGCATTGGCATGGAAGCTCAGCGTTGGAGCGCCATATGAGCTCTCACTGCGCGACACAGTTCCTGCCGTGATGATTGGTGAGTCGCTTAGCAGCATGATTCCGCTTGGGATTTTGGTTAGCGGAACTTCGAAAGCGGTAGCGGTGCGAAATCGCGTTCCGCTGGTTGTCGGACTTTCATCCGTTGCAACTGAAAATTTGTTTTATTCCTTTGTTACCGGCTTATTCGTATCGATCGGAGCGATTTCCTTTCTTCGGAGTTTTAACCTCGAAGAAGGTTGGGTAATTACGATTGACATCCTTCTCGCGGCAATTTGTTTGCTGATAGGTTTGGGTTTTTTGGTTGTTATCAAGCAGTGGCATTGGATCAGCGGAATCTTCGACTGGCTATATCGTCGCGGAATTCTTCCAACGATTTTGGAACCAGGGCGACATCACATACGGGCATTTGAGAATTTTATCTTTCGGTTCTATCGAAAATATCCGAATCGATTTATTCCAATCTTGTTAATGCAGATTCTCTTTCACTTGCTGGGAATTGCCGAAGTCATCTTCATACTGTTTCGTTTGAGTGCGGAAAACGCGAATATTTTCAACGCGTTTTTGCTCGAGTCGGTCAGTCGGGTTGTGACGGTCGTGTTCAAACTTGTCCCCTTTTTGATTGGTGTGGATGAAGCCGGTGCGCAATTCGTGACGGAGACACTGGCGCTAGGTGCGAGTCTGGGCGTTACACTTGCGATTATTCGGAAGGGAAGAATCTTGTTTTGGACGGCGGCAGGAATGCTAATAATCCTCTGGCGCGGATTTTCATTTAAGGATGTAGAAGAAGCGGGAAGAAGGATGCAACAAGGATGAGGGATGAAGGATAAGGGATGAATAATGAAGTGGGCGGACCGTTTCATCCTTCATACTTCATATTTCATCCTTTACTGAAGAATTTCTTTGATGGCTTTTTCAAAGACTGCGAGTTTACGTTGCGCTCGTTTCACATCCGGATGATCATCGGCATATTTCTGACGCAGTTCCCAAAGGTCAGTTTCGAGCGCTACTTTTCTTACAATTATCTTGCCGAGCGCCACGGTGAGCTTCGAAGTTTCATTCGCTTTTACCAAAAATAATTTCTTGAATTCGATTTGAAGTGCGCTGAGTTCAAAACGAGATGCCTTCAGCTTCGGATACTCTTCGGTGTACTCCGTGGAAAGCTCTTCAATATCCGATTCGAGTTCTGTTTGGCGCAGCACAACTTCGGCAAACGCCGCCGATGAGCGCACCATTGAGCTCTGATCAGCCGGAGTTGGACTTGGCTTCGTCGCAACTCGTTTTTGCGCCAAGACATTTATCGAAGACAGAATCAGAACGAATGCGATAAACAAAAATCGGTAATTCGAGTTAAACGACATAAATTTCTTTCCGCTATGATGCGTTTACGTCTGAGCGAACTGAAGTTCGCGTTCCGTCAAAGGCATCGCACGACAAAATTTCCAAATCTTCGTCGCGCGATTCGACTTCGATGATTCCATCTCCATAAATTTTCCCGCCTTCGATTGTTGCGAAATAAATTCCAATGTTGTCCAAGACTTCCTGCACCGAATGCGAGTGATAGAGAGTTTTACGAAAGAGCGCACCGCCGACCAACCCCTTGGTGAACTGACCTGCGAGTTGTTTCATCTTTCCGATCGAAGCGATTTCCGGCATATCTTCGCGGAGCATCGTAAAGTAATCGAGCAGGGCATTTTGTTTTTCGCGGAGCGAAGGCTGATATTTCTCCCGTCCGTTAATCACATCGTCAATCTGTCGGAAGATCCAGGGGTTTTGCATCGCGCCGCGTCCGATGAGAATTCCGTCACAGTTCGTATCGCTCCACTTTTGTATTGCGCTTTCTGGAGTCGTGACATCTCCACTTCCCGAGACCGGTACACTCACCGCTTCTTTTACGGCGCGCACTAATTCCCAATTTGCAAGACCTTTATATCCCTGCTCTTTCGTGCGCGCATGCAACGCGATGTGTTCTACTCCACAATTCTCCGCCAACTTCGCAACTTCTACACAGTTGATTGTTGAATCCGAGTATCCTGCGCGAAGTTTCAAGGTTAGTGGAATTGAAATTCTTTTTTTTATTTCGGTGAGAATCGTCTCGAGGCGCGGAAGGTCGCGAAGTAAACCTGAACCGCCTCCGTGTTTTACGACTTTGGGCGCCGGACATCCGCAATTCACGTCTAATATGTCGGCGCCGATTTCTTCCGCCATCTCCGCAGCTAAAGCCATTCGCTCCCATTGTCCGCCAAAAATCTGCACGGCAAACGGACGCTCGAATTCCCAAAAGCGCATCTGACGTTTCGCTTTTGGATTGTTTCGGGTTAAGCCCTCGACCGAGATAAATTCAGAAACAGTTAGCCCGACGCCACCGCATTTCTTGAGAAGGCGGCGAAATGAATAATCCGTTACTCCAGCCATGGGAGACAACACGAGCGGCGGATTTATCTCGATATTCCGAATCTTAAATGGCTTCATAAGACGAACATTAGATTAACACGACGCGCGATTTAGATTAACTCTTAGTAAATTGATGCGCTCCTATCCGACAACGCTTTCCAGCTTGGCAATTCAAGCAAAAGAGAACTAAAATTCATTTGCTAAGTATTACCGTTTTCGCGATCCGATTGTATTGCTTCGCTGATCATCTGAATCAGCTTGCGTTTCAATACCTTGGAGTCACCGCGTTAGAGAATTCAAACATCTGAAAAGGGAGAAACTATATGAAACCCTCGTTTCGCTCATTGTTTGGCTTTACGGCAGTCTGTTTGCTTTTTACATCTTTCGTTTTTGCTCAATCGCAATCTACAACCGGTCTTATACAAGGTTCGGTGCTTGATCCGAATGGAGCAGTAGTGCAAGGCGCCACAGTATCGATAAGAAATACCGGAACCGGTTTTGAAAGAATCGTCGCGACAAATTCCGACGGTTTTTTTTCTGCGCCGCTTTTGCCGTTGGGTAAGTATCGGGTCAGCACTGAAGCGAAAGGATTTTCGAAATCAATTTTGGAGAATGTGGAAGTCTCAATCGGCGAAACGCAGTCACTTCGAATTGAATTGAAGATCGGCGGCGCGGTAGAAACGGTCGACGTAAGCGCCGAAGGCGATGGAGTAGAAACCGCTCGCACGGAAATTTCTACGCAGATAAATCAGAAGTCCGTTGAAAATCTTCCGATCAACCGACGCGATTTCTCGCGCTTCGTTTTGCTTACGCCCGGCGTTTCGATCGTTCAAGGTCCGGATGGCGACGAAATAACGATCAACGGACAAAAGGGAATTCAAAACAACGTCTCGATTGACGGCGCCGACGCAAACAATCCTTTCTTCGGCGAACAGCGCGGTGGTCAGCGACCGGCGTTTACGATCAGCCTGGAATCGGTGAAGGAATTTCAGGTGGTTCCGGTAGGCGCATCGGCGGAATTCGGACGTTCCAGCGGCGGATTTATCAACGCCGTGACCAAGTCGGGCACCAACGATTTTGGCGGTTCGGCGTTTGCATATTTCCGCAATCAGAATCTTTCGAGTCAAAGCAAAGATGCCGTGCGCGCGAATTTGCCCACCGAAGATTTTCGCAACTATCAATTTGGCGCGAATGTTGGCGGTCCTATAAAGAAGGATCGGGCGTTTTTCTTCGTTGCTTATGAACGAAACGACGGTTTGAGCAAAAAGCCGAACAGTATCGATCCGCGTCTCGTCGCCTTGTTTGCAACGCGTTTTAATTCTCCAAATGAACAGACGACAATCAAGCGAACCAACATTGCGGATGTTTTGCTCGGAAAGGTGGACGTTCAGGTAAACAAATCGAATTTGCTTACCGTGAGACACAATTACAGCCGTGCTGAACAGGTCAATGGAACTTTCGACGTGCCGACTTGGGGCGCGAGCGCGAACGGACGCGAAACGGACAATTCGAATTCGTTTATCACTCAGCTGGTTTCGACCGTGCGGTCGAATCTCTTGAATGAGTTTCGTTTTCAGTATGCTCGCGAAGCGCGTCCGCGTTTTTATGATGGACCGGATCTTCCCGATACAACGATTGGAACTTTTGACGGATCGATCAGTTATCGATTCGGTCGTCCGTTTTTCTTGCCGGTTCCCGAAGTGGATACGCGTTTTCAGTTTACCGATAACCTAACTTGGCTGAAGGGAAATCACGCGATGAAGTTTGGAGCAGACATCAATCGGGTGAGAACTTCTCAGACCTTTGTGGGTTTTGCGAGGGGTCGTTACATCTTTGCCGGTGGAACTATTGATCAGGCGATACAAGGCTTTCAAAATTACATTGCGCCGGTTCCGGTTGGAAGTCGCGATGTGTCAGGTCTCGCGCTTTATCTTCAGTTTGCACCGATCGGAAATCGCACGGTCGAGCAAGCCGGTACTCAAGCTTTCGCGCAATTCGAACCTGGCGTTTATGTACAAGACAATTGGCAGGTGAACCAAAACCTTACGCTCAATTTCGGACTTCGTTGGGAAGCGCAGTATCAACCTTCAACCATCACGGCTCCCGCAAATACGCGTTATGGGCAATTCCTGAACGACCCGCGATTTCCTTCTGATGGAACGATTCCGGATGCGACGGACGGCTGGCAGCCCCGCGCAGGACTTTCCTGGTCGCCGGGTAAAGATGGTAAGACGGCGATTCGACTCGGCGGCGGAATTTATTTCGCCCGCATTCCCGGTTTGGTTTTGGCAGGTCCAAGAAATACCGATGGAGTGATCGCAGGAAACATTTTCTTCGCAAATTTCTTGGCGGATCCACCGATTAATGTTCCGATTTCTGCATTTCCGGTCTTTCCGGGTATTGTTCCGACTACCGGATTTAATCCATTCAATCCCGGAATTGCGGTTTTCGAACGTAACTTCAAAAATCCGCGCACTTATCAGGCGAGTGTCAGCATCGAACGCGAACTCGTGAAGGATTTGAATTTCCTCTTCGCATACAATTTTGCGAAGTCGGTTCATTTAACTAGATTCGTTAATCGAAATGATCCGCGTCTGTATAACGGGGTTGCGATCTTTGAGCGGGCTAACGGTTCCGGCGTCGGCGAAATTCGCTCAACCGAAAGTTCGGCGCGTTCTCTTTATCAGGGATTGACGTTCACCTTAAACAAACGATTTTCAAATCGTTTTCAGTTCCAGGCGAACTATCTTCTCTCTTGGGATCGTTCAGACGACGATAATGAACGCGATCCGTTTACGTTTCGATATGTTGATCCGCGTAATCTGCAACCGGAATATGGATGGTCAGATCGAGATCAGCGCCATCGCTTCAATGCGTTTGCGACTTTTGCGCTTCCTTGGGACATCGGTATCTCACCGATAATTCAGTATCGCTCGGCGCAGCCGACGAACCCTTCGAATCGAGGATCGTTTCCCAATATCTTAGAACGCAACGCACTTCGACTCGAGAATGAATACTTTACAATTGATTTTCGCGCGACGAAGGGATTTAAGATCACGGAGAAAATGTCGCTCGAAGCAATTTTTGAGGCATTCAATCTCTTTAACAATCGCAATCTAAGAAGTCTTCCACGACCGCTTACGTTTAATTTCGACGGAACGGTTTCGGCGGGCTTTGGCGAACCGCGACAGGCGCAAATCGGCGCGAGGTTTAAGTTCTAAAAGGAACGCCGCCATCTTGGCGGCAACTGCGATCAAAAAGCGAACCCGCCGGCGAGAGCTAGCGGGTTCTTTTTTTGCTTTTCATTTCAGGCGGAAAAACTCAGTATCGCGACGCCGGTTTTCGTGTCAGCTCAACTCCCGTCGCAACAAACGAAATTTCCGTCACGCTTCCATCGGCATTTCGTTTATCAAATTTCGCGCCGTCTTCTTCGATCATATGTTCGACCTCCGCTTTGCTCATGGTTTTCACCCGGAGCATACCTTCCGCACGCGCAAAAGCACCGGCTGAATTAAGCGGAATAAAAAAGCTGTGATCTTTCATCTCCACCCGAACCGATGCCGCATCTTTCTCCGGCGCAAGTTCCATCCAGCAGCCTTGCATCTTGCACGAACGCACGATCACGCCTTCAACGCGAACCAGCTTTCCGCTGTACTTCGTAGGATTCTTCAGCGCCTTGGCAAGCGAAACTTTTTTCGCGTTGCCGATCGGCTCGCCGCGTTTTAGATAAGCATCAGCCGGAATCGCTTCGGTTTTATCTTTCTCAGTCGGCGTTTTTTCTTTCGTCATATCGTGCTGCGCGAAAGTTGTGCCGAACAATCCAATGATGAGAGCGACTAGAATGAATATATTTTTCATTGCAACATTCCTTTTTCAAAAATAACTTTACCGTCAATGACGGTTGTTAAGACCTGGGTCTTTTCGATCTGAACCGGATCAATCGTAAAAATATCGTCTGACAATAAAACGAAATCCGCAAGCATCCCGACTGCGATTTTACCTTTTAGATTTTCCTGAAACTCCGCATAAGCGCTGCCAACCGTGTATGCGCGAACGGTTTCTTCAACGGAAATTTTTTGTTCGGGAACCCAGCCCTTCGGATTCTTTCGGTCAGTTGTTCGGCGCGTTACTGCGGCGTAAACGCCGTACATCGGATTGAGTGGCGCTACCGACCAATCGGTTCCGAATGCGAGCGACGCTCCGGAATCGAGCAAACTGCGAAATGCGTAAGTTCCTTTGATGCGTTTTTCGTCAATTCGCTTCCAAGCCCATCGTCCGTCGTCAATCGCATGAATCGGCTGCATCGAAGCGATCACGTTTAATTTTCCGAAACGCGGAATATCTTCGCGACGAAGATGCTGCGCGTGTTCAATTCTGAAGCGACGATCGCGCTCGCCGTTTTCGCGGGTGACTCGTTCGAAGATATCGAGAATTTCATCGTTTGCGCGTTCTCCGATCGCGTGAATCAATATCTGCAATCCGGCTTTGTCCGCCGCCGAAACTCTTTCGTACATATTCGGAATTTCGTCCGAAGCGAGTCCGCTTGTGTTCGGCGCATCTAAGTATGGTTCGAAAAACCAAGCCGTCGTCGAGCCCAAACTTCCGTCCGCAAATCCTTTCAATCCGCCAACGCGCAACATCGCATCGCCAAATGCAAAACGCACACCGGCGCGCTGCCAACGCTGCCAATCACTCAGAGTTGAAACTGCATAAATTCGCGTGTGCAATTTTCCAAGGCGCATCAATTCCTGATAAACGCCGACGTCATTTCCGGCTGACATATCCTGAACGCTCGTTACGCCGAGGCTCGCCGCGTATTTTGTAGCCGCTTCCGCCGCTTCGAGTTTTTGTTCGAATGATGCTTCGGGAATTACACGATAAACATAATTCTGCGCCGCGTCTTTGAAAATACCTGTCGGCTCGCCGCGCACATCGCGCACGATGATTCCACCTTCTACGTCTTTCGTTTCGCGCGAAACACCCGCGAGTTTAAGCGCAAGCGAATTCGCGAGCGACATGTGTCCATCAAGCCGGTCAATGAACACGGGATTATCGGGCGTAACAGAGTCGATTAGTTCCTTGGTCGGTAAATTATTCGGTGTCCAATTTTCGTGGTCCCATTTTCCGCCAAGTATCCAGCGACCTTTTGGAATCTTCGAGGCAAATTCGCGTATGCGGCGCACAAATTCCTCCGGCGATTTCGCGTCACGCAAATCCACATTCGAAAGCTGAAATCCACCTTCGAGAAAATGAACATGCGAATCGTTGAAACCGGGAACTACGAGCTTACCTTTCGCGTCAACGATTTTTGTCTGCGGCGAAGCGAGCTTCCGAATTTCTTTTGATGTGCCGATCGCAATAATCTTGTTGCCGATCACCGCAAAAGCCTCGGCTCTCGGGCGCAATGAATCCATGGTGTGAACGTTGGCGTTCAGCACAACTAAATCCGCGCTGATGCGAATCTGCGCATTCGCGCAAATGACGAACACGAGGAGGAGCAGAAAAGATATTTTCATTATTAGTTCCTGACTTGAGTCTAAGTTAAAGAGAAATATAAGTCAGAAATCGCAGCGGAACAACAAGTACTAAGTTTCCTTGCCGGGCGAAGTTGGGCTAACCAGTTCGAAAAGTTCTGACGTTGATGATTTTGCAACTTGTTTTGATACCGGAAGTTGTTTTACGCGGACGGTAAGTGTGCCGCTCGATTTACGCAGTTCAATTTCATCGCCAACTTTTATGTCTTTGGAACTTTTGGCAGTCGCGCCATTTACATAAACAAGGTCGGCATCGCAAAGACTCTGCGCCAGCGCGCGCCGCGCGACTAGCCTCGTTATTTTTAAGAAGAGATCCAAACGCATCTTAGAAACAATACGACCTCTGAATTTCCAAGTGGGCGTGCCTGCCGTCTTTTAGCTTTCAGAGGTCAAATTATCGGAGTTTAGTTTTTAGTTTTGGAAGTTGGTGCTTTTCGTTCTTCTTCAAAAAGGATCGGCGAAACTATCGCGCGATAACTTTCGGAAATCTTAAGATATGCTTCTTTTCGAAGTGTTGAAAAATACTTCTTCCGTTCATCCGCACGGCGTTCCATAGTCATTTTGTTTCGTATCGCATCTTCATCGAATACGGCTTCCTTTGCGTCGTCGGTTCTTTCGTCAACGCGCAGGATTTCGTAACCTTCATCGATTTTCTGAGGTTCGGAAATTCCGCCGGCTTTTAAGTTCTTAATGGCATTTTTTACGAAATCTGTAAGTTCATCGGTACTGAAGCTCCCAACTTTTCCCTTTGTTTCCGCGATATCCGGGCGCTCGGAATATTCCACCGCAAGCTTTGCAAAGTCTTCGCCCGCGCGGGCTCTTGAAACAATCGATTTGGCTTTTTGCAAAGCGGCTTCATCGGAGACTCCGGCAAGGCTTATGAAAATTTCGGAGAGTGAAACCGTTCCCGACTTAATAAATTTCGACTTATTTTTTTCGAAGTAATCCCGCAATTCCTTGGTGGTGAATCCATGGTAAAGACGCGAGTCAACTTCGCGACCTAAAACAAATTCCTGGGTAAACTGTTCACGCAAATTCGCCCGAATGTCGTCCGGTCGAACATTAGCTTTCTCCATTTCTTTATAGAGCGCATCGAGTGTCTTCAAATTGCGTTGCTTCATAAGCTCGAGAAAGCGTTGGTTTACCTGCGCCTCAACGTCTTGTCCGAGATCTAGCTCTTTTCCTTTTTGAATGAGAAGTTCATTGTTGATGATACTCGCGATCAATTCGCCTTGTTTAGATTCAACTTCGCGTTTGGCTTCATCGCGGGATTTTCCATTTGCGACCAAAGCATCCGTTAATTCGTTCATCTCGCGCTTTACCCGCGAAAGCGTGATCACGCCATCGTTTACCTGAGCGATGACTTCATCGATCACGACCGCTTCCGTCTCTTGCGCCGAAGTCGCCGAATACGAAAATACGACGAGCGAAAGGCAAAGAACCGCGCGAAAAAAATTCCTCATTGCTGAAACCTCACGAAAATCGGATATGCCTAAAATAACAGTTGAAATTCTATCAACCGGAACTAGGATGCGCAAAAACGAGAATTTGTTCGATGCAATAGCTAGACAAATCCGCCTTTGCTAACATTTACCGAGATGTCGGTGCGTGATTTTCCGTGACCGAAGTTTCATAAATCCTCATGAACAAACGTTGTGCACAATGCG
>DAITAB010000352.1:0-1986 GCA_036824525.1 Pyrinomonadaceae bacterium
GCGCGTTTCAACCAAAATCTCTCCGCGCCGAAAATCTTTCCCAGAAAGCCATTCAACGCCGAAACATTAATATTGTTTTCGGATTCCGGTTTGATTCCGGTGAGTTTCATCAAAATGCGTCCGATCAAAATCGGAAGAAAAAAAGTAATGTTCGCGTAAGTGGCGCGTTCGATTTTGAAACCTGCCTTTTGCAATCTTTCGACGATCTGTTTTCGCGTGTAACGAATTCGATGATGCGAAATATCGTCTTGCACACCCCAAAGCCACATAAATGCCGGCACAAAAATAAGCGCGCGACCGTTGGGTTGAAGAACGCGATGCATTTCGCGCAAGCCGGCAACGTCGTCATCGAGATGTTCCACAACATCCAGCGCAGTCACAATATCAAAATTCTCATTCGCAAAAGGCAACTTCTCGGCGAAACCTTTTTCAACTTTCAAACCTTTCGCGCGGCAAAATTCGAGCGCTTCATCCGAAACGTCAACGCCTTGCGCGACTCCGAATTGCGAAAGCATTTCCAGATTCGCGCCGGTTCCGCAACCTACATCAAGAATTTGTCGATTTTGGAATTTGGGCAGGCTAGTGGAGACGATCATTTTGAGAAACGATTCCAAAATCGCGCGTCTTCCTACAAACCACCAATGCGAATCTTCTACGCGATTCATAATCGCATAGGTATGCTGCTTCATTTCTTGTGGAAGACTTACGTTCATTGGTTTTATGCCCGGGGTTGAAGACCGAGCATTTCACTCATTATTACTCCTTGATTCATCTCATTGAGATTGTATGACTTCTGCAGGCGACGCTTTATTCCATCGTCATCCAAAAAACACTCACCATTGCTTTCGCCAAGAATCATCAGTTGCACGCCCTCCGAAAGGTACTCATCTATGCTCATCTGCAACATATATTCGCCGGCGGTTTTGTGTGCTTCCCATTCGAGCTCATAAAGCGTCGGGTTGAAAACTTCATCGGGCGCGAGATCTGCATTTGAGAATGAAGAAACCATGCGCGCGAAATCGTAAGCATGGCGACCTTCGTGAACAAAAGTTCCTTCGCAGCCGCGTTGACCGCCGGTATCAATCGTCTCTTCGGCAATCGTGATAAAAATTTCCTCGAAAGCATCGTAAAGATCCATTCGCTTCTTGCGAATTCTCTTGTTGGTTTTTTCGGGATTGATAACGCCGGTGATGCCTGACGCGTTAACTTTGCTCACCGGATAACAACAGATCAACATATCCGATTCGCGTATGGTGCGAACCATATAACGATGAAACTTGTTGCCTTTCTCTTCGATCGTATCAAATGCCGCTTTTATCGAATTCTTATATTTTTTCCCGACGCTTTTTTCAAATTTCATAAATCTAATTCACCACAGAGGCACAGAGGACACGGAGAAGCGAAAAAGTTTCTCACGAAAATTACGACTGTAAATTTGCTCCACCAGTCCAATATTTTTCTCTGTGTCTCTGTGGTTCAATTGATTTTCCCAAACCCGCACCATGAATTCTCATTATGCCAAATAATCTGCGTTTCCTTCGCGCCAATTTCCTTCCACCAATTTTCGAATTCATCGCGGGAGATATAAAAAGCCGTCGGTGCAACGAGATGATCGAAGACTATATTGTGTTGCTCGCGCCAGCCGAAACCGCCCAGATGATTCAAATACTCATTGTAAAAAAGCTTCGAAGCGAATTCCTTCGAAAAGGAATTCAGCGGACGATAAATCAGTTTCGAAGAAAGAAAAACACCCAGAGTAGGCAGTTTTGAGAGTTGATACAAAACGGGCTGCGGAATCTTCGAGGTGAATTTCTCGCGCACCGGATTCACAAAACTCGTTATCCATTCGTTATTTTCCGCGCCGTAAATCCAAGCGGAAATGTGTCCGCCGCTTTTCACTCTTGAAGCGAGTGACACAAAAGCAGCCTTAGGATCCGGAGTGTGATGAAGCACCCCTACGCTGAATGCATAATCAAAAACTTTCTT
>DAITAB010000143.1:0-6527 GCA_036824525.1 Pyrinomonadaceae bacterium
CGAATCATCGCTTCGACTTTTCTCAAGGCAAACGCAAGCGCAAGTTTCAGTTCTTGAGTAGAACGCGGTTGCGCGAGGCGACGTTCCAGTTCGATGATCGGCGGCTCACGCAAATTCGCAACCTTTGGCAGACCGGATTTTTCTTTCGCGAAATAAATCGCCAAACCTTCAGCCAGCCAACGCGGCGCTTTAGCACCACCGTTGGAGTTCAGAATTGCGTGAGCTAGTTCGTGTCTGAGAGTGGTTTCGAGAATGTTCTTTCGCCGCAAAACTGAAATCGGCTGAAGCGAAATTTGATTTTCCGAGGTTACTGCGGCGACCCACCAGGGCTTCCCGGTCTGCGAAGAAAATTCCGGAGTAGAAGCGAAGAAACGAATTTCTATGGCGCGATTTCCTTCGAACGGAACCGATGCGGCGGACAATTTTTGCGAAAGTTCCGAATGAGCAGACTCGAGAATCGCCAATGCATCTTTGTATTGATCATTGCGCGCGCCGGCAGGTATTTTCACGATGAAATGTTCGCTTCGGATTATCTCCGATGTAGCAGACGCGTTTCCCAATAATCCGCTCACCGCATTTGTCACGACATTGTTTTCTGAAGTTTCAAGTGGAAAGTAATGTGCGAGAATTTGCGTGTAGTTTGAACCCGCGAGCGCCAAGTCGTGTGCGCCTTCCTGACAAAGTCCTAAGCCATGTCCGAAACCACTTCCAACAAAAACAAAATTCGCTCCGTCGCGACGCACGCGAAAACGCGCGCTCTTGAGCACGTCCCAGCCGAGCGTGCGCCCAACGATGATCTTGAAATCCCATCCGCTGATTGTTTTTGTCTCATCGCCCTCAATCTGCACCACCTCAGCCCGCTCGCTTGAGTCCATTTTCAAGACTCTTACTTCGCGGAGATTGGTTTCGATTCTCGTGCGTGAATCCGCGTTTAGCGCGCGCATCAGATCAATTGCCGAAATACTGTCTGACCATTTTCGCGCACCATTATTGCTGCACCAATCATCGCTAACAGTTCGCAAATATTTCGCGTCGTTTATTCCCCAGAGCGAACTCGCGTCAGCAGTCTTGCCACCGCAGGAAGCATGAAAAAGCGCTTCGATCGGGCGTCCGTCTTCACCTTTTAGCACCAATCCACTTGTAGCTTCGACTGCACGCGCGATGAGGCGACCGCGTTTAGAAGTTTCGCTCGCACGAACATCGAACTTCGTCAGATACCGTTGGCAGTGAGTCGTACTGCAATAATCAAATCCTTCCGCGGCATGCCTGGCAGTATTGCGCACTGCGAACGTGCGACTCACAATCGCCTGTGCCTTCAATGCTTCAATTTGATTTTCGAAGTCGGATTCCGCCGTCAAAACTCCGCGAACATAATCTTCGATATCGAGATCGACGAGTCTTCGTTCCAACTCCAATCGAACTTTCACGCGTTGATGCGGAATCTTTCCGATCGTCAGCTTCTCGATGTTCTCATCCGCATTATCGGCTACGACATTTTCTTTCCGGTTTGAAACATTTTGCGGAAGCAGTTTCGCGTAAGTCTCAAATACGCCGCGCGAAATTCTGGCGCAGTCTTTTCCTCGTCCGCGTTTCAGAAAAACCAAGACAGCCAGATCAACCGATTCGGGCGATGCCGCGCCGCCACGTTTTTCTTGGGTCGAAAATCCAACGAACCAACCTTGCGTACGAAAACCGCTGCTCGATGTAGAGGTTCCGGTTTTCCCAAAAATCTCGATCGGAAGCGAGGAAAGATCAGATTCAGCAGCTGATCCAAACTCAATCGCGCCGCGCATACCGTTCAAAATTGTCGCGCGGTCCTCGCGCCTGATATTAATTGTTCTAAATTGACGCGGTGAAAATTCCTGTGCCGTTCCGATCTGCGGCTGAAAAAGCCGTCCACCATTTGCGAGAGCCTGATATGCGGTTAAGACCTGAATGGGCGTAGCGAGAAGCGAATCGTCGTCGCCCAAGGGAATTGTGCTTCGCCACATTCCATTCGGGATGCGCGCCGGAACTTCCTGCGCGAGATTGATTCCGGTTTTTTCGCCAAATCCAAATGAAGAAAGGGTCGAAACAAATGCGCTTTCGCTGATCCTTTCGCTCACATTTGCAAAGAAGTAATTACACGAATACGCAAGGGCTGCTTCCAAATTAAGCGGTTTCTCGATTTTTGGATGAGAACAAGTGAATCGCCCGTCGTCGCCATGGTAGAAAGTTTTGCAGTAAGTGGTAGTTTCGCGATTAACAATACCGGAGCGCAATGCGACGAGCGCTGTAAAGGGTTTTATCGCCGAGCCAACTGGAAATGATTGTTCGATAGCCAATCGTTTATTCAGAA
This sequence comes from Pyrinomonadaceae bacterium, assembly GCA_036824525.1. GTDB lineage: Bacteria > Acidobacteriota > Blastocatellia > Pyrinomonadales > Pyrinomonadaceae > DAITAB01. Next base: position 2,339 of record DAITAB010000143.1, read on the forward strand.
TCACCCGAATGCGCCCCGTTTTCGGATCGCTGACGATTATCGTGCCCTCGTTTTCGCCGAGAGCCTTTTCAGCAGACAGCTGGAGCTCTTTGTCTATGTCCGATTCGCGTTGAGTTCCGTTGGCCAACGGGGCAGAGACTGCTGCCGGCGCTAAATTTCCACCGCATCCGACGAACAAGATTGAAAATGTAAGAAGAGCAACAATTTCCAAAACTATTCTTGGGGAATTTGAAACGTGACTTGCGCATCGATGGTTATTCTTCATCAAGCGCGAAGGTTGAGAATCGAAGCCGGACTCGAAACGAAATTGTGTGTATTCGAAGACCATCAAATTACGATGTAGTAGCAAATTCGGTCGGTTTCGCTCCGGCTTCCGAAGCCAACGGATCTTCCGGAAGCGCATCCGCGTTGAGCCGACTCAGCGCGCCGATCGTCGTCGTCCAACCGAAGAGTATCAGAAGCGACGAAAGCAAAACGCGCGCTCCAAATGCAATCAATTCAAACGATGGTTTCGAAAGCGGAGTACGAGTCTTTAAAAGAAAATAGGGAATGAGCGCGAATACAATGGCGCCAAACAGAAACGCGATCAAATTCTTCGCCGAAAAACTCCGACGCAAAACGCTGAAGAATCGTCGAAGCATTCCTCCAATTCCGTGTTGAGCGACAGTTATCCAAAACTGTATCGCCATCATCGGAAGCACCAAATAAAAAAGAATTGCCCGCATCGTGCCGACTAACAAAATTCTCCAATCGGAAAACCACGTGGTATTACTGCGCGATTCATCTATGTATCCGATGCCATCGGAAATCGGGACGATCGCAACTTCAGCTCGTTGCGCGAGGTCCGAAATGAAATATGCCAGGGCGATTATCGGAATACTCACCAAAACAATCCTCCAAGTTAGTTCAGTGCCGGTCTTCAATAGTTCACCGAAACTTTTTGAACGCGAGGTGTAGTTGGACGTAAGCGCCTGCAGAAAGAAGAACGCACCAACCGAAATAATCACGCCGATCGAGCCGACGATAAGTTTCGCGATGCTCCCGACTCCCGCATTTGCAAAAACCCAGATTCCCGTCAACATCACGGCGAATACTGCAACCAACAATAAGACGAGTTTCCAATCGCGAATCAGGCGACCCGCAGCAAATTTCATAGCTTCGAATATCTGTTTGAACATATTTTTTCCTTGCGTTTATGCGTTCACTTTTCCAGTATCGAAAGTCGTGTATCGGATGTGTTGCTTTGAACCGTCGGGTCATACATGAGCTCCGCCCTCGCCGGTGCCACGCGAAATTCGCCCGGTGTGATGATTCGCATTGCATACTGAAACTTTGCGTCGCCATCAAAATAAGAATCGAAAATCACCGTCTTCTGATCGCGGAATTCTCGTGCGCTATACCAATCGGACCAACCGCCTTCCGTGTAGTTAAGATTGATTCCGCTGACGGTTTCCAATTGCTCTGCTCCGGCGGGAATCGGGTCTTCAATCATCAGGTACATACCGGGAGCACCCGTTACGCGCAGCTTCGAGACGATCAAATCTCCCGACCGTAAATCGCCACTGAGAGGTTCAAGCATCCAACTTGCCTTATCATTACTTTCTTTTAATCGAAGGCGAAGATACTCGCGTTCGATTTTCAGTTGCTGCGAAGATTGTGCTTGCGTTTGTTCTTCGGTCGTAAAGTATTCCGCGAAGGCTGAAATGTACGCGGTTCCTTTTCCACGTTTCACTACCCGAAGTTGATTTGTTGCCAGCGCCTCATTTCCTTTTCTATCAAAGTTTCCGTCTTGCCAAGCGCCGAGCGATTTTGAATTCACATCGCGCGCAAGAATTTGCTCGCCATTCAGATAAACCTCAAGACGATAATCTGCTTCGAGTTCTTTGCTTATTTTTACGTAATCAATAAGACCGAGAATCGCGAAGGCAGTTTGCTTCGTCGAATCCCAGTAATGACCATTGCGCCGATTCTTGACGAGCCATCGCGCAGCTTTTGGAAGCAACGGTGATTTCGGAAGAATTTTCGAAAGCGCTCTCAATGAAAGAGAAGTCGCCTCCGTGTCATTCTGTTCATAAAAATCCAACATTGGTTTTCGCTTGGAAGACCAATGAACCGAAATATCTGTGACTGTCGCGCTTCCTTCAATCTCCTCCGCAACCTCGCGCGCACGATTATCTTTGCGAGCGGCGAGCATCAGAGCGAGAAGCGCGCGTCCGTATGGCTGAAGCTGATTGCGGTTTGCGTAAGCTTCGTCGGAATAGCGCGAATCCATCTCGCCTGATTCATTGAGCGCATAAATCATGTAGGTGCGGGATTCGAGGTCAATCGGATTGCCGTTGCCTAACTTGTTTGCCTCAATCAATAGCTTCAGTCTTTCGCGCGCACGCTCAATCCGGCTGCTATCGATTTCATATCCCGCTCGTTGCGCGAGCGATAAACCATCTACAACGTAAGCCGTCATAAATGGATCGCTATCGTCGTCTTTCCACCAACCCCAACCACCATCGTTGTGTTGGAAACTGTAGAGCCGGTCGCGCCCGGCTTCAACTTTTCGTTTTATGTCGTTTGAACTGCTGATGTATGCGGTCTTGATGTCTCTTATCGTTTGCGAAACGATAACCGTTGGAAGAAAACTCGACATTGTTTGCTCGGTGCAGCCATAAGGATAACTTGTAAGGTAGTCGAGTCCGCCGAGGAGCGACGAAGCAATCGAAGGCGCGATCTCGATATGAATTTTTCGCGCAATCGGGTGAGCGTTTGCCGGAATTTCCAGCGTGATTTCTTTATCGGCATCGTCGCCCGAAACGTCTTCGGACAAACCTTTCACAACGCGCAAGCCCTTCGGCACTACCGGAAATGGAAGCTCCACTGCATCCGACTCTGTATCGGTCAGGGCTTTTGCAAGAAGGATTACCTCGCCGACCTTGGTGGCGGATACGCGCCAGTCGATTCTCGTCTCGCCCTCTTTTTCAATCGTTACCGTCCGCTCGGATTCACCGAGCAAATCCGCGCCGCTCACCGCAAGCGAAATCTTGGTGGTCTTTTCGGATTTAAGATAATTGTGAACGATTGCCGAAATAGTCGTTGTGTCTCCTTCGGTGAAAAATCTCGGAGTTGCCAAACGAAGAATCAAATCTTTGCGTTCAACCACCCGCATCATTGCCGCTCCAACGCGCGTATCCGCAGTGACAGCACGCGCCGTTGCACGCCATGTCGTAAGGTTATCGGGAAGTTCAAACTTAACGGTTGCCTTTCCATCCGCGCCGGTCACGATGTCGGATTTCCAAAATGCAGTGTCCTTGAATAGCTTTCGGACTTTTGGTTCAACGTACTGTCCGTCATTCTTAAAATCAGTAAGAGCGAACGCCCGCTTGCTCTGCGCGAGCTCGATTGGCTTTGTTCCGGAGTAACCATAAAAGGTGAACGAATTCGCAAAGCTTGTATTTACTCGATTGTATTTTCTGTCGTAAAACGTACGACGGATATCGCCGAAACCATCTGGTCTTACGCTATAAATTGCTTCGTCCACCACGCCGAGGCTTACTTCGGCACCCGAAACCGGCGCACCATCCGCATCGCGGGCGGAGACAGTATAAGAAGCGATTTCGCGCGGACGGTATTCGGATTTGTTTGGAACGATTTCCAGATTGAGAATTTTCTCGCGCGCCGGAACATCGATGTTCTTATCGCCGACGAACATCTCGCCATTCTTTATGTAACTCACGCTGAGATAAATGTTCGGTTGAAAACGACCTTCGATGGGTAAGTCGATCATTGTCGCGCGACCTACCGCATCAATTCTTCGAACGGTCAGGACTTGGTTCATTTCCGTTGTAACCAGCAAATGCGCCTGATCGGTTGGAAGCAGCGCAAGCACATGTGCAGTTTCGCCTACACGGTATTTCTTCTTATCGGGAATAAGCTTTATGGAATCGGATTCTTGATATCGATATTCATCCCAGATACCTTTCTCATCCGTAACCCAAATTGTTTCGCCGATAGTCGTAGTTGGATTTCCGTTTTCGAGAACTGTGGTTTTTATTACGATGTTGCCGACTTGGGTCGGCGCATAGTTATAGGAAGCCTCGCCTTTTTCATTGGTGGTAAGGTCAACGGACGATATTTCATTTTCGCGTACGACGTATTCAAATCTTCCGGATTCATTTTCATCGTCTTTTTCGATTCGTTC
>DAITAB010000144.1:0-6524 GCA_036824525.1 Pyrinomonadaceae bacterium
ATCGGCGATAATTTTAACGATCTCGGTATGCTCCGAATTGCCGGCATCGGAGTTGTGATGGGAAATGCTCCTCCCGAGCTTCTCGAAGACGGTAGGTTTAAAACAACCTTGAGCAATGACGAAAATGGTGTCGCTTTGGCGATAGAAAAATTCGTGCTCACTTCCCGCTAGTCTGCATTCCGAATGATCACTTTTTTATGTTAATCTCGTAATTCTTTATGTCGAAAAGGAGAAATTCATGAGCAATCGCATTGCAGTAATCGAAACAAATAAAGGAACAATCCGCTTCGAACTTCTCGAAGCAGATGCACCGAAGACCACGGAAAATTTCCGTTTATTGGCGGAGCGCGGATATTACAACGGAGTAATTTTCCACCGTGTAATTAAGAATTTTATGATTCAAGGCGGCGACCCGCTCGGAATGGGTTACGGCGGTGAAAGCGCTGCCGGCGGAAAATTCGACGACGAGATTGAAAAGTATTCACCACTTTATAGCGGACCTTATTCTCGCGGAACTGTCGCGATGGCGAATTCCGGACCCAATACAAACGGTTCGCAATTTTTCATAATGCACGTCGATTATCCGCTGCCGCCAAACTACACAAAATTCGGTCGCGTTGTCGAAGGGCAAGACATAATCGATGCGATCGCCTCCGTGAAAACCAATGCGAGCGACAAACCCCTCGAACCGGTGGTGATGAATCGGGTAACAATCGAGACCGGCGCGGCGGCGTGAACAATGCGCGCCGTTATCCAACGCGTTTCTGCCGCGAAAGTTGAAGTTGAAAATAAAATAGTCGGTGAAATCGGGCGCGGTATTCTCGTCTTGCTCGGCGTCTCCACAAATGATGAAAGGCGCGACGTTGAATACCTTGTAGATAAAATTCTCAATCTGCGAATCTTCGAAGATGCCGACGGCAAATTGAATCTTTCGCTACTGGATGTGGGAGCGGCGCTGCTTGTTGTTTCGCAATTTACTTTGTATGCAGACGTGAGAAAAGGACGGCGTCCTTCATTTATTGAAGCTGCTACGCCGGAGAAAGCGAAAGAGTTTTATGAAACTTTTATCGCCGAGGCGAGGAAAAGCGTTTCACAAATTGCGAGCGGACAATTTCAGGCGATGATGAATGTGACTTTAACGAACGACGGTCCGGTTACAATCTTGATCGATAGCAAAAAGGAAACTTGATTCAAATTATGCTGAAGAGAATTTGTTTGATTTATTTATCGTTGGCGATGTTGGTAGCAGTATCGTGCGAGAAAACTGCACCCTCGAAATCACCGGGTACGACTGCGGAAGTAAAGAAAGGTGTCGTGCCGGTCGCCGATTCGGAAATTGCAGTGGTCGAAATGGAACAACCGGTTTACGGAAAATTCACCATTGAGTTGTATTCAAATCTTGCACCGGAAATGGTGAAGCGATTCAAGGAACTTGCGCGCGAGGGATTTTATAACGGCACGACAATTCATCGCATAAATGCTTCAGTGATTCAGGGTGGTGATCCATTGTCGAAAGATGACATACCGGCGAACGATGGAACGGGTAATTCGAAGAAGCCGAATGTGGTGGCGGAGTTTTCCGATGTTTTATACGACACAGGAATTGTAGGTGCAGCGCGCACACAGGATGTAAACACGCAGAATTGCCAATTCTTTGTTACGTTAAAACGGGAACCCGCATTTGACCAGAAATACACGATCTTTGGAAAGGTCATAGATGGAATTAACAATGTGCGCACGATAGCGGGTGCGCCGCGCGATGGCGAAAAACCATTGGATGCGATAAGAATTAAGACAGTTTCTATTCAAGAGAAAAAGTAGTTTTTGCTCGCGTAGCTCAGTGGATAGAGCGCTTCCCTCCGAAGGAAGAGGCCGCAGGTTCGATCCCCGCCGCGAGTATTTTTTTTTGCAGCAATTCTTCGGGAAAACCAATGGAAAAGATTTCCAGCCGCGAAAATCCGCGCCTCAAATTTGCGCGCCGCGTTTGTGAGCGACGCGAAAAGAATCTTGTATTCGTAGAAGGTGTAAGGCTTTCGGAAGAAGTTTTGCGAACCCAAACGGAAATCCGCGATGCATTTTTTGTTGATGGATTTGGGGAAAGCGCGCGCGAAACAGAACTCCGAGACGCGATAATCGCGCGGTCGAAATCGAGTGCGATAATTTCGGAAAAGATTTTCAATTCGATTGCAGACACAAAAACTCCCCAGGGCATCGCCCTGATATGTTCGCAACCGGAAACAGGACGAAAGGTAATCGAGAAGCGTTTAGAAAACGACAAAGTTCCGCCCTTGATTCTGCTTTTGCATGAAATCAATAACCCTTCAAATCTTGGCGCGATTTTACGCACTGCCGAAGCCGCCGGAGTAACAGCAATAATCACCACCCGCAATTCCGCCGACGTTTTTTCGTCGAAGTCGCTGCGCGGTTCAATGGGCGCAGTTTTTCGTTTGCCTATTTGGAACGACGCGGTTCTTGAGGACGTCATTGATTGGGCTCTTTCGCGCTCAATCGCAGGCATCTATGCGGATTCCGAAGGCGCGCTCAGTTACTTACAGGTGAATTGGAAGGTGCCGCGATTGCTCGTCATGGGTTCGGAGGCGCAAGGTTTGGCGAGCTCGGTGAAATCGCTTTTCAGTGAAAGCGTTCGTATTCCGTTGGAGAACTCGGTTGAGAGTATCAATATCGGCGTGGCGTGTGGAGTGATTTTGTTTGAGGCTTTGCGTCAAAGAAACCCGATTCCCGTATAAAACAAAAGAGCCGTGAACTCTCGTTCATGACTCTTCAATTCGATATCAATACAAATCAGCAATCTCTTCAGCGACGCGAATTTGCGTTTGCGCTTAAATTTGCGACCGATGAATTCGCATTCGGAAGTGCATTGGCGTTAATATTCGCCTCGTTTTTCTTGTTTGTTCGGGTATTTTTCGAGTCGCTCAGCGGAGTAGTTCCGAGCGGATTGGCACCGTTCTTACCTTGGATCATGTTTTCAAAAGTGTGACGGGAAAACGGATTATCGACGATAGACATGGCAGTCGCAATATCAGTCGTCAAGATTGTGCGATTGGCTTCCTCAGCTTTCGGTAATCGGGCATTTGCTTTCGCAAGAAACGATTTCGCTTCCGGATATTGCGAAAGCAACAAACTTGCACGAGCGAGTAAGTAATAATCTTCTGCATCCTCTGCGCGATTTTCGTTTGACCTCAAATACGCCTCGGGATTTTCATCTACTTCACGACGGCTGCTTTCAAAGGCTGCATATGCGCCGCCGGTCACCGTGGGAATCTGAATCCGTGACTGTTCGGTGGTCGTCGCCGGCGAATCGGAAAAGTTGTAAACGAGTCCGGCTCCTGCCGCGCCGCCCGCAATCAGTAGCGCGACGGGTCCCAAAATCTTCGCAATCCCTGAAGTTTTCCGGGTGCGCTCGACAACGCTCGTTCTATCCGCACCTCGGCGCGCAGATTTTTGTTCGGTCGCCTCGATCGCTGCGGGTCGGGTGTCGTCATAAAAACTCGAATAATCTTCTTTTAAATCTTCTTTCTGTCGCGGTCCGAGATTTTCTAATTCGGAATCGATCTGATCAACCTTTTCCGCACTTCGCTTCGTCGTTTCATCGATATCTGCGAATGACTGAGATGAAGGCGGATTTTCTTGAGCTCTCGCTGCCGGTGAATAAGATGCAGATGCAGACGCCGACGCAAATCTTCCGGCGGCGATCGTCGCTTCGTCGTCAACCGTGGCGGCTTCGCCTACAACTTTGACAACGATTGCCGTGAGATTGTCTTCAGCGCCGCGGCTATAACAAATGTGTCTCATCTCATCGCAAATTTCCTTGGGGGATTTTCTTTCCGCAAGAAGTTCGCGCAGTTCTATATCGTCGATGTGTCTTGTAATGCCGTCCGAACAAATTAAAAAAGTCGTCTTAGGTTCGATCATCGTCGTTTTCAGATCGACCTCTACATCTTCATCCACACCGAGCGCGCGGTTTATGACATTCCGACTGGGATGGCGGGCAGCTTGTGCGGCGGTCATTCTTCCGGCGCGAACTTCGTCTTCCACGACTGAGTGATCTTGCGTCTCGCGAAAAATATGTCCGCGCGGGTCAACTCGGTAAATCCGCGAATCGCCAACGTGTCCGATGGTCGCAATATTCCCATTGATGTGGATTGCGGCAATCGTAGTGGCCATCGTTGAAAGTTGCGTTAATTCGCTAGACATCTGATAGATTGCCTCGTTTGCCCGCCGGATCGCAGCCTTCATGCGTTCTTCCGCATCACCGCCCGCACGCAAATTCGAGAATGCTTCGCCGAGAATTTCCGTGGCCATTTGGGACGCAACGTCGCCGGCTTGGGCGCCGCCAACGCCATCCGCGACGGCAAACAGTCCGATCGACGGAAGGTTTATGAATGAATCCTCATTTTGAGGACGCTTTTCGCTAAGCCCTTTATCGGTTACGGCGGCAGACTCAATATCAATTAATTGCATCGTCATCACATTTCTCCAATAAGAAAAAAACCGTGGGGCGACATCTTACGAGGGTTTCTCCGGCGTTATGATCCCAAGATCGGAAATTGCGTCAAGCGCGTTTCGATGTGAAAAAGCCATCAACATTCCAAGCATGATAAAGCTTGTGACAAGACTAAAGCCACCATGACTGACGAATGGAAGGGTTATACCGGTCATTGGGAGAGCGCGGGTGATACCTCCGATGTTCACGAGTGCCTGAAATCCGATGAAGGCTGTGAGCCCTAACGCACAGAGTTTACTAAACATGTCTCGAGAATCCAGCGCGGTTCGAATGCCCGCACTTACGAAAGTGATCAGCGCCAAGATTATCAATAAGCCCCCGAAAAGTCCAAGTTCTTCCGCGATTGCCGCATAAACGTAGTCCGAATCCGCCACCGGAATCAGTTCGACATATCCGAGCCCCAGACCGCGTCCGGAGGTTCCGCCGGAGGCAAGGCCAAAGGTTGCCTGTGCCGGCTGAAACGCCAACTTATCAAACCATGCATCGACATTTATCGAATTTAGGAGCGAAGGGTCTTGCTCAATCATCTCCGGAAGATTCGGCATCTTTTCGGCAAGATCGTTGTAATACTCGTCATAATCGTCTTTCCACCAGGATGTTTCCGGAGAAGGCGGTGTAAATCCGTCGAGCCAAAGATGAAAACGTTGCTGAATTCTGTTCGGCAAGACAGTCTTCACCGGACGCGCCAGCGTCGGCAAGAGAGGAATCAATTCCTGAGTTTTTGCGGGAAGCGCTCCCACGACGAGAATTCCAACTAAAAGTAACACGCTGCCGATTAACACAATTCTCTGAGGAAGACGTCGAACGGCGATCAGGTAAAGTGTTGCGTAAACGCCGCTGAATACCATCATCTGACCAAAATCTTTCAGTACAAAAAAAGGAATGAAAGGGATCGTTGCCATGAAGAGCAGCGGGACCACATCGCGTGCGCGCGGAACTCCCCAATACGTCCGTGCGAGATTCTTGTAAAGCATCGAAAGCACGGCCGCGAATCCGATGAGAAAAGGAATCTTCGCAAGTTCCCATGGAGTCATGTTACCGATGAATTTTCCCGCTCGCGAAGTTATTGCGGCAATGATGAGCGGAACCAGCGTAAGCAAAACGATCAAGAAGCCGTTTCGCTTGAGTAACTCCAAAACGTCGTCGCGAGTCGTAACAAAAAACGCCGCCACAAAACAGAAAATTGCAAAGATTGGTATTAAGGTTCGACTCGCAAAAGCAACCTGAATGGCTGTTTCATTCGCCGGACGCGGAGTCTCTTTCGAAAGATCGACCGGCGAAGGCGGCGTCGCCGGCAAACCCATCATCTGTTTTTTTTCCGGCGAATAATTTTCCTGTATATAGTGAAGTTGAAGCGTCCGAATTTTTGCACGTCGCGCTTCAGATTTCTGTTCGCGCGAAACATATTCCGGATCGGAAAAGAGTCGATACTGAATAGTGAGCCCGATCGAAAACAACAATGCGGCACTTGTGATCAGCGTCCAGTTTCCTTTGAACTTAAAAATCTTTCCGAGAATTATCGGAACGAGAGTCAGCAAGAACAAAAGTCCGAGATTTCTGTAAGCGGTAAGGTAATTCGTCTCATAACCGCGAATCAATGCGCCGTAGTAAATGGAATAGTGCGCCAGCGCAGTGACCAATATGATCAACAAAATGAGTAGGAAATGAGACGACGGACGATTTTTCATTTAGTTGCAGTTAGTAGCCGGTAACGGACAGTCCGCGTATTTCACTTTACGTACAAAATTTACGTGCAAAATTTTTCTCTGCCTTTTTCCGATCTTCCTCTTTGATTCCGCCGAAAGGTCAACGATTAGTTTCTATCGGTTTTGGTTTGTAATTCGCTCCGAGCAAACCAAGATCACGAGCTTTCAGAATCACGTTTGCGGCGATCGGAGCCGCCACGCGCGAACCATAGCCGCCACCCTCGACCACAACCGCAATCGAAAGTTGGGGTTTTTCGAGCGGTGCTATACAAATAAACCAGCTGTCCGTTCGT
>DAITAB010000353.1:0-1969 GCA_036824525.1 Pyrinomonadaceae bacterium
GCATTTTAGTGTGGCGACATCTTAAAGGTGTCGCCATTCTTATTTGACCGAACAGTTTTCCTTGCTGTAAACGGTAATTCCGCGGCGGGTAGTGAAGACAAAAGCATTGCCCGACAAAAGCGGATTTGAAACAAATAAATTTCCGCCTTCTAAAATAATCTGAGAGACTATGCGTCCTTTCTTCAGATCCAACGCGTAGGCGGTGTCACCATCATAGGTAGCTAGCATCACCGTCTCGCTTGCGACTAAAGGCGCTCCCACCGTTCGACCTGCGAGCCGTCGTTTCCAAATTTTTCGTCCCGAATTTGAAAAAAGATAAACAAAATTGTCGAAAGACGTGACAATAATTCCGCGCGGTGTTTCAACCAAAGATGAAATTTCAGCTCCGACTTGCGTGCGCCACAGCAGATTTTCCCCATCGGGCGAATAGGACGCCAAATTTCCCAGACCATCACTGATGATGAGCATTCCATGATCTATTGCGATGATCTGTTTGGCCGAAATTGTAGTAGAAACGAAAGTCGCTGCGCTGAGCGTTTGATCAACGACTGCAATTTGCTTTTCACCATTGAAGACTATTCCGAGTCGTCCGCGTGAAAACGTCACTGCCGAAATCTTCTTTCGAAACGAGGTTTCCAAAACGTGTTGACCGCTTTGAGCGTCTAACGCCTGGATACTTCCGTTTTCAAAAAACACGATGAGTCGTCCCGCTGATTCTGTCACGGGAATCGGCAGAGACTGCAAAATGTTTCGCCACAAAGTCAGACCCGTCAGAGAACTAAGGGCATGAAGTCGAAAGGAAACGGCGCCGGTAGGCTCGGTCGATTCCAAACGGGTCACGACGAAAAGCTGAGAATCCGTGGCGATTAACTTTCCCGTTATTTCACCGCCGAGTTCTGCGCGCCAAAGTATCTCTCCGTGATTGGAATCCACTGCAATCAATGCACCCTCTCTGACTGCGATAAAAACCGCTTCTTTATTCGCAACGCTCGGTGTGTCGGACTTGAATTCCAAATCAATGTTCCAGCACGGCTTTACCGAGAATTTCGTTGGCTGTTGTGCCGCCACATTCAATGAAAGGCAGATACACGCGGCGGCAAAACAATTTAATGAATCCCTTAATAATTTCAACATTCGAATATGATGTTAAGAGTCGATTCCGTATTTCACAAACTGCAGAACGCGAATTTGTGGACTTGACGCTCCGCAGCTTTTGAAGCTAACATCCGTAGTTCCTCAATTAATAAATTTGATCGGAGAGTTAACACGATATGTCTTTCAATAGGATCATCGTAGTCGGGAATCTTGGACGGGATCCCGAATTGCGATACACCCCACAAGGAAATGCCGTCTGTAATTTTTCAGTTGCAACTAACGAAAAGCGTCGGGACAAAAACGGCGAGCTTCAGGATTCAACCACTTGGTTTCGCGTGACGCTTTGGGGAAAACAAGCTGAAAACGCCTCAAAGTATCTTACCAAGGGAAGTTCCATTTACATCGAGGGTCGCCTTCGCGTTGAAGAATGGACAGATCGCGATGGTAAGAATCGCAATACCTTGGAGGTGACCGCGACCGATATGCAGTTCATTGGAAGCCGCGGCGACGATGCGCCAAACGCGCGTGCTGCAAGCGCGGGCGCGCCGGAACCTCCGATGAGTCCGATGGGCGAATCGCCGGCGGATGACGACGTACCGTTTTAGAATAAGTTAAATTTAAAAAAGGGCGAACAATTTGTTCGCCCTTTTCATTTCACGATTTTTATCGACGTCAATCTGTTTCGAAAACTCCCATCGAACGAAATTTCTCAAATCGCTTTGAAAACAACTGCGCGTTTGTAAATTTCTGTAATTCACTGAGATGGCGTGACAAAGCCCGTTTGAGATTTTCCGTTACCAAGTCGTCTTTCGAATCCTCAGACTGCTCCGAGCTATTGGCGACGATTCTCCATTCAACTGCTTCAGCGATAATT
>DAITAB010000354.1:0-1962 GCA_036824525.1 Pyrinomonadaceae bacterium
CAAAATCTTTTGTGCAATAATAAACAAAACAGCCATTCTGCCCGCAGATCGGTTTGGAAATTAGTGAAAACCGACGCCAATTAGGTGTTTCTAGGCTCTGAGCGCTAAAAAAACAGCAATTTTTGAGCTGGAATGTAGGGAAATGACACGCGATAAGTCTGCCGAAAACCTGGCTTGGACGGACTATCAAGAGCAACTCGCCGCGGAATTCGGTTTATCCGTTGTCTTGGTAGAAGGCGAAGATTCGTCTGTTTTGGCTTCGGCGAATAACAATTCAATCTGCAAGAATCTTTTCTACTCGAAGGAATTTTCGCCCGCATGCGCGAAATTCTGCGGTAGCGCGGTGCGCGACGCACACAAGGCTGGCGGCATTATCCACTCGAAATGTCATGCGGGACTCAGTTATTCCGTTACACCTCTGAAAATTGGCGGACGAAAATTTGCCGTAATTACCGGACGAGCTTTCTCAACAACCAAAGATTACCGCGATGCGACTGAGCGCGCGATGAACGGCGACTGGAGACAATTTACGCCGGAGCAATTGTTCTCAAATATTCTTCTTTCGAGTTCGCGAAAAGATGTAGCGCAGTTAGCGGCGCGGGTAGAAATTCTCGACGACGACGAAAAGCACCTTCTCGATACCTTCTTAGAGTCGCAAAAACTTTCAACACCGGAGGAAATCTCCGAAGAGATTCCTGCACAAACTTCCGCCGAGTCAGCGGTAAATACAAATTCCGAGATGTCGCCGCCGGCGAAAGGTTTAAGCCTTTCTTCCTTGAATATGAGCCCGGAGCAAATTGTCGAATGGCGTTCGCTCTTCGGAACCTTGCTCGATCTTAGTTACCAAGAGGCGTGTAACCGTTTACTGGAATTTGTTGGTGAGCGATTTCAACTCAAAGATCTCGCGTGGCTCGAAAGAGTTGGCGATGAGTTCAAGGTTGTCGCCTCAAGCGGAGTTTTGGCGACGCTCGATTTCAAGATGGCGATGCCTGCAGACGATCCGCGGCTTCTCGAATCATTTCATCGAGGAACATCAATCGAATTTCGAGAGCGCCCAACTGCAGATCCATCCAAGCGACGATCGATTCAGGTTTTTTCCGTTACGGTTGGCGAAAAAGTTCGTGGTGCACTGGTTGTAGGAAACGGTTCGATTGACCGTCCGACAAAAAAACGCCTTTCGGTCTTTGTGAGAAATGTTGCGTCGGATTTAGAGATACTTCGACTGCGAAAGCAAATCGATCGGCAGTCGCTTCTCGCTGATGCGGTTCGACGTTTCAACGAAAATTTAAGGAGCGCTGAAGCCGAGGATATATTTCCGCTGATCTCGCATTTTTGCGTCGAGCTGATGCGGGCTGAGCGGGGTTCGCTGTTGCTTTACGATGACGAGACGAATCGGCTTGTAATCAAAGCGACCATAGGAATTCAACCCGAAGAGTTTGATCACGATGCGGAGAATATCGGGGATAGAGTCGCGCGTCGGGTTTGGGAAACATCGAAAGCTGCAGTCGCACATGATTTAGCGTCGGTTGGATTGAAGCCGGCGGTACCATCGAGAAGATACAAATCAGAAACTTTTATAAGTTACCCGATCATCGTCGGGAAAAAACGGATGGGCGTTCTCAATGTTACCGATCGCATTGATGGAACCGGTTACGACAATTTTGATCTCGAACTTTTGGATACCTTTGCGCCGCAACTCGCGATTGCGTTGGATCGTCTCACGCTGAAACAACGCGCGGGAAAATTCGAGCAACTGTCAATTACAGACACCTTGACGGGATTGCTCAATCGACGATATTTGCAAGCGCGTCTTTCGGAAGAAATTAAGCGCTCGGCGCGGCAAGGTTATCCGATGAGTTTCATGATGATCGATGTCGATTTTTTCAAGGAATACAATGATCAATTTACTCATCCCGAAGGCGACAAGGCGCTTCAATTAGTTGCAGAGGCATTGAAATCGAC
>DAITAB010000145.1:0-3048 GCA_036824525.1 Pyrinomonadaceae bacterium
TCGAGCGAAAGGCTTGCGAGTAATTTCTGCTTCATAGTGAAACTTCAATATCGAATACGATCGCAGAGTCGCATTCTGCGACTACGGGAAAATTTTCGCGCAGCGCAGTTTCGAATCCTGGTTTCTTTTCGAGCTTATTTTTTCCGGCAACGAAATACTTCGCGCCGCGCCCGACGAATTCGCGTATCTTCGGAATGCTCTGCTCTTCAATGCAGATATTGAATCCTTTTCTATCGAGCCAATAGAAATAGAAAGACTCGTTGTAAGCTACGGGAAGTCCGTCGTCATCAAGGCACGACCAACCGGAGGCGAGAATCAATCCTTCTTTTTTCAATTGCGGTTTGAATGTCTTTGCGCAAAGAAAATCTTGGTCAGCGACTCGACGTTGCAAAATCTCTGCGCGAATTCCAATTGCTTGTGTAAGCAAAACTGTCGCGGTTAAACCTCCCGCGACCAAACCCAAAATCGCCCTTGATGCGCCGCTCGTTCGCTGCAAAACTTCAAGAACTTTCATAACTCCGACTCCGACCAAGATCGAAGCGGGCGCGAGCGAAAAGATGTGATAGTAAGTCGCCCAATCATCGGCGGTCGTCCGCGCCGCTAAGATGTAAAACGCAAAGATCGCGGCAAACCATATGAGACAAAATCTCACCGCCGGTTTCCTAAATTCCAAAAGCACCGCGACGAAGCCAAATGCGAGTCCGCCCTTTAGCCAAATTGCATTGACCTCCGAATTGAGAATTCCCTCGATGAAATACGAATTCGTAAGAAAATCCCAACCGACGAGATGACTCTCATTCGAAACGCCGAGTGAATTTCCGTAAGTCGTCCAAAACCCTTTGGCGTGTAAATACCAGCCGAATGCCGGCAGAACCGCAATTGCCGCGAAAACGAAATTCTCTTTTCTAAGAAATGTACTTGCTCGTTGTTTATCGATGAGAAAAACCGCGAAAAGTAATCCGATATGCGCCGCCGTCATTTTCGAAAGCAGCGCAAACGCCGTCATCAATGCCGCGAAAAGAAAATTCTTCCAGGTGTTATCCACCAACCAGCGCCGAAAAAAATACACCGATGCTACATAGAAGAAAAACATCACCCCTTCGGGTTGAATCGAAGTCGAGAGTTCAACGAACAACGGATTGAATGTGAAAAATCCGACCGCCACAAGCGACGCAAATTCCTCCAGAAATTCGCGCGCCAGTTTCCAAAAGAGGAAAATCGTAGCCATCGAAAAAAGAAAAGAGATGAATCTTCCGAACCAATCGTGAACACCGAAAATCTTATAGAGAATTGCGATCGCGAAAGGGTAATGAGGAAATTCCATTTCTGCATAGCCGGGAGTGTTGCCGCGCCAATCGATTCGCGGATAAAAAAGGTTTGTTTCCTCTAACGCAAAATTACGCGCGATGCTTCCCTCATCGCATTCGCGCCAAGACGGTCTGTTTATCGGACGAAAAGCATCAACCAATCGGATTCCCGCGCCGATAAGAAACACGGCGACGAGAAAATATTTAGTCCATTTCATTCCGGAAGTTTCCATAATCACATAAATTTTCGACCGTAGATCACTAAAGCCGCGCAGGTGATCCAAAGCAATGCATTAATCAGCATCGGACGGTCGCGCAATAAAATTTGCGCAGGATCGCCGCCTTCTTTTCGTTTATGGATAAGAAATAGATAACGAAAAATTCCATAAACAACGAAAGGAAGAGTAAGCAGCAAACCGCGCGAACCGAAACGCGCGATGGTCTCATCCGCCATCGTATAAAGCGCATAAGCGACGATTGCAGCGCCGCCGCAAACGGTGATCATCGAATCGAGAAATGTGTTGGAGTATTCCTCAAGATTCGCACGATGATTTGAAGCGTTGTCGCCCAGAAGGCTCAGTTCATGGCGACGCTTTCCGAATCCGACCAGCAAGGCAAGCATTGATGTGCACAGAATCAACCAATGCGAGACCTCGACTCCGATTACTGCCGCGCCCGCGATAGCCCGCAAAACAAATCCGCTTGCGATGATCATTACATCAAGGATTACTATGCGTTTTAGACCGAGTGAATATGCGGTGTTTATTAAGAGATAGGCGCCGACCGCCATCGCAAAATTCAAATTAAGCGAAATCGCGCCGATCGCTGCGAAAAGAAAAAGTGCGGCGCAAATGATCCACGCAAGACTTTTTGGAAGCGCACCGGAGGCAATCGGACGAAGGCGTTTGATTGCGTGTTGTTGATCGGCGGCGAAATCGAAAAGGTCATTAAGAACGTAAATCGCGCTGCTTGCCGCGCAGAAAATCACAAAACCCGCAATGCTGTAAAAAAGATTGTGCGTATCGAAAAGCGAACGGGAAAATATCAAACCGACAAACAGCAAAAGATTCTTCGTCCATTGATGCGGACGCAGAGTTTTTACAATCGCGGTGAGCATTGAAGTTTCTTTCGCGCGCGTGAATGTTTCCGGTGTTTCGTTAGTCAAAGTCTTCTCCATCTAATTCAATGTGATCTCCGCGAATGCTCTTTCTGCAAGTTGAATCGTTTCGTTTACGTTCAAAGTTCCGTTAACGATATGCGATGAATTTACGACGTAAACATTTTCGAGCGAAGTTTTCATCGACGGAAGATTTTCACTGTAGTTTAAAGTCGGTAAAGGGAAAACCTGTCGAACCCGCGAAATTTTAAAATCAACGACGTCTTCGCGCTTAAAATGTAGATACATTTTTTCCAGCGCAGCTAGAAATGTTTCTTTTATTTCCTCATCGGATTTCTCGAAAAGCGCATCATCCGGCGCAACATACTTCGGCAAATAAACGAGCGCATTTCCGCCGAACTCTTTTTTATCTACCAGCGCAGACATTTCGATGATTCCGGTAAAAGGAGTTTCGTCCGTGATATTCGTTACATAAAACTCCGAGAGAGATTTCTTGGTGAGCATCGAAGCGCAGACGATTCCCTGATATCGGATGTTCGAGAGTTTCGATTTTTCGTCCGTCGTAAGTTGCGGAAGAATTTTCGCCGCGACGTTTGACGGGCAAGTTAAGATAACGGAATCGAA
>DAITAB010000145.1:3148-6444 GCA_036824525.1 Pyrinomonadaceae bacterium
CCCATTCTCGCGAGCACACGCGCATAGCCGCCGCTTACATAACCGAACATTTCTTTTTTCAAACCGGAATTTCGCGCGGCGTACATTCTTTGAATTGTCGCCCAGATAAACGCCGCGGAAGTTTCTTTGTACGCAAGCCCAAGTTTTGCTTTAAGAAGCGGCTTCCAAATTTTCTCAAAAGTTTTCTTGCCGGAAAGTTTTGTAAGCCAATCTTCAACTGAGATTTTCTCGAGCGCTTTCCAATCTTTCACACGCGAGGCGTAAAAAATCGTAGCGCCCAAACGAAATTTGGAAATTAAATCGAGCGGCGGAAATTTTAGAAACTCCACGCTATTCGACATCGAAACGAGTTTGCCGTCCGTATAAAAACCCGTCCGCGTTTCGACCCAATCGAACTCGTCGCCCAAACCGATTTCTTCGACGATTTTGCGCGTAAACGAATCCGATAGGAGTGTTACGTGATAATGCTTATCCCAGACGACATCGCCGATCTGCCACGCGGAAGCGAGTCCGCCGATTTCGTTTGCGCTTTCAAAAATGCAGACGCGCGCGCCGGCTTCGGCGAGACGCAAAGCGAGCGTTAACCCGAGAAATCCTGAACCGACGATGGCAATCTTAGGCATTTTTGTAAGGGCGATGGCTTGTCCTCGCCCGTGTATCTGCTTATTTCAAGTAATCAATTCTTCCGACCCATTGCCAATCTTCTAAATTTCTCTTTTGAGGATTCTTCTTGATGTATTTCACGCACTCGAAAAAATCCGTTTCATTCCTGACAATGTGGTCATAGAAACCGCGTTGCCATTGTTGTCCTTTTCCGTAGTTCCAATAAATGCGGGTGGAAAGACTCTTAAATGCGCCGCAAATTCTTCCCAGATCCAAGTTTGATTCACCGGTGCCAATAAGCGCATGAAAATGTTCGGGCATCAAGCAATAGCAATAAAGGTTGAAGTTTTGCTTTGCCCGCAGCTCAATCAAACAATCAACAGTCAATCGAGCAAATTCCTGATTGAAGAAGAGCGTCCGTCGGTCCTGCACATTTATTGTCACAAAATAGACACGACGCGAAGAATAATCGAATCCTTTTAGGCGCAAGGAATTTTTTCGTTCATCGAACTCTATCGCGTCGGTTTCGTGTTCCATACTTGGGTCGGGAACGCAATTTTGACAGGGCGAGGACAAGTCGTCGCCCCTACAGTTCTTTGACGGTTTGATTTTCTATCTGGTATTGCGAACCACAACCGCACGAAACGGGCGAGGACAAGCCGTCGCCCCTACGAATATCTTTGTCGAATTTGTGAAAAAGCTGTCCGCATTTGCAGACTGCGCCGATGCTTCGCGCGGGCGCGCCCAACACAAGATGAAAATCCGGAACCGATTTCGTGACGATCGAACCCATTCCGACCATCGCCCAGCGTCCGATTTCGAGATCGTTTCCGATGATGCAACCGGCGCCAATCGTAGCGCCTTCGCGCACGAGAGTCGGCAGAGTGTGTTCGTCCGGCTCGCTCGGTCGAAGAGATTTCAGATCGGGAAAAGTCGCCCGCGGAAAACGGTCGTTGGTAAATGTTGTGGAAGCCGAAATCATTACGCCGTCTTCAATCGTGACGGCGGCGCAGATGTAAACCATCGCGTTGATCTTCACGCGGTTTCCGATTTTCACGTCGTAAGCGATGTAACTTTTTTCGCCGACGATGCATTCCTCGCCGATCTGTGCGCCGTGTCGGATGTGCACGTTGTCCCAGATGCTCGAGCCTTCGCCTATTGAAACGCCTTCTTCGATTATTGCTGTCGGGTGAATCTTTGCCATAAAAATATTCCAGGGATCTTCTCGGATTGCGCGGATTAAAATCAAAGTAATTAAATCAAATAATTATTATCCGCGTCGTCCGCGTTTATCTGCGGCTGCTTTGTTTCGCTTTCCATTTCTTATGCTTTTCCGGCAGGCAATTCGCGCATGGTCGAAAGCCGGCGGCGATGGCGCTTTTCTCGTCGGAGAAAAAGACTCGTTGGTGAACGTAAAAACCTTTTGCAATCCAGCGCGCCGCATTTTTGCAATCGAGTGCGCCGTAAATTTTGTTGCCGCGATGTCCGCCGAGCGTTCCTTCCGTCGGACTCAGAAAAGTTTTTCCGTCAGCGCCAACAAGCTTGTAGGCTTTTTTCGGCATCGGTCACAAATTCTAATGAGGATTCAAACAGGATCCACAGGGTTTACAGGATAACGTTTTTTCGAAATCAACGAACGAAGTCTCGATTGAAAGTTTTTGCCGAAAAGAAATTTATCCTGGCTACCCTGTCCATCCTGTTTTATTCCCCGATCATCGTGTTGCAGTTTCGCTTTTCTCAACCACCTTCTGCCACAGATTTTGATTGAGCGAACGATAAGCCGCTTCGATCACTTCAACTGAAGCGAGCGCATCCTCAGGTTTGATCAGAAGTTCTTCGGTGCCGAGAATCGCACCGGCAAAATTTTCGATCTTCGAACGGAAAGCCTGAACTTTGTCGTAACCATTTCCGATCACCGTCCAATCGGGATTTGAGTTGAGTTTATATTTCGATTCGCGCCAGCCGATCTGCAGCGTTCCGTTTGTGCCATAAACGCTGATGAAGTTAGGGAGCTCTTTGTTTATTCCCCAAGTGAGATCGACGCTCGCCGCAACTCCGCTCTCGGTCTTCGCAAGCAGTTTTACGTTTTCATCAACTCCGATGCTTTGAGTCTTCCCGGTTTCGACCGCGAGGACTTCAGAAATCGGTCCGAGAAAATATCTGATGATATCGACCGAATGAGTGCCGTTATCGATCAAAACTCCGCCGCCGGCGATTTCCTTTTGCGAGTTCCAACGCTTCGACATATCGACCTTTGCCGTAAACGCATTTTCAAACTGCACGACTTCGCCGAGCATTCCCGAAGCGACCATCGATTTTGCTTTGATAACGTCTTCTACATAACGAAACTTCGAAGCCATCGTGAACTTCACGCCGGTCGTTTGAGCGCACGCAATCATTTCCCGTGCTTCCGCCGCCGACAAACAAAGCGGTTTTTCGCAAAGAACATTTACGCCGCGATTCATAAAATACATCGCGATCTCCGGATGAGAATTCGGAGGTGTGGCGATTATTACCGCGTCGAGTTGCGAATTTTCGGCAAGCGTTTTGTAGTCGGCGAAACTTTTCGCGTTGAAGGGCTCGGCATAAGCTTTCGCAGATTCTTCGCGCACGTCTGCAACCGCGACGAGTTCGCAACACCAACTCGTTTGAAAAGCCTGCGCATAAGTTTGCGCGATGCCGCCGGTTCCGAT
>DAITAB010000355.1:0-1953 GCA_036824525.1 Pyrinomonadaceae bacterium
GCCACCGGCTTTTTAATATTTTTCGCGGCTTGTGATAAGCAATCGGCAATCGCGCCAAAGCCGCGCCAGACTTCTTCATTAGCAGCATCGAATAAGCCGAAAATCGTTGCTTTCGGCGATAGTCTCACCGCAGGTTTTGGACTAACCGAAAAAGAAAGTTATCCGTATCTGCTTCAGGAAAAGCTAAAAGCGGATGGTTACGATTACGAAGTTTTAAACGCCGGCGTTTCCGGCGACACGAGCGCGGGCGGACTCGAGCGAATTGATTGGTCAATCGAACAAGAAGGCGTGGAAATTTTAATTCTCGAACTCGGCGGAAATGATCTTCTGCGTGGTTTGTCGGTTCCGGAAATGAAAGGCAATCTTACGGAAATCGTGAGAAAAGCAAAGGCGCGCAAAGTGAAGGTTCTGTTGTGCGGATTGTTTCCGCCGATGGCGCGCGTCGGCGATGAGCAAAGGCAATTCGCGGCGGTCTTTTCCGAAATCGCCAAACAAGAAAAAGTTGCGTTTATGCCATTTTTTCTTCAAGGCGTAGGTGGTGTAAAGCAATTCAATCAGGCAGACGGAATTCATCCAAATGCGGATGGCGCGAAGATTTTGACTGAAAATGTTTATGCTTCATTGAAGCCGCTTCTAAAAAGTAAATGAATGTTACACATCTCGAATGCGCGCTCTGCGGGCTCGAACACGAAGCGCGCAAATTACAAAATCTTTGCACGAGTTGCGGAAAACCTTTACTAGTCCGTTACGACTTGAAAAAAGCCGCGCAAACTTTCACGCGAGAAAATCTAAAGTCGCGCGAAGCCAATCTCTGGCGCTATCGCGAAGTTCTGCCGGTTGAAGATGACGCGAACATCATTTCGCTCGGCGAGGGTTTTACTCCGCTCGTTTCTGCAACGCGGCTCGCGAAAACGCTTCCGGTAAAACTCAACCTGTTTATTAAAGACGAAGGACAAAATCCGACGCAGAGTTTTAAAGCGCGCGGAATGACCGCCGCGGTTTCGATGGCGAAAGAACTCGGCGCGAAAAAACTCGCTGTGCCGTCCGCGGGAAATGCCGCGGGTGCGCTCGCCGGTTATGCAGCGCGAGCGGGAATTGAAGCGCACATTTTTATGCCGGCTGATACTCCGCGCGCGAATATCGTCGAATGCGAAGAGACCGGAGCTTTCGTCACCTTGATAGATGGATTGATCACGGATTGCGGCGCAGAGGTCGCGCGGCGAAAAGAAAAAGAAGGTTGGTTTGATGTCTCGACTTTGAAAGAGCCTTATCGCATCGAAGGAAAAAAGACGATGGGTTACGAACTCGCAGAGCAACTCGTCAGAACCGCCTGCGGTAGCGGGCGGTTTAACGCAAACGATTCGGGCGACAAATGGTTCTTGCCGGATGTGATTATTTACCCGACTGGCGGCGGAACGGGTTTGATCGGAATGTGGAAAGCTTTTGACGAAATGCAGCAACTCGGTTGGATTGACGAAAAACGTCCGCGAATGATTTCGGTTCAGTCTTCGGGATGCGCGCCGATCGTACGCGCTTTTCACGAAGGAAAAGGATTCGCCGCGGAGTTTGAAAACGCCGCGACCGTCGCCTCTGGTTTGCGTGTTCCAAAAGCAATCGGCGACTTTTTGATTCTCGATGCACTGCGTGCCTCAAATGGAACTGCGATTTCCGTGACCGATGATGAATTGATAAAAGCCGTACGCGAAATCGGCGCGGCGGAAGGTCTGTTTTGCGCACCCGAAGGCGCAGCGTGTCTGCCCGCGCTGCGAAAACTCGTCGAACAAAATCTCGTAGGCGAAAACGAAACGGTCGTGATTTTCAACACCGGTTCGGGTGTGAAATATCTCGAAGCGTTCACTTGAACATCTGTATAGAAACGAATGGTCATCTGACTTTCGAGTGAGGTTGTAATTATGGAATGTATGTACTGCAAAGGAAAAATGGAACGCGGTT
>DAITAB010000021.1:0-20872 GCA_036824525.1 Pyrinomonadaceae bacterium
AGCTTGAGCGAGACAATTTGCCAACGAACAACGAACAACGAACAACGAACCATTAACTTATGCTCAACCTATTTCACTTAGCTTTTCCGGTACGCGACCTGGCGGAAGCGCGGGACTTTTACGCCAGAATTCTCGAATGCGAAGAAGGACGCAGTTCGGATCAATGGATTGATTTCAATTTATTCGGACATCAAATCGTCGCGCATCTTGCACCTGAGAGCGCAGGCGTAAAACACAGAAACGAAGTTGACGCCGATCAAGTTCCAATTCCGCATTTTGGGATTGTTCTTTCGATGTCAGATTTCACATCGCTTGCGGAGAAACTTCAGACCAAGGGCGTGGAGTTTGTGATCGAACCCAAGATTCGTTTTGAAGGTGAAGTCGGTGAACAGGCGACGATGTTTTTTCTCGACCCAAGCGGAAACGCGCTTGAGTTTAAAGGCTTTGCGGATTTCTCGCAGGTCTTTGCGAAATGAAAAGCAAATTTGTAATTGTCGGCGGCGGCGTCGTTGGTGCAAGCGTCGCATTTCATCTTACCCAACGCGGCGCAAGAGATGTTTTGATCCTAGAAAGAGAAAAGGTGCAAGGCTTAGGTTCAACGGGAAAAGCAACCGGCGGAATTCGCGCGCAATTCGAAACCGAGATCAACATCAAACTTTCTCTTCACTCAATTGAATTCTTCAAAAACTTTCCAAAACGAACCGGAATTGATTGCGGCTATGAACCGCGCGGCTATCTCTTTTTCGCAACTGACGAAACTATTTTCGCACTTCTGAAAAAAAACGTCGCCTTCCAAAAAAAACAAGGACTCAAAAGTGTTGAAATCGTAGATAAGTGGCACATCGCGGATCTCGTGCCGCGAATGAATGTTGACGATATTCTCGGCGGAAGTTTTTGTGCAACTGATGGGTTTATTAATCCGCTGGCGGTGATGGAAGGGTTTACGAAGGTCGCGTGTGAAAGCGGAACGCGGGTCGTAACGAATTGCGAAGTCTTAAAGATCAAAACACGCAACGCGAAAATTCTCGGCGTAGAAACATCGAAAGGTTTCAACGATACAAAAAGTGTTGTCGTATGCGCCGGCGCTTGGGCGAAAAGGCTCGCAAACACAGCGGGAATTGATCTTCCGGTTGAACCTGTGAAGCGGCAGATAGTCTGTGCGCGAAGCGATTTTGACCTTCCGAAAAATCTTCCGATGGTGATCGATGCCGCTACAGGATTTCATTTTCGTCCGGTGAGCGATTCGAGGAATGAAATACTCTTCGCGTGTCCAGATTCGGATGAACGCTTTGGTCTAGACACGACGTTCGAGGATGACTTTGTAAAGAAAATTTATGTGCAGGCACAAAAACGTGCGTCATGGTTGGCTGAAACAAAAGTCGTGCCTGAAAAGTGTCGGGCGGGACTTTATGAGATGTCGCCCGATCATCATGCGATACTTGGCGGGTGTGCCGTTGAAGGTTTGTATTTTGCGAATGGATTTTCAGGACATGGAGTTATGCACGCGCCGGCGACCGGACGCGCGCTTGCCGAGATTATTCTCGATGGCAAATCGAAAACGCTCGATGTATCAAGTTTGAGTTTAGAACGATTCCAAACGGGAAAAGAATTTACACATTCGGGTATGATCTGAGGAATTTAATTCGAAGCAAAATTTATTATGACCACTGCTATTATCCACCATCCGATTTATCGCGAACACGACACGGGATTTCAGCATCCCGAAAACGCGGAGCGATACGAAGTCGTGATGCGCGCGCTTCGCGGTGACGAAAGGCTTTGGTCGAGTCTAAAGGAAATCGAAGCAACTTCTATTGCGAAAGGAATAGTTCAATCCTGTCATACACCTCAGCATTTCAAAGAAGTTGAGAATGCCGTTGAGGAAGGCAGACTGTATCTCGATGCAGATACTGTTGTCTCGCCGAAATCATTTGATGCGGCGCTTTACGCTGCCGGCGGAGTTTGTCGCGCGGTCGATGCGGTGATGAGTGGCGAGACAGTGAATAGTTTTGCCGCAACCCGTCCGCCGGGACATCACGCAACGCGCGAGACTTCGATGGGATTTTGTTTATTCAATAACATCGCGATCGGCGCGAGGTATGCCCAACAGAAATATCATTCGGTTGAGAGAGTCGCGATCATTGACTGGGATGTGCATCACGGAAATGGAACTCAGGGAATTTTTTACGATGATCCGACGGTTTTCTTTTATTCAATTCATCAATATCCATGGTATCCGGGCACAGGAAGCCACGGCGAAACGGGTCACGGAAGAGGTCTCGGATTTACGTTGAATGCACCGGTGCGCGCTGAGACTCCGGCGCGTGAGCAAAGGAAAATGTTTGAAGCAAACATAGAGAAAATCGCAAAGACCTTTAAACCGGATCTGATTATGATTTCGGCGGGTTTCGATGCCCATTTGAGCGATCCGCTTGGTCAACTCAAACTCGAAGATGAAGATTTTTCGGCGATGACACGATTGATAAAAAATTGGGCGAAGGATGTTTGCGGTGGAAGAATCGTTTCAGCACTTGAAGGTGGTTACAATTTACAGACGCTCGGTGAAACCGTTCGTAGTTTCGTTGCAGAATTAAACAACTAAGCGCGCGCTGTGATAAACTCACTTTCTGACTCACAAGCAAAATTTGCGGGAGACTAAAAGATGCCGGATGTTGAAATCACATGCATTCAATGTAAGGAAATGTTCGTGTTCAGCGAGAAAGAACAAGAGCTGTTTTATCGGCGAAACTTGATGCAGCCGCAAAGGTGCACGAAATGCCGTTCGAAAAAAGCTGCGTTAAGGGAAGATGCGCCGAGTCGTTTTGAGATCGTCTGCGATAACTGCGGCAAACACGATCGGGTGCCATTTCAGCCAAAAGTCGGACGTTCGGTGCTTTGTAAAGAATGTTTTCAGGCGAGCAAGGCGCGTACGCGTGGGGCTTAATCTCTTGTAAGGAAGAAATTACGTGGATTCAGTTGCGCAAAAAAGCAAAAAAGAATTTGAAACGGTAACGCTTGAATTTCGCGAAGCTGTCGCGATCGTTACGATGAACCGACCGGAGGCGCTAAACGCACTTTCGCAGCAACTCACTTCGGATCTTTTTTCGGCTTTTCAGGAAGCTATCGAGAATAAAGCCCGCGCGGTTTTATTTACCGGTGAAGGTCGCGCGTTTTGTTCGGGCGGAGATCTTCGCGAAATGAAAATGATCGCCGAGCGTGGCGGGAAGATTGAAGGGTTTTTTGAAGAACCGCTCAAGAATTTGCATGGAGTGATAGGTTTGATCCGGAACGCACCGATTCCTTTTGTCGCGGCGGTGAATGGTGTTTGCGCCGGCGCGGGAACGAATTTCGCGTTAGCGTGTGACATTGTTTTCGCCAGTGAGAATGCAAGTTTTAATGAAGGCTTCGTTAAGATCGGGTTGTCGCCGGATTGCGGTGGCAGCTTTTTCCTTCCGCGAGCGATTGGTGATAAGCGCGCTACGGAGTTGTTGATGACAGGCGAAAGCATCGATGCAAAACGCGCGGTTGAAATCGGAATGATCAATCACATAGTTTCACCGGAAAAATTACTCGAAGCCTCTTTCGACATGGCGAATCGGCTCTCAAAAATGCCGACAGGTTCGATCGCGCGGATCAAAAGAATGATGAACTCATCTTATAAAAATGATCTTAATTCGCAACTTGATTTGGAACATCAATGTCAGATCGAATCGGGGCGTTCGGAAGATTTCAGAGAGGGAGTGACGGCGTTCTTTGAAAAACGCGCACCGAAGTTTTCGGGAAAATAATTCAGGAAACTAAAAGGTTTCGAAGCCGTCGTGGTTTAAAAGCCGGACGGCTTTTTTGTTTGTAATTTTTCAATCTGGTCGATGGCTGGATATCATCTTTAATTTAAAGCAGTCGTCTGATATGGCATCGTTGTCTTACGCACAATTAATTCGAGGGAATCGCAACTTTCGCAATTTGCTTTGGGGTCAGCTTATTTCCGAACTCGGAAATTGGTTTAATTTCATCGCGGCGCTCGGGGTGATTCGCGCGGTTTCTGGCGCCTCCGCGGAAGCTGCGGGAATCTTTATATTATGTCGCACTCTACCTTTCTCGCTTCTGATTCCATTTGCCGGAACATTAGTTGACCGATTTTCGCGACGCAAGATAATGATTTATTCAGATCTCGCGCGGGTATTGGTTGCCCTGATTTTTCTGCTTGTCACCAGTCGCGAAAAACTATGGCTCGCTTTTCTGGCTACCGCGCTCTTGTCTTTCTTCGGAGCGTTTTTCGAAGCGGGAAAAAACGCGGCGACGGCAAATATCGCGGGAAGCGACGGCTTGTTCTCTGCGACTGCGCTTATGTTTTCGTCGCGATTTCTTCTGATGGCAATCGGCGCGGGTCTCGGAGGCTGGGCTTCAGCATATGTCGGTTACGAAATTGCCTTTGTTATTAATGCCGCGTCTTTTTTAGTTTCTGCTTTCACAATTTGGCTGATTCCTGAAGAGGCAGTTCGCGAAACAGCAAAATCTCCGAGCGAAATTGAGAGCTTTACCACCCAACTCGCCGAAGGGTGGAAATACTTCTGGCGTGATCCTTTTGTCTTTACGATTGTGATGATGAATATCGTTTGGGCAACCGGTGGCGGCGCAATCAATATTGTTTTTGAGAGGATGGGCGGTGTCGCATTCGCTAATCTCGAGTCCTGGAAGCCGGACCTTGCGGTAGCCTTGCTTTGGGTGGCTTCGGGTGCCGGGCTTTTTATCGGAATGATGCTCGCGCGAAGAGTTGAAATGCTTCTCGCTCCTCGAAAATGGACTATTCAGTTTATTGGTTGGAGCCTGATCATTCATGGAATTTTGTTTTCGATTGGTGGCTTAATGCCGACACTCTATGGATTTATCTTCTTCGTTTTTATTTCGCGGGCATTGATAGGGATCGAATATGCAATTCAAGATACGTGGCTGCAACGCGTTTTGCCCGATCGCATTCGGGGACGAATTCTCACAATCGATCGCGGTGCAGAGATAACGATGTTCAGCGTCTCGGGCTATTTCGCAGGACTCTCGCAGAACTACATTTCACCTACGTCGTTAACAATTGCCGCGGGAATTTTATCCGCAACATCGGGTGTATTTTGGTTTGTGAGTCAACGAAAGATTAGCGAGGCTTCAATGGGCGCTGAGTCTCAGCGTGAGAATTGAAATGTGAAGATTCCGGCAGACGCGAATTCGCGCTGAAAGTCTTCAAGCCGTAATGATGGAAAGTCTTGTGCCGAGCGCTTCGCTGAAGTCTTTGGTATAGATGTTTTCGATTCGGCGAATACTGCCGATTGTATCCACCAGTTCCGAAATTCCAAGGTTCGCATCTTCTGAAAAAATAATCGCCCACCGATGAAAATTTGATGCGGTTTTAAGGAGATCCTCGATTTGTTTTAAATACTGACTCTTGCTTACTACGCGGCTGCCGATAACCTGTGCGCTTTTTTCTTCCACTTCTGACCAAAACTCATCACTCTCGAGCAACCATTCATCCCGCCACGCTTTTTGTTTTTGCGCAACTCGAATTGAAGAATTACGCGCATGAGGCAATCGCAAACAGAGAAGGTCGCCATGATTCTCAACCAAAAATTCCGTAAGCGAAACATTGCGGCAGACATTATTCTGGAAGTTATTGATTGGGCAAGAACGTCTTTTAGCAATCAGACGGAACACATTGGAAAGCGGCTGTCTAAATCTTCTCGTCTCGCCGGTAAACGATAACGCATAGTCGCCGACGCCCATCGCCAAAGATGCGGCTACTGCTTGCAATCGCGGCGTTTCGAGCAGGTCAATATTTCGCCTTACATTATCGAACCAAGTTGCATCAGCCGAAGAGAACCACTTCGAAAGCAGCGGATTCGAGAGTTCGTTTTTAGGCAGATAGGCATCTCTCAAAATGGTTTCGAAGTCATCATCGGCGAGCGTTGTTTCATTATTCTCGATCAACGCGACCGAATTCGTCCAAGCGGAAACAAGTATGTCGTTCGTCGCAATTCGCGCTCCCGAACGTTTTAGATAAACGCCGAGATTTGGTGTTCCGCCGAAAGGAATCACCACCGATTTAAATTCCATCCGTCGCAAAACGCCAATTTCAAATGCAAGGAAATGATGACGATGGTCTCGAACTGTATTGGTAATCATCGAAAAAAAGTCGACAACCGATTTACGAAGTCAACGCCTCCTCAAAGAGCGACGTTGAGAGAAATGCACCAACAACGATAGGATCAAAATCCAAACCGGAAAGCAGAATCAATTGTCGCTTCGCTTCCTCTAATGTGCATGCCGATCGAAAAGTGCGCACCGCGGTGAGTGAGCAGAAAGTATCAGCAACGCTAAGAATTCGCGAGGCTAAAGGTATTTCGTTGCCCTCGAGCGCATCAGGATATCCGCTGCCATCCCATGACTCGTGATGCCATCGCACCAGGAGTTGAACGGCGCGATTCAATTTGAGTTTCGCGGCTTCCTGTTCGCCTATAACGGGATGGCGCTGCAGGTCGAGTCGTTCATCAACGGTAAGTTCACGTTTCGCCTGAATGTAATCGCGATTCATTGCTACCTCACCGATGTCGTGAATCAGAGCCGCCTGCATAAGTAATTTCCGATCGACAATCGCCATGGAAAATTTCTCGGCGATCGAGTCGCAAATTGCCGCAATTTTCTCAGCATGAGAATTTTCGTAGCACTCAAACGAATCGGTGGATCGTGCGAGACGAATTAATTTTGCGTCAGGTTGTAAATCGTAAGCAGCGGAAACTCTCACTCAAATAGCCTCAGAAATCCGAAAATTCTATTTCCGTGAAATCAAACAGCTAAGAGTTTAACTATTTCTTTGAAATGCTGTCGAGGAGCTCACGTGCCGCGGCGTCACTGGGAGAGATTTCAAGCAATGAAGTTAATTCGCGCATCGCCATTTTTTGCAGTCCTGCTTCCGCAAGAAATTCGCAGAGCATCATACGAAAAACGGTGTTCTTTGGATCGAGTTTGATAGCGAGCCGAAGTTCCACCTGTGCCCGGTGTTTTTCTTCGGGATTAAAGGATAAAGCTCGCCCATAGTAAGCATGATAGCGACCGACATTCGGTTCGCGACGCGCGGCGCTGGCAAAATGATTAACTGCTTTTGCGTAGTCATCTTCCATGAAGTGCGTGAATCCGCGATTGAAAGAATCTTCCGCGCTGATGGTGGCGGTGTCATCATGCGTTTCATGAGAAGTCTTTTTCGGAGTTGACGACGAAAATTCTTCCATCGCTTTGCGGAGACGAAAATCATACACTTCACGCAATTTAGGATCTTTGAGAGTTTCGTAGGCGTGAGCGATTTCGGTAAAAGCGTGTTGAATCTTAGGCATCAGAATGTCGTCCGCTTCCGCGTGATAACGATCGGGGTGGAATCGTTTAGCCAGATCAAAATACGCTTTCTTTAAAGTTGCGAGATCTGCAGTGCTTTCAATGTTCAGCGTTTCATAATGCGTGGCAGCCTCATCAATTCGTTTCAAATACTCATCAAGAGTTATTTCCTTAATCACCTTAGGCGTTTCTTCATTCGCTGCATCATCGGCAGTCTCGACTTCCGAAGTTCCGCCATTCAAATCAGCCGGAGTTGCCGCCGGTGTTTTTCGTACCGGTTTCTTCAACTCAAATTTCGCACTGCTGATCTCCTGAAGGAATTCCTTGCGGAAAGCTCGGTTTGAATGTTGGCGCGTTAAGATACCACCGAACCAGAGCGTGTAAAGCGCATGAAGAGTATCTTCAATCGGCATACCGCTGATTGATTTAAGGTCCTCGGCAGTCAATGGCTTTCCCTCGAAACGTGAAAGCAGAAATGCTTCTTGAGGTGAAAGGCTGATTTTCGTGAAGTCACGTTTGGTGACCTCGAAAGTCTCGTCTAAAGTTCGAAATCGAGAACTCGTTTCCGATTTCGAAAGGGCGCGGGCGTGATCAATGAGCATTCGTTGCGAATCAAGATGGAATGAAAGATCCTCTTTTATTCTTTGCAGCGGACTCAAGGTCCATTCTCCGCTAGTCCAAGTAAGGCAATTTGCTAAAACGGTTCGCTGTAACTGAAGAAAAACGTGATCGCATTCGAGCTCTGAAAGAATATTTTTGTCCGCCAGCGTTTTTCTCAAAACCAAGTCATTCGTGAAATCCGGAATATCGGCGAGCTGATCTTTCTTAATCGTTTCGCTTTGAAGAAGTATTTCAAACAGACGGTGTTTTTTCGCGTTTGATGCTATGTAAACGGCGATTCCCTCGCGCAGATACACGACCACCTTCTGCGCGTTGCTTGATATGCGCAGGGAACCATTTATCGGAAAACCGGAAATCTCCGCGAGAAGTTCTCCGGGGAGATGATCGCGGAGCGTGCCCGATACTTCTAAACTTTGCTTAACGGACATAGACGGAAGGGCGCTAATTAGGCGGGAAAAAGGACACAGAGTCCCAATCAATAGTAACAAAAAGCGGCGTTGAAACTGAAGATATTTTTTTACTGCGAATCGATCTGGCATTGGCCTGAAAGTGGGATTCCGTGGTGTCGATCCGACGGAGTTTCCGCGCAATCATCACGGTTAACTTAGGGAAATATAGACGTTTGACAACTCTAAACCAAATTGAGACAGTGCGATTCGTATCATGAATGAACCGACAGCTTTAATTCGCGAGTGTAAGACTTGGGAAGAGCTTGACCTTTGCGTTCAGCTCCAGCGAGAGGTTTTCGCCTTGCCGGATCTTGAAATTTCGCCGCGAAGACATTTGATCGTGACACAGCATGCCGGTGGATTCACTCTCGGCGCTTTTGTGAAAAATCAACTGGCTGGTTTTGTTTTGAGCGTTCCGGCTTTTCGCGGTGCGGAAAGGATTTTCTATTCGCACATGATGGCAGTGAAAAAAGAATTTCAAAGTTATGGCATCGGCGCACAATTGAAATGGGCGCAGCGCGAACGTGCGCTCGACGAAGGAGTTTCATTTATAAAATGGACATTTCAACCTGTTCAGTCGCGGAACGCTTTTTTCAATCTGGAAAAACTCGGAGTGACGGTTTCCGAATATGCTGCAAATTTCTATGGCACCGATTATGCCGCCACTAACCCGCGAGAGTCGGGAATCGGACTCGAAAGCGATCGCGTTTTTGCATCTTGGAGTTTAAACGACAAGAAAGTCATTGCCAGATCAAAAGGCGAAATGTTTATTGAAAGGGGCGAGATTATTCGCTCGATTGAAATACCGCATGATTGGCAGGCAATGCTCAGCGAAGATGCAGAGAGGGCTAAAGCCAAGCAACTTAAAATTCGCGTAGAATTGGAAAATGCTTTTTTGGAAGGTCTCGTCTGCCGCGGTTTCGCGCGCGATGAAGATCATCCGCGCTATCTTTTGTACAAAAGTTAGTCTGACGAAACATGTTCAAGACTGAAAAAGATATTCGCTTCGCACTCACTCTCGATAAGCGTTTTTATCTGGACGATCATTGGTTTGAAGAATCAAAAGAAAAGATCTTTACGCGAACTTGGCAATATTTCTGCGATGCCGCTTCGGTTTCAACTCACGGCGATATCCTTGCGGGCAATCTTCTCGAAAACTTTCTCGATGTTCCGCTATTAATCACTCATGACGACAAGCAAAATCTAAACTGTCTTTCAAATGTTTGTACGCACCGGGGAAGTGTTTTGGTGAATTCGAAATGTAACGCTACGCAGATACGATGCCCGTATCATGGACGTAAATTTACGCTTACAGGCGAATGTATTTCGATGCCGGAGTTTGAAGATGTTCCGGATTTTCCGCGCGCGACCGATCACCTTCCGAAAATTCCTCAAGCGGAATTCGGGAATTTCTTGTTTGTTTCGTTGAATCCGCGGATTGATTTTGATGAATTGGTTGCAGAGCTTCGAGATGGATTTTCGTGGCTGGATTTTCGGGCGGCGACATTTTCATCCGAACACGCGCGCGATTTTGAAGTTAATGCGCACTGGGCACTTTATTGCGAAAATTATCTCGAAGGTTTTCACATTCCGTTTGTACATTCATCGCTCAACGCGAAATTGGATTTCAATTCATACACGACTGAACTCTTTCGTTATTCGAGCGTGCAAATCGGTTTTGCGAAAGACGAAGAAGACGCGTTTGAGATTCCGAATGATTCAACTTACTTCGGAAAGCGAATCGCCGCATTCTACTTTTTTCTTTTTCCGAATCTGCTTTTAAATTTTTATCCCTGGGGAATTTCGATGAACATCGTGATTCCACAAACTCCGACGCGGACGATCATCCGCTATCGCACATACATTTCCGATGAATCAAAATTCGGAAAAGGCGCGGGAACGAATCTCGATCA
This sequence comes from Pyrinomonadaceae bacterium, assembly GCA_036824525.1. Classification (GTDB taxonomy): domain Bacteria; phylum Acidobacteriota; class Blastocatellia; order Pyrinomonadales; family Pyrinomonadaceae; genus DAITAB01. The sequence continues at coordinate 10,355 of DAITAB010000021.1, forward strand.
GGTCGAGCGCGAAGATCAAAAAGTTGTCGAAAATGTGCAACGCGGAATCCGTTCGCCGTTTTACAAATATGGGCGATTTTCTCCGCGACGCGAGCAAGGTGTTCATCATTTTCAGCAGCTGATTGCGGAGTTTATGAATTGACGCGCTTAGTTTGCGGCGTTTTGGAAAAAGCTGAATTTGCGCTGTCGGTCGAAAAAAAACGCACTTGAATTGGCGGTATAACTTTGGTTATACTGTGACTTATGAAAACTGCCGTTTCAGTTCAAGAAAAGCTATTCAGGCGCGCTGAAAAATTCGCGAAAAAGAAAAAACTTTCGCGGAGTCAGCTTTATTCCAACGCTTTGGAAGAGTACCTGGCAAAACGCGACAACCACGACATCGTTGAGAGAATCAATGAGGTTTGCGAACTGGTTGGCACTTCACTCGAACCCGAACTTCTAAAGTCACAAATTCGCGTACTTCGAAAAAGTAAATGACGATTACAAGAGGCGAAATTTGGTGGGCTGATCTGCGAGAGCCGCGCGGTTCCGGTCCGGGATTTCGGCGACCTATTGTGATAGTCCAGTCAGATAAATTTAATCAGTCACGGATAAATACGGTGATTGGCGCGATTGTCACAACTAATCTGGATCTCGCAAAAATGCCGGGGAATGTTCTCATTAAAAAAGGTCAGGGCGGATTGCAACAAGATTCGGTGGCCAACGTGACGCAGGTTGTTACGATTGATAAAAATATCTTGCTTGAACGAATTGGAAGTTTGTCGTCGCAGAAACTCTTGCAGATCGAAGAAGGCTTGCGGCTTGTTTTGTCTCTATGACTCAACGCCCAAAAAAATCTTCAGACTTTCGCGACGAGATCGAATCGCTTCGCGAAGAAATAAATCGTCACAACGAACTCTACTACGTTCACAATGCGCCGGAAATCGCGGACGTTGAATTCGATGCGCTGATTTCGCGGCTTCACGAACTCGAAACTGCGCATCCGGAACTCATCACGCCTGATTCTCCAACGCAGCGCGTCGGTGGACGCGCGGAAGGATTCGCGCCATTCAAACACACGGTTCCGCTGATGTCGCTCGATAATTCATATGACCTCGACGAGCTTCGCGCGTTTGACGAGCGCTGCCAAAAACTCGCCGACGGAAGAAAGTTTGATTACGTTGCGGAATTAAAAATTGACGGGCTCTCGATAGCGCTTCATTACCGCAATGGCATTTTGGTTACAGGTGCGACGCGCGGCGATGGCGCAACCGGCGACGACGTTACGCCAAATGTAAAAACGATTCGCACGATTCCTCTGAAGCTAAAAGGAAAAATTTCCGAGCGCGTGGAAGTTCGCGGCGAAGCATTTTTAGCGCGTTCGGTTTTCGCGAAAATAAATCGCGAACTCACCGAATCCGGCGAACGCGCGTTTGCAAATCCGCGTAACGCGGCTTCGGGCACGATTCGGATGTTGGATTCTGCGGTCGTGGCTTCGCGCCGGCTGGATATGTTTCCATATGATCTTCTGAGCGGAAATAAAAAAATGTTTGCGACTCAATGGGAAAATTTTGCGTGGTTGGAAAAAGCCGGTTTCCACGTAAACGAAAATCGCGCGCTCTGCGACGACGTGGAAGAAGTCATCGAGTTTTGCAATCGGATGCAAGAAGTTCGAGCGACGCTCGATTACGAGATCGACGGCGTAGTCGTGAAAGTGAATCAGACTAATCTGCAACAGGAATTCGGCGCAACGACAAAAGCGCCGCGTTGGGCGATCGCTTACAAATATCCGGCGCTGCAGGCGACGACGCGACTCTACGACATCGTCGTACAGGTCGGACGGACCGGCGCGCTGACTCCGGTCGCGCATCTCGAACCGGTTTTGCTTGCCGGCACAACGGTTTCGCGTGCCAGCTTGCACAATGAAGATGAAATCGCGCGTTTGGGCATCAGGCTCGGCGATTTCGTGTTGATAGAAAAAAGCGGCGAAATTATTCCACAGGTCATTCAGGTTATCGAATCGAAACGCACCGGCGATGAAAAGAAATATAAATTTCCGAAAAAGTGTCCGGTGTGTGGTGCCGAGGCGATTCGCCCGGAAGGCGAAGTAGTTACTCGTTGCACAAATTCGGATTGTCCCGCGCGAATAAAAGGTCGACTACTTTACTTTGCGTCAAGAAAGGCGATGGACGTTGAAGGTCTCGGCGATGTGTTAGTTGATCAACTCGTTGACAAAGGTTTAGTTAGAAATGTTGCCGACCTATATTCGCTGAAGCTTGATCAGATTTCGTCGCTGGAAAGAATGGCAGAGAAGAGCGCATCGAAAGTACTGGAACAAATAGAAGCGTCAAAAAGCCGTGGTTTGCAGCGATTGCTTTACGGTCTCGATATTCGCCACGTCGGCGAACGCTACGCAAAAATTCTCGCGAATAATTTTCGCAATGTCGAAAATCTCGCAAACGCGTCGGTCGAACAACTCGATGACATTCCGGAAATTGGATTGACGGTTGCAGAAAGTGTTTATGAATGGTTTCACAACAAACGAAATCTCGATTTGATAAAGAGGTTGCAAGCTGCCGGCGTAAAAACTGAGGTTGAGGGCGGAGCGCAAAAACTCGACGCACGTTTTACCGGAAAGACTTTTGTTCTCACGGGAAAACTCGAAGCTTTCACACGCGATGAAGCGGCGAAACTGATCGAAGATCGCGGCGGAAGAGTTTCGTCGTCCGTCAGTAAGAAAACCGATTTCGTTGTCGCGGGAAGCGACGCGGGTTCGAAATTGGATAAAGCCAATGCGCTTGGTGTTGCTGTGATTGATGAAACCGCGTTCAAGAAAATGACACAATAGATCAACCGACTAACTTCCCACGAATTTTCTCGCCAAACCTTGATACAAACGGTCGACTTCGCGGATGCGAAGAATCTTCGCGACCGTGATAAATACGACTCCGCTCAGCAACATCGGAATGAAACATTCGATTAATCGGAATGGCAAAGACGCGGCACTAAAACGGGCGTGAAGGAATTTGTAGGAGAACCAGCCGACAAGTGACATCGCAATTGATGCGATGAAGATTTTAACAAAGGCAGAGAGAATTTCGCGCCCGTTTAACCCGTCGATTCGTTTTCTCATCAACAAAACGAGCGCGAGAAAACTCACAAGCGCGACCGAGGAAGTTGCGAGGGCGACACCAACGTGTCCGAAACCGTTGGGGCGTTCGGTCGTTACTCCGACGGTAGAAAGAAACCTCATCATTCCATACGCTACGCAAACGTGTACGAGAATTGATGCGAGACTTACGTACATCGGAGTCTTCGCGTCGTCGAGCGCGTAGAACGATGGTGAGAGGACTTTGATCGCGGCGTAGCCGACGAGTCCGACCGAATATGCCGACAGCGCCCACGCGGTCATCGGTACATCCGTCTCGTTAAAAAAGCCTCCGGTGGAATAAAGAAGACGGATAATAGGTTCTCCCAATACGATCAAACCGCACGCAGAGGGAATCGTGAGCAAAAAGACGAGTTTCAATGCATCGGAAAGAGTCGAACGGTATTTCGTCAAGTCGTTATTTGCGGCAAGACGCGAAAGCGTGGGTATTGCTGCCGTTCCGATTGCAACACCGAAAATACCGATGGGAAATTGCATCAAACGAAAGGCATAACTTAACCACGATTGCCCGCCGGGAATTCCCGAGACGATGAAGGTTTCCACCAGTACTTTCACTTGAACTGCAGAGGTGCCGATTATCGCCGGTCCCATCAAGCGCATTACTCGCCTTACGCCTTCATCCCGAAAACTCACTACCGGCGAAAATCGAAAACCCACTTTCAACAGTGAAGGAATTTGAATGGCAAGCTGCGCGAATCCACCGATCAGAGTTCCGATCGCCATTCCGGTAATTGCCCATTGTCCCTGAGCACTCGGAACTAAATCTTTATTGTTTGAATGTTCCCAACTTCCGCCACTTAGAAAAAACGCAAAAGCTAGTCCAAAGATCAACGACGCAATATTAAAAGCCGTGGAAGCCGATGCAGGAACTCCGAATCGACCTTTAGTGTTAAGCACTCCCATGGCGACCGCTGCCAATGCCACCAACAAAATAAATGGAAACATTATTTGCGTGAGCCGAACGGCGAGCGCCGCTTTTTCCGGAGGGAAACCTCGTGCGAGCAGCGGCACCAGATATGGAGAGAGAAATATTCCGAGTAGAGTGACTATGCTCAAGACGACGGCGAGTCCGCTAAAAATAAGGCTGGCAAGCCGCCAGGCTTCCGCTTCGTTTTTTTTCTGCTGATAATCGGTGAATACTTTGACGAAGGCGGCTGACAAAGCGCCTTCCGCAAAAAGATCGCGAAGTAAATTTGGAATTCTGAACCCGACCAGAAATGCATCGTAAAGAAATCCGGCGCCGAAGAATCTCGCGAAGACGATTTCTCGTACCAAACCAAGAACACGCGAAAACATCACCGCGATGGATACAACTCCCGCCGATCTCGCCACACTTCGATGTCGAGTGACCTGATCAGATGAATCACTTGGAGTCGAAAGTCGGGAAATGTCGGTTTGTTTTGCGGAATCCAAATCCGAAGGAATATCCATTGAGAAAATTACAAAACTATTCGAATCAATCGTCGGGATTATCCTACTCTTTCAAAGTCGCCGCAAACGAAAAAGAAGGCGGAAAAAATTCCGCCTTCCCATAAATTCCAGTTTGGACGCCAAATCTAATTGACGCGAGCGCGCGTCTCGCCATAAGTGATACGCGTATTTGCCAAGCGCACTGCAAGCGCCGGCGACGAATATCCAAGCGGCGAGGCGCCGCCTTTTTCTTCCTGAATGGTAGACACCAAGCTGTCTTGAAAAGTTCGAAAACGATTTACAGAGCCTCTCTGGTTGAAAATGACGAACAATAATTTTCCGCCATTTCGGGTCTGAATTTCGCCTGCCAAGGCACTTACTCCGCCATCGGTGTTTCCGAGTGTGCCGGTTTTCGCGACTACGCTTCCACGTTGGTAATTTGAATCAAATCGCTTTTCAAGTGTGCCCGGGTCAACTCCCGCAACCGGCATCACGTCCGCAAAACTCATTCGGCTTCGTGCCAGCTCGTTTCGAAATGCGCGCATCAAACGCATCATTGCTCGTGGCGTTACACGATTGATGCCTAACCCACTGGAAGTCTGCATCGAAAACTCCGCGGGTGTGCTCAATGTATTTGACTGCACCACTCTAGCAACCGCGTAGGCACCGCCGAGCATGTCACCCAGTCGTTCCGCGAGAAAGTTGTTTGAATAACAGAGCGTCGCTTTCACGATTTCCTTTAGCGGTGCCGATTCGTGTGTAAAGAGAAAACGTGCCGTCGGAACTGCATCAACAGCCAGAGTGCCCGTGAATGTCACACTCGGAACATTGTTGCTAAGCGGTACGCGTCCACCTGCCGCAAGATAATCGAACCAGGCGCGAGTCGCTCCGCTCGAACGCCTATTTGCGTCCATTGTCGCAATCAAGTATTCGCCCGACCTGCGCGGCGAATTGGTAAAGTTCATTATGAAGCGATCGGTTACAACAAGGTCACCATCGACACTCCTGATACCCGCGCGATTCAAAGCATCCGTAATTAAAATTGCGTGCTCAAAGTTGAACGAAGGATCGCGACCCGACAAATATAAATTTCCGCGGAGCGTGCCTGTGCTCTTATCTATCTCGCCGTCATAAAATAGATTTGTCGGAAATCGGAAATCCTGTCCAAATGTTTTCAATACCGCGTATGCCGTAGCGATCTTTATGTTCGAAGCCGGATTAAACGCATAAGTAGATAGATTTTCGCGCACTACTTTTCCATCGAGCGTTTCAAACAAGAAACCGGAGTAACCGGGAACCGAGTCAAAAGAGGAAACGTCCGAAGTCGGCGAAACGTCGGCGGTTTTCTTGATCAAAGGCGAAGGAGAAGGTTTCGGAAAATTGGATGTACGATCGGTTTGGACGACAATCGGTTGCATGAACGGCGTAGGTGAAGGATTCGGGCGGACAAAAACGGTTTGCGCCGATACGCTAAACGCGAAAACCGCGATCCAAGACACAAAAACCACACCGAAGCCAAAAATGTTTTTTGCAAATCCGATCATTTTCAATCCTAATTAGTGGAATATTGCGGCAGGTCTCCAAGCGATCGCTTTAAAAAACCAATTACGCCGTTCGTGCTAACTAAAGCTGGAAGCTGAATGCTCTTCCCTGAAACCGATCGCTTGGATGAACAATTACAATTCCAAGGATGTATGACAAAAGGATTACTTATGGAAGCAATCCACTTTAGTTATACACGACCGAACATAGAAACGGAAGCAATATTAGACACTCTTGGACCAGAAATTTCAATTTACGTGGTAGTTCGAGCACGCAAAACCACCAAAAGACGGGCTATTTGTGAAAAAATTACGAAAACAGGTGGAGCTTAGAGATATCCGGCTTGCCCACGCGAAAAATCGCGCAGAAATCTTAGCGCGTTTAGGCGAATTCGCGTTGGTGCATGAGTCCGGATCCGACGATAAATTCTGGGAAGAAATGGTTTACTGTTTTTTCACAGGCGGATGCTCGGCGCGTATGGGGCTTCGTTCTATCGAGGCGGTCAGACCACTGCTTCGAAACGGTTCATTCAGTGAGCTTTCACAGGCATTATCCGGAGTGCACCGATTCCCGTTTGCGCGATCACGCTACATTGTAGAAACCAGAGCGTTCCTCGAGTCACATTGCTCAATGCGGATTCGGGATTCACTGTTTGAGGTTAATGATCCGATTGAGCGTCGCGACTGGCTGGTTTCAGAAAAGAGAATCAAGGGGCTCGGCTACAAAGAAGCAAGTCACTTTTTGAGAAACGTAGGATTTCGCGGCTATGCCATTCTCGACAAACATGTCCTTCAATGTATGTTTGAATTACAATTAATTGATGAACCTAAACCGCCGAGTTCACGTAAAAGGTATTTGGACGTTGAACAAAAATTGCGCGAATTCGCCCGGAAAGTCCGGATCGATTTTGACGAATTGGATTTGGTTCTGTGGTCGCTTCGAACCGGGGAAGTCTTGAAGTGACGATGACGAATCGAAAAGTTTAGGGAAATTCAGTCGTTGGGTTTCGGAATAGCGATTGTGACAAACACTAAAAGTAAATATCGCCGCATTCTTATCCGGGCATTAACCCTCGTTCTTTTTTCAATTGGCGCCGTAGCCGCCGATAGCCAGGAAAATCTTCGAACGCAAACCAAAGCCTTAGAAAGACAAGCCGAAAAACTTCGACAAAAAGGAAGGTTAGCCGAAGCTGCGGAATTGTTGCGCAGCGGATTGCGACAAGAGCCGAAGTCCGCGTCGGTAAAACTCGCCCTGAGCTACGTGTTGCTTCAACAACGAAAGTTTGTTGAAGCTAACGAGCTTGCCGTAGATGTTGCCCGGACAAATCCGAAAAACGCCCGCGCGTTTGCGCTGATCGGTTCCGCGATGCTCAATAGCGGGAATTTTGAGGATTCCGGTGTCTATTTGCGCAACGCGAATATTCTCGACGACGAGGAACCATTGGCTTGGTTTTCCGCGGGTATGTCCGATTTTTTTGAAAATCGAACCGACCAAGCGCTGGAGAAACTTCGTGAAGCGGTTCGACTTGAACCCAACGAGCCGGACTTCGTTTTTGCGCTCGCGCAAGTGAATGCACGCGCGGAGAACTACAAAGAAGCCGCTGAAGGCTATGATCGGTTTCTGCAAATAGCGCCTATCGTCGACCGCGACCGACGAGATCGTATAAAAGGATTAAGAAATTTTTTGCGCTTCCTCGGGGCGAAAAACAAGCTCTATCGTTTTGATTTCGGGAATAAAACCTCAGTCCTGGATTTCGATCTCGTGAGTTTCAGACCCGTCGTTGAAGTAACTCTCGGAAGAAAAAACAAATGTCGTTTCGTTTTGGATACCGGCTCGGGGATAACGGTAATTTCACAAGAACTCGCGAAACGTTTGAACATCAGACCGGTTGCGCGCGGCGGAAAAGCGCGCGCCGTTGGCGGTGACGGTACTTTCGATATTGTTTACGGTTTCCTTCCGAGTATAAAACTCGGCACTGCGCAGGTGATGAATGTTCCGGTTTACATTCGGGAGTTTCGAGAGAATTACGAACAGATTGAAGGATACATCGGCTTATCGCTGATCTCGAAATTTCTCACCACCGTCGATTACGGTGAAAAGAAAATTTACTTGTCGAAAAAAGACGCTCAATCGATTCAACGAACGGACAACGAAGGTTTGGGAATGAATTTGCGTCTGACTTCAAGCGGTTTTTTGAGCGGCGAGGTTCAGGTTGGTGGCATAAATTCATCGTTGAATTTTATACTCGATACGGGTGCGAGTATTTCTGTGATTTCGGAAGATCTTTCGTTGTTGACCGAGATCCAACCGTTCATTAGCGACGAGAAAATGCGGGTGATCGGTGCCGCCGGAATTACGGAAAACGTAAGTACTTTTTTGTTGCCGCGCGTTTCCATTGGTTCGTTTTCGCGTGAGCACGTAAAAGCAATTGCGCTTGACCTTGATGTGATAAACGAAGCCTCGGGTTTTGAACAGGCAGGAATACTTGGCGGTAATTTCTTGATGAATTATCGATTTACTTTTGACTTCCAAAAATCGCGCGTTACCTTTGTGCCGCTCAATCTTCCGCAAAATTCCGAACTTCAACAATAGAATTTTTCGACTCCCGCCAAGAACTTCAAATCGATTTTTGCTAGCATTGTTGCAGTGAAAAAAAGTTTATATCTGGAAACATCCGTAATTGGTGCATATCTCGACAACGGTGAACCTTTCCGTCGCGATTTGACGATTCGCTGGTGGGAACACGAACTCTCCGAGTATCGCCTGTGTGTCTCCATACTTGCGCGACGTGAACTCGAACGAATGCGCGAACCTTACCGCGCAGGTTATCTGAAACTGATTTCGCCCATCGAAGAACTTTCGCTCGCGGAGGAGGCGGTAATCCTCGCTGAAGGATATATTTCACGCGGGATATTTTCGCGTAAGTTTATTGCCGATGCGCTGCATGTAGCGCTTGCTTCTTTCTATAAGATGGACTATTTGGTTACTTGGAACTTTGGACATCTCGCGAACGTACGCCGGCAGGCGCGCATTCGCATATTTAATAACGCGACGGGTTTTTTTGTTCCGCAGATCGTAACGCCGGAATTTCTCGTTCACGTGTGAGTCGCGAATTTTCGTTTGAATATTGAGGCTGGAGAATCTGACAAACCTATGTATCGACGTCCGAAATTCTTAGAAGAACTTGATGAGATTCGCGTAGAGATGTCGCGCGAGGCGGACTGCGATGTGGATGTTTTTGCGACGATGATTCGCACCGGAAAGAAACCGCGCAGGAGTTTACGAAAGAAATCCATAACCGCAACGGTGATCGAAAAACTTGAGTCCGGCGACGAATCGCGCCGGAAGAAGCCGATCGAAAAGGTAACCAAGTAGCGGTTTGTACCAAGCGTTCTAGTTGTTCCTGAGCTGCAATTGCCTTGAACTGAAAAAATGTTTCGCTATTTGATCTCCATCCTTTTCATCTCGTTGTTGCTCGCGATTTTCGGCAGCTATTTCTTGTTTGATTATTGGATTCATCGTTACGACAATCTCATCGAAAGACAGGCAAGCGTTTATCATCTTGATCCGGATTTTGTGTGGAGTGTGATCTATGAAGAAACGTTTTTTCGTAATTGGAAACGCGGGGCGGATGAAGAGGTCGGCTTGATGCAGGTTACACCGGTTGTCGCGCGCGAATGGGCAAAGGCGACGGGAATTCGCGAACTTGAACGACAAGCCAAAGATGATGTAGTCGGATTGTTAAAAAGCTCCGAACGCAATATTCAAATCGGCTGTTGGTACCTCGAGAAACTGCGGGAAGACTATCGCGCGCTGCCTGCCGAAGAAGCGATGACGCTCGCCGCTTATAACGCCGGTGCGAGTCGGGTTGAAGAATGGACGAAGGACGGAAAAGAAATTACGGAAAGCGATTTTCTCGAACGCATCAATATAGCTTCGACTAAGCTTTACGTTATCTCCATTCTCGAGCGTTATCGGGCGAAAAAATCTAAGAGCGCCCTGACCGCGAAGTGATCTTCAGTTTTTTCGTTAATTTCTTAAATGAGAATTCTCACCGCCGATTACATTTTGCCAATCGTAACCGACCCGATTCCTCAAGGCGCGGTCGCGATTGAAAAAAACAAAATCGTATTTGTCGGATCGCGAAGCGAAGTTCAAAAACAATTTCCGGAATCTTCAATGGAGGATTTCGGCGCCGCGGCGATTTTGCCTGGATTCATTAACACGCACTCACATCTCGAACTCACCGCGATGCGCGGATTCCTTGATCGTTATGAACACGATTTTGCATCGTGGCTTTTGACAATTGCAGTTACGCGTGCGGAAAAGCTCTCCGACGACGACATAAAAACTTCCGCAATGCTCGGCGCGATCGAGGGCGCCCGAGCGGGCGTTACGTGTTTTGCCGATATCGGACG
>DAITAB010000146.1:0-6438 GCA_036824525.1 Pyrinomonadaceae bacterium
GGATATCAACGCATGCGAAGTATTTCTTTGATGGCGCCGCGGAAAATCCCAAGCCCGTTCGTGTGATCGGAACAATTCTCGATATCAGTGAGCGCAAATACTCAGAACAGCAAATTGCTACTCAGAATGAAATTCTCCGAGCTGTCGCTTTAGGCACTCAACTCGAAGAAATTCTTCATCGCACGACCGTCGAAATCGAACGTCACATATATGGTTCGATTTGCTCCGTACTTCTTGCGAATGAAGATGAAACCAAACTCACGTATGGATCAGCACGCCTTCTTCCCGAGGAATACAATCTCGCTATTGAAGGCATCTCAATCGCCGAAGGTGCGGGTAGCTGCGGAACTGCGGCGTTTCGACGCGAACAGGTAATTGTTTCCGACATTATGAACGATGACCTTTGGAAGGACTATCGTGATTTGTCTGCGAAATATAAACTTCGCGCCTGCTGGTCGCAGCCAATAGTTTCAGTTGGGGGAAAATTACTTGGCACGTTCGCCGTCTATTTTCACGAACCGCGAAAACCTTTAGCATCCGAGAAAGCTGCGCTCGAATCTGTGGCGCGAACTGCTGCACTGGCGATTGAACGAAAACGCGCGGAAGAAAAATTACAACAAAGCAACGACCGCTATCGCTTACTCTTCGAAGGAAATCCGTTGCCTTCCTTTTTGATGGATAGCGCTAATGGCGACATTCTGGCGGCGAACCCTGCGGCTGTGAAAAAATATGGTTACACCGAAGAAGAATTTCTCAAGCTGAATTTAAGAGACATCCGACCCTCGGGGCAGAATCCCACGGTTAATGAAGTCTTGGAAGGTGCCAGAACGAGCAAAATCGGTTATTCCTTTCCTATCAAACACCGAACAAAAGACGATGTGCTCTTAGATGTCGAGGTTTCGTACCATCAGATCGAGTATCAAGGACGCCCGACGTTACTCGCAGTAGTCTCCGATGTTTCGCTTCGAAATAAGGCATTAGACGCGCTACGCGAATCCGAAGAACGTCTGCGGCTGGTTTTGGACAGCGCAAAAATGGGAGTTTGGGAATGGTTTCCCGATGAACACCGATTTTATTTCGACAATTATTCGATCGCACTCTTTGGTCTTAAACCCGATGAATTTGTTGGAAGCGAGAAATCGCTCGCACGATTATTACCAAGAGACGATATCAAAGCTTTGACTTTCGAAGCCCGAACCGCGCTCGAACAACACAAGCCCCACGATATTGAATTTCGTGTCTTGCTTCCCAATGGAAAAATACGTTGGCTTCATAGTTTCGGTCATGGTGTTTACGACAGCGACGGTAAACCAATTTCAATGGTCGGCGTTCAACATGACATTACCGAAAAGAAACGCGCCGAAGAAAAATTGCTTGGCTATCAGTTGGTGGCGGAAAAATCCGGCGATCTAATCGTTTACAACGACAATGAAGGTCGGCTCACCTATGCTAACAGCACCTTTTGCCGACAACTCGGATATACCGCCGATGAAATTCTAAAAATGAGAATCGAGGATGTTTATCCGGCATTCGGAAAAAAAGACCGCGCCGTTGCGCTGCGGTTGGAGGATGGTGAATCGGTTTTGTTTGTTTCTGAACTCCAACGAAAAAACGGCACACGTTTTCCCGCCGAGCTGCTTGTAACCAAAGTCATACTCAATGGGCAAGTTGCCTTCGGCTCAAATATTCGAAACATCACCGAACGTAAGGAAAATGAACAGCGCATTTATCAGCAGGCTTCTCTTCTTGATCAAACCCGCGAGGCGATTTTCGTTTGCGATCTGAATAACAAAATCCTCTTTTGGAATAAAGGCGCCGAAAAACTTTACGGTTGGAATCAGACTGAAGTGCTCGGACTAACGCCTGAGGAATTAATGCATCGCAAAAACCGGGATCGCATCCAGAAGGTGCGCGAATCGCTGGATGTTTCGAATGAATGGAGCGGAACGCTGGAACAGTTGGGCAAAAAAGACGAATTGATTCTCGTTGAGAGTCGATGGACGCTCGTGCGTAATGAGAAGAATCACCCCGACTATGTGCTCATAACTAACACCGACATTACCGAAAAACGCCGAACGGAAGCGCAGCTTCTTCGTTCTCAGCGAATGGAATCAATCGGTACACTTGCAGGTGGCATTGCGCATGATCTTAACAACATCTTGTCACCGATAATGCTCGCGACCGATATGCTGCAACTCAACAATGAAAGTGATGAGACAAAGCGTTGGCTTGATATCATCGGTCAAAATGCCGAACGCGGTTCGGATCTCGTCAAGCAAGTACTCTCCTTTGCCAGAGGTGTAGAAGGCGACAAGATTTCCGTCCAGGTCAAACACATCCTGAAAGACCTCATCAAGATTTTGCGCGAGACTTTTCCCAAATCAATCACGATTCGTTACGACATCAGTCCGGAACTTTGGGTTATCTCCGCTGACCCTACGCAAATTCATCAGGTTCTGCTGAACTTAAGTGTGAATGCGCGCGATGCCATGCCCGATGGTGGAACACTCGTCTTTAGCGCAAAAAATATAGTGATCGATGATAAATTCGCCCGCGCCAATATTGATTCATTTCCCGGGAATTTTATCGTCCTCTCAGCTTCGGATACGGGAGTTGGGATTCAGAAAGAGCTGCATCAAAGAATCTTCGATCCTTTTTTCACCACCAAAGAAATCGGAAAAGGAACAGGGCTCGGACTAGCTATCGCTCATTCGATCGTGAAGAGTCATGGCGGATTCATCAGCGTTGAAAGTGAGCAGGGGAAAGGTGCAACCTTTTCAGCTTATTTGCCCGCGCTCGTAAATCCGAAGTCGCCTCGCGAAGAAAAAGCTATTTTGCGTTTGCCGAAGGGAAATGGCGAGTTGATTCTCATCGTGGACGACGAAAATAATATTGTTCAAACAACAAAAGCTACGCTGGAAAATTTCGGCTACCAGGTGCTAACTGCTTCCGATGGAAATAAGGCACTTGAACTGTTCAGGCAAAACGAAGAAACAGTTGACCTTGTTATCACCGATCTCGCAATGCCGATAAAGGATGGCTATTCCACGATCTTGGAGATGCGAAAGATCTCACCCGATATTCCGATTATTGCGGTTAGCGGATTGATTCAGCCGCAGAAAATGTCGGAAATCCGCTTGCTTGGAGTTAAGCACTTGCTCGTGAAACCATTCACTGCCGAAACTTTGCTCACTGCACTAGACGAGGTTCTGAAGAAAAAGAGCTAGTCGCTGCGAAGTTTTACATCGCCCGCTGCGAAAAATCTCCCGAATTACCTTCAACGACAATTTCTCGTTTTCCGCTTCCGGTCTATTAATTCTTACAAATGGAGAAGCTTTTCGATTTTCGTGTGAAAGGAACGGCGATTGCTTTGCAAGAAAAGAACAACGCAATTTTACGTCTGGCCCCAAGCGTGGCGTGACCTTCGAGTTGTATTCGAAATAATTTTACGAAATATGGAGGAACGCATGCCCCAAACTACTTTTGCAATGAGTTTTGAAACCAACGCCTACGAAACAGTTCATCGATTTTCCGTAGCCCGAAAAGAGGTTCCGGATTTTTGGGGTATTGTTCTCGCCGGCGGAGATGGAAACCGACTAAGTTTATTAACTCGTAAGATTTCAGGTGAGGATTGTCCGAAACAATTCTGTCCGATTTTGGGACCGGTTTCGATGTTGACGCAAACGCGAAATCGCATATCACGAAAAATCTCGCGTGAGGCGACTCTGTTTGTGCTCAACAAGAAACACCGGAAGTTTTATCTGCCGTTACTTCGGGACATTCCCGCCGAACGATTAATCGAACAGCCGGAAAATAAAGGGACCGCGCTCGCGATTCTCTATGCAATTATGAAAGTCTCGCGTTTGACTTCGTCTGCGACTGTTGCAATTTTTCCTTCAGATCATTTCTTCACCGACGAAGTGAAATTCATGGAATCGGTCGAACGAGCTAAAATCGAAGCGGAAAATAATCCGGACAAAATTATTTTGATGGGCGTTGAACCGACCAGTCCGGAGACCGAATACGGCTGGATCGAACATTCGAATGAAGACGACGCGGGATTAGCGAAGGTTGAAGGATTCTGCGAGAAGCCGACCCACACGCGAGCATTGGAGTTATTCCAATCGACCTCTTTATGGAATAGTTTTGTGTTGATCGGAAAAGTGGCGGCGTTTCGCAAGTTGTTTATGAGTGCCGTGCCCGATCTTTACCGTGAATTCGCGGCAAATGCTCACCTTGTAAATACGGTGATCGAACGCGGTTTTATTCACGATCTTTACCGCCGAACGGAAGCGTTGGATTTTTCGTCGGAGATTCTTCAAACGAATACGGATAGCTTGCGCGTTATGAAAACGCGCGAAGTCGGCTGGAGCGACATTGGTGATTCGCGGCGGGTTTTTGAGATACTTAACACGCTGGAATATTCACCCAACTGGGCAAAAAATGCCGCGTAGTTTATGAATCTTGTAAAGGATCTTGGTGGGAGAAAAATCATACGAAAGAGTTTTCTCTTGATTTTTTGTTTGACGGTCGTGCTGGGCGCGACCGTTTTTTCGCAGGATGAAGCAATTCGCGTTGAGACCAATCTCGTTACGGTCAATGTCTTAGTAAAAGATCGAAGCGGCAATCCGCTCAAGGGAATCAGTCGAGATCAATTCGAAGTTTTTGATCGCGGCGAGCTGCAGAACATCGCACTCTTCTCGGCGGCTGAATCGCCGATTGCTTACGGAGTTGTTTACGACATGCATCCGACCGATGAACGGCAGTCGCGAGCGGTCCTGGATTCGCTTCGGAACTTCGCGCGTAATCTCGATCCGAAAGATACTTTTTTCCTGGTGGCTTTTGATGAACGCGGAAGTTTGCAAACAGATTTCGTGCCGACTGAAGTACAGCTAAACGCGCAGCTTTCCCAAGTTAAGAAACCTTCCGGTCCAAATTCGCTTTATGATGCCGTTTTCCTTGCAGCGGGAAATTTGCGTCGAAGCAAAATCATCAAACGCTCACTTTTTATTATTTCCGATAGCGAAGATCATCGGAGTCAACATAACTTTTCGCGTCTGCGTGATGCGGTCAGAGGTTTCGATGTGCAGGTATATGCAGTCATTTTGAATTCACCGAGGAATTTGTTTTTTTGGGATTGGTCGCGCCGCGGCGAGAGGCGGGAAAGAATTATTCTGGGTCCGACTGACCTTGATCGTGCCGCACTCGAAGACCTCGCCCGCAGGAGCGGCGGCGCGGCAATAACTCCTTCCGACGAGAATTCGCGTGCGTTCGGGGAAATTTATCGGCAAATAAATCTCGAAATGAGGCAGCAGTATTCGCTCAGCTTCTATCCGAAAGTTGAGGATGGTTCCTGGCACAAACTGCGAGTTCGAATTCGTGATTCTGCGGGCAAAAAATATTCGCTCAGTTACAAACGCGGATATCGGAGTCCTTCGCCGGCGAAGAGTCCCGGTAAATAAAAAAGACGAAAGAGTCCGCCATTAAGGAAGACTCTATTCGTCTTTCAGTCCGCGAATATTCGTTTCAAGAAGAGACTATTTTCCCGCTGCTTTCGTGTGAGCCATTGGAGTCGTTGAAATTTCGACCTTTTTGTTCTTCGTCATAGAGGCGGGAATTTCCATCTCCACTTCCAAAAGTCCATTCACAAAAGTCGCTTTAGGATTCTTCATTTCGGCGCCTTCGGGAATCGGAATGCTTCGATAAAAGCTTCCATAGTTTCTTTCGCTCCGATAAAATCCTTCGCGTTTTTCTTCCTCTTCCTGCTTGCGCTCGCCCTTGAGAATCAGGAAGTTATTGTTTAGTTCAAGGGAAACGTCTTCCTTGTTCAATCCGGGCAATTCCGCACGAACCGTAAACTTTTTGCCATTCTCAATAACTTCGATTTTCGGCGCCCACATCGTGCGTTGGAATTCGGTCGGCTGCGGAAACGCAAAATCGCGATCGAAGAACGGAGCAAGCGGAAACGCTCCGAAATCCTCAAGCATTCTTTCCATGTCATTAGCGAACCGACGCATTAACCCAAACGGAGCAGGCGCAAAAGGCGCCGGAAAACCCGCGCGGTTAAACATCGGAACATCTTCCGCCGGAGCCTTCATCATCCCGGTCGTTGGTGCCTTTGTTGTTTTTTCTTCGTGTCTCATATTTGTACTCCTTATTACAAGAATTAAGACTCAATAAATTGAGAGTGTCATTGCAGAAAGCGACGACATATTTGAATCGCAATAACTGTGCCTTTGGAGTAGAAAACTAAGATAAGCGATGAAACAAGATACAAGTTTTGCCGTTCGGCTGGTTTCCGTCAGTCGGGAAAATCTGCGCAACCGCTTGCGAAAAATTTCGCAACCCGGAAGCCGCACCGATCATGGTGTGAAAACAACCAACGCTTTTTTCATTTACCGGTTAAGGAAAGTACGATGATGCGACCGCCATCTCGCA
>DAITAB010000147.1:0-6408 GCA_036824525.1 Pyrinomonadaceae bacterium
TAGTGTCATTCATATCGAACTTGCGCCCTGGCAGTCGCTCGCGGCGCTGATTTATCTGACGCGAAAAGCGAAAGTATTCGTAACAGTACATAACTGGCTTCCTTATCATTCGCTCTTCCGACAATTTATTTGGCGCACGAAGCTCGCGATTATCTGTCGCGTCGAAAATTTCAACATTTTTGCTTCAAATCAAGATACGAGAAACAAACTCGCGGGTTTTGTTACGCCGGAATTTCTGGATCGTGTACCGGTAACCTACACTAGCGTCAATCCTGATGAACTTGATCAGGCGCTTCTTTGCGAATTCTCGCGCGAAGCGATAACCAAGAAGTATGAACTGCCCGCCAAGCCTTTTCTCGTTTTCTGTGTCGGGCAATTCATCGATCGAAAAGGTCGTTGGATTTTTCTTGAGGCAGCTAAAAGACTCGCGGCAACCAATTCAGATATTGGATTTGTGTGGATCTCAAATTCGGCGCCGTCAGAATCTGATCATTTGCGAATTAGCGAAGTTCAATTAGGCGAGTCGTTCCGCCTGATTACATCTTCCGAAGTGGGAAGTGAGCGAGGCGATTTGTTTCGGTTGATGCGGGCGGCTAAAGTTTTCGTCTTGGCGAGCTATGTTGAAGGATTACCGATATCGCTGCTTGAAGCGATGGGTTTGGGAATTCCAAGTATCTCGACGAATGTTTACGCTATTCCCGAAGCCATAATCGATGGTGAAACCGGAATACTCATCGAACCCGGCGATGCGGATCAGCTTGTAAATGCAATTGATCGACTCAAGAATGATCACCCACTCCGTGAGCGGATTTCTTCGGAAGGAAGAAAACACGTTTTGAAAAATTTTGACGAACGCGAATCCGCGCGGACTGCGTGGAGAGCATACGAACAATCCTTTGCCCGAAAAAATTCTAAACACTAATTCCGAACGGCGTATCGCGCGCAATGCCTTCTACGGATTTTCCACCTGGTTTCTTCCGCTGATTCTTAGTCTTATTGCGACGCCGATTATCGTAAAAACTCTTGGCGATACCGATTACGGTATTTATGCACTGGTTCTCGGTTTTGTAGGTTATTCGTTTACATTTAGCGTCGGACGCGCAGTTACCAAGTATATCGCTGAATATCGACCTATCGGTGAGACGAAAAAGATTAGGGAAGTAATTTCCGCAACACTCTTAATGAGTATAGTGGTTGGGCTGGTTGCGGTCGGGTTGATCTATTTCTCCGCGCCATGGATTGTACGCGATGTTTTTAGAATCGCTGAAGTTTCGCAGGAGAAAACAATTTTCGCTTTTCATCTTGCGGCTTGGATAATTTTCACAACTATTCTTACTCAGCTTTTCCAAGCGGTGGTTCAGGGAGTTCACCGATTCGATGTTTACGCGAGAATTGTCAACGTCGGAAACTTTGCGATGATCTTCGGAAATCTCCTCTTTGCATTTTCCGGTTTCGGGTTGCTTGTTTTGCTTGGATGGAATTTGTCAATTTCAATTGCAATGTTGATAGGTTTTTTCGTAAGTGCGAGAAATGTGCTGCCGGAGTTGGGCATCGATTTTCGTCTTAGCGGTGAAACTACGAAGTTGGTCTTACGTTACAGTTCGGGTGTCGTGGGCTATCAAGTATTGGCGAATCTGCTTTTGCTTTTTGAACGCGGCTGGATCACGCGGAAACTCGGCTCCGAGAGTCTGACCTATTACGTAATTCCAATGTCGCTCGGGATGTTCATTCACAGTTTTATTTCGAGTTTAATGCTGGTTATTTTTCCGCTCGCGAGTGAATTGAAAAACGACAAAGACAAATTATTGAGACTCTATTTGAAAGCAACGAAGATTGCATGTTTGTTAGTATTTTTTTTGGTAACGACCCTTATTGTTGAAAGTGATTCTTTTCTGAAACTATATTTGGGCGATAGGTTTGCTGAAAAATCAACGTGGCTCTTGATAATGCACACAGTTACTTTCGGATTATTGGCGATACTCACCGTTTCTTGGCAGATGACCGAAGGTCTAGGTTTTCCCAGATATAATTTGAAAGTATTTATTGCCTGTGTGATTGTAACCGTAACTTTGATGATTTTGCTCACGGCGAATTATGGAAATCCCGGAGTTGCCTTCGCTCGGATGATGGGTTTTTGCACAATTTTTGTTTCGGTATTCTACGTAGAGAAATGGTTTTTCGAAAAGGTTCAGAGGGCATTTTGGCTGAAATTGTTTTTGACATTAGCAGCTGCGTCTTTAGTCGCAGGAATTAGCGAATTACTTATTATCAGGAACCTCAATCTAAGCTGGATTTCATTCGCCGTTTCCGTAGGCACTGGAGCGGGAGTTTATGTGCTATCGCTTTCGTTATTAAATTTTGTAACTACCGAAGACCGTGACCTAGTAAAGAAAATACTTTACCGATGACTTCGATGATGGAGAACATTCCTCTCGTTCAGAGAGTCGACTTTATAAAGAACCTCTGCGAAGGGAAGAAGGTGCTCCATCTAGGTTGCACTAATTACCCTTATACAAAAGATTCTATCGATAATAATGTCTTGCTGCATTTTGAATTGGAAAGGATTTCGCGGAGCATTTATGGTTTCGATTATGACCAAGCGGGAATCGACATACTTGAAGCCAACGGTACGAAAAATCTATTCCGCGCGGACTTGGAGAAACTTGACGAAGTCCAACTGAGCGAAACGTTTGACGTAATCATCGCAGGCGAGGTTATCGAGCACCTAAACAATCCCGGACTTTTTCTTTCTGGAATTCAACGTTTCATGCACGCTGAAACGGATTTGGTAATTACCACGATCAACGCATATTCGGCTCTTCGTTTTTTTATTTATGCATTCGGGGGGAAAGGAGGAAAAAACGAACCAGTCCATCCGGATCACGTTTTCTATTTTTCGTATAAGACACTGCGCCTGCTCATTGAAAGAGCCAATCTCTCAATAAAACATTTCTGCTTTTACGACATCGGAATCGAACATCGGGTTTTCAATCGAGGCATTTATAATTTCATCAACGACGTCTGCGTGAAGTTTTTCCATCAACTAAGCGATGGCGTTATTGCAGTTTGTAAACTCAAAGAACCTGTGGCTTAACGGAGCCATCTCGAAAGTTTTTTCAGGTCAAAATCTTCGGGAATGCACAAAACGTTTGCGCCCGGGTCGTCCTTTTTAAATCCATTTATCGGCAAGAGTCGATTGTTAACTTCGTCAATTGCGAAAAAGACGTAGGATCCTCTTTTTGCGATATATTCGATCAAGTCATTTGGAAAATAATTAAACGCACGAGTGGTCGCTAAAGCCATTTCAACTTCAAAAATCGGAAGCTGTTTTTGCGCAAACAGTTGAGAAGCTCCTCGGAGCATCATCAACTCTGCGCCTTCAATATCGATTTTCACCAATCTAACATTGTCAATCTTTCTTTCGTTCAAATAACTGTCGAGCGTAATCATACGACTTGGGAAAACTTGGAAGTCTGTCTTGTTATATGTGGCAATCGAGGCGTGTCCGTCCGGCAAATCCGGAAAAATATGTAGATCGACTGTTGTTTCAATGTCACCTAAGGCGACATTGTTTAAAGTGACATTATCCGGCGGAGAGTTAAGCCGAACATTTTCTCCGAGCTCCGCGAAAATTGGCGGAACGGGCTCAAATGAATACACGCTCCCCTTCGGACCCACCAGTTTTTGAAACAGAGTCGTATACCAGCCAATATTTGCACCAACGTCAAGACATACATCTCCGATCTCGATAATGTCACTCAGCACAGACGTAATTGCGTTTTCATACTCGCCCAAGAAATAGACGTAAGCATACGACCTATCTTTAACAAAAATAGAAAGTTTGCGATTGTCGCGCGTTTTCGCAATAATCCGATCTGAGAGCGATGGCGATAAACTCAAAGCAAAATCAGTCAAGCGAAACTTACCTTTTCGGATTGGCGAATGAAATGTATAGAGTCTGATTAACTCTTGAATGTTGGTTAGTCTTTGTATCATTTACAATTTCGGAAACCGGGTACCGGATGAATGATGATGATGGTAAAAAACAATAATATATTTGGTCGTAATTTTACAGGATTATTGCTTCCGCAAAACTGCCATACTTTCGGATTAAGTGAAGAAATCTCGAAACAGGGCTCTTCTCAAATGTAGCAAGGTCGTGGGCTACGCAAGGCTTATTTGGCGAAAGTCAATCTTTTTTTGAAGATTTTTGAGCAGCTCATTTTTACGTGTCTATTTGGCGTAGTCACATATATTTTCGTTGAGGAACTCAGCTTAGAATTGCAACCAGATACGACGCGCAATGGCGACTGTTTTCCGTTCGACTCGAAACCTTCTAACGTGCCATAGTTGAAATACTTCTTCGACACGCGTTTTATTGATGAATGTAAGTGAAATTACAAGACCCCAAGTCGGCACCAGAGAGCTGCCATTGCTTACGGCGATTATTGTGCTCGCCGCTGTATTCGTAGCGGGCGTTTTTGCGTGGGCATTTGAAGAGTTTTGGCTTTCGCCTGCGTCTGGAAGGATTAATGTAATTCCGGGGAGTTTGTTATTAGGAGCGGTGCTAATTCTTCCTTCGGTATATCTTTGGATTAAATCGGAATTTAATTTGTTTCATCCCATTGTGTTTCCGGTTTGGATTTATCTATTTCCGGCATTCGCTTTGGGAGGAGTACTTCTTTCAATCGGATTGTCGCAGCCGTATTTTTTGATTTATCTCAATGATCCTAACAATGATTTGAACTACGCTTTGTTTTTGGCGGGTTTGGGTTACATTTCGTTTTCCGTCGGCGCATTGCTACCGGTCGGACGAAATCTTGGCATTTCAATTCAGAATCGTTTGCCTGCGTGGAATTGGGACGCGCTCGACGTTTTAACACCTGCCGTTGTCCTATTGTTGATCGGTTACATAAATACGGTCGTCGGTTTTATGTATGGAGTGTTGGGTTACCAACGGTTGAACGAAATCGGCGCTTACGACGGTTTGGTTTACCTCACAACTTTGTTCGCCACGGAAGCAGTCTTTATGTTATGGCTGATTGTTTTCCGCTTGAAACGCCTGGCGCTAATCAACGTTGCAATCATTGGGCTTCTCGCAATCACAACCGTTGTCAAAGCAGCTTTCGCAGGTAATCGCGGAAGTTTACTCTCAAGCTTTATTCTCGTTGCGGCAGCATTCGTATTGGCACGACGACAAGTGACTCGCAAACATCTCTTACTTGGTGGCGCAATACTTTTTGTTTTGGTGATCGCCGGAATGATATATGGAACTACTTTTCGAAACCTCAAGGAATCCGAATCACAGATCGGGTTGGGACAATATGCGGATTACGTCGCTGAAACTTTTACGGCAATTTCGAACGAAGATCCGCTCGTAACGCTGGGAAAGAGTGTGGAATCACTCGCAGAACGAATTGACGGCGTTAGTTCACTTGCGGTGGTAGTTTCTAATTACGAAACGCTCCGACCTTATGAAGAGGGTTATGGCTTAGACGACAACATCTGGAAAGACACCATTACCGTCTTTATTCCCCGACCGTTATGGCCGGATAAACCGGTTGCTTCCGATCCCCGTCGGTATAGCGAGCTTTACTTTAATTTTGGCGAGAGTTCCTTCGCAATCACACCCATGGGAGACTTGCTCAGGAACTTTGGAGAAATAGGTGTAGTCCTCGGGATGTTTTTTCTTGGTTTACTTCTACGCATTATCTATAGGGCATTGGTAGAATCCCAACCGTTTTCGATTTGGCGAGTGACGTTGTATTTTATGCTATTAACAGGAGTATCTTTTGAGAGTTTTTTCGGAGGAATCATTCCGTATTTAATTCGGATAGGTGCAACTTCGGTAGTTGGCATAATCTTCATAAGGATTTGGTTGGGACGCGATAGAAATTCTTCCGCCGTCCAAATTTCATGACATCAAAAAAAGTCCGGAAAATTTGGGAGGCTTATGGCGCAACTGATCCGTACTTTGGAGTTGCGACCTTTGAACGTTTCCGCTCCAAAACACTCGACGATGAGACACGTGAGGAGTTCTTTCGGACGGGCGAAGATTACGTCGACGAAATTTGGGCTGACGTAAAAACTCATCTCAATAATAATTTCAATCCTAAAAGCGCGGTTGATTTCGGATGCGGGGTCGGTCGAATACTTATTCCCTTGGCCAAGAGATGCGAGTCCGCGCTTGGACTTGATATTTCGCAAAACATGTTGGATCTCACCGCCAGGAACTGTGGCGAGCAAGAAGTATCCAATGTCCAACTCGCATTAAGCGACGATAATCTCTCAAACCTTAAAGATCGTTTCGATCTGGTTCATTCTTTTATTGTGTTTCAGCACATTAATCCATCGCTTGGCTTGAGACATTTGGAAAAGTTGGTGGATCACCTCAATGAGAGTGGTACG
>DAITAB010000148.1:0-6407 GCA_036824525.1 Pyrinomonadaceae bacterium
TCAAGACATGCAATCGGATAAACCGATGAATCGTCTGATTCAGGGCGACGTAGGTTCGGGAAAAACAATCGTAGCGGCGCTGGCGATGACCGCGGCGATGGAGAATGGATACCAGACTGCGTTCATGGCGCCGACGGAAATTCTCGCCGATCAACACGGACGTAATTTGAAGAAGTTGTTCGCTGCGACTCCGTTTCGTGTGGAGGTTTTACTCGGCAGCACGAAAGCCGCGGAGAAACGCAAACTTCAAGCAGCGATCGCCGATGGAGAAGTTCAATGCGTAATCGGTACGCATGCGATCATTCAGGAAGCAGTCGCGTTTAAGAAACTCGGGCTCGTCGTGATTGACGAGCAACATCGTTTTGGCGTAGAGCAACGCGCGGAATTGCGTTCGCGAGGTTTTAATCCCGACGTAATTTTGATGACTGCGACTCCGATTCCCCGAAGTTTGGCGATGACGGTTTACGGCGATCTTGACGTTTCTATCATTGACGAACTTCCGCCGGGAAGAACGCCGATCAAAACTGTCGTCGTGGGAGAAGATAAACGCGCGGGAGTCTATAAGGGAATCGAGAGAGAAGTTTCGCTGGGTCGGCAGGTTTATATCGTGTATCCGCTCGTAGATGTTTCGGAGAAACTCGACCTGAAAGCGGCGACGAAAATGTTTGAAGAATTGCGCGATCGGATTTTTCCAAATCGAAAAGTGGCGTTGCTCCACGGCAAGATGAAAGCCGCCGAGAAAGAAGAAACGATGCGTAGGTTCATTTCCGGTGAGACGAATATTCTCGTCGCGACAACGGTCGTCGAGGTTGGTGTAGATGTCGGTAATGCATCGTTGATGATAATCGAACACGCGGAACGATTCGGACTTTCGCAGTTGCATCAGCTGCGCGGGCGCGTCGGGCGCGGTGCCGAACAGAGTTATTGTGTTTTGTTAACCGGCGACAAAAAAACCGCTACGGCAAAAGAGCGTCTTGGAATAATGGAGGAAACTAACGACGGGTTTCTCATTGCGGAAAAAGATCTGGAGATTCGCGGAGCGGGCGAACTATTCGGAACCCGTCAGTCCGGATTGAAAATGTTTCGCCTGGCTAATCTTGTTCGCGACTTTGAGCTGCTTCAATCGGCGCGCAAGGAATCCGAAATTCTATACGCCGAGATCGAGTCGGGAAATGCCTCGTCGGACATCCTAGACTTCATCACAACTAACCTCCGATACGGCTTTGCCCGAATTGGTTAGAGTGGATCTTGACCTTCTCATTTGAAGTTCCAACGCATTCTTGTATATGATTTAACCACTTCCTCATAACCTTCCAGTCATCTGGATTTCGGTATCGCTTGAGTTGCGACCGATTCACATAGCGCACTGCGCGTTGGTTGTTTTAAGGTTTGTCGTTCTTATAGTAAATCTTTAAATCCGACGATCGCTTTTTTTGAAATTCTCCGCGCTTTTAGACTTTAGTTAAAACATAGTTTGTTTAAAGTCCATCCGAGGCGAGAAGGTAAAACATGCAAAATTCGCGTGGGTTTGGCGACAAACCTGCTTACAAAAAAAATTACGATTCTAACGAAAGAAGCGGAGCCGCGGGAACACGTCGCCCTGCGAGAAGCAATGATAGCCGTGTTGGATCTTCAAGAACCGAGGGCGCCGGCAGACTTGGCGGTGGTAAATTATTTCCGGCTAAAAGCTATTCACGCACCGACGAGAAATTCAAAAGCTCCGGCGTTCGTCGAGGGAGACCTGGGATTACACACGTTCGTAAAGTCGAGAAGAGCGCACCGCCGGTAAAAATCACATCTGACTTACAAATAACCGACGGAAAATTGCGTGGGATACTGTTGCAAAACACGCTGTCGCCGCGCGTTCGACTTACTTCAAGGCTGACCCGGGAAGAACTCTTCAAAATAATTTTTCGAAAAATTCGCGGCGCGCGCTTGCTTGATCTTTGCGCCGGTTCCGGCATGGTCGGAGTTGAGGCGATTTCGCGTGGCGCGTGTCTGGCAACTTTCGTGGAGAGTTCCGCGAAGATGTGTGCGTTTATCAAAAAGAATCTGGAAATCTGCGGAATAAAGATCGGTCATGGCGAGATCGTGCAGATCGAAGCGGCGCCATTTCTTAAGCGCATGGAAAAACGCCGTCGCGTTTGGGACGTCGTTTATTTCGATCCTCCATATGATGCCGACTACAATGAAGTGCTCGATTATTTCGCACGCGGAGTGGCGCTTCGATCGAAGGGTCTGTTAATAATCGAACATCACGCTGATATGTTTTTTCCCGAACAGCTTGGAAAGTTGAAACGTTCGCGCGTAATGAATTTGGAAAACACTGCGGTGAGTCTTTACGAGCGCGAGTGATTTCGTAAAGTGTTAATTAGTTCTCACGACTCCCTCGCGAGTGATTTTTATTCATGCGTATCATTGCCGGCGAATTTCGCGGACGTGTTTTGAAAAGTCCGAAAGGCTTGCGAACGCGTCCGACCTCAGACCGCTTACGCGAAACACTATTCAACATAATTGCGCCTCGCATTAACGGTGAAACAAGATTTTTGGATCTTTGCGCGGGAAGCGGCGCAGTAGGGATTGAGGCGATTTCTCGTGGCGCCCGACATGCAACCTTTGTTGATCAGTCGCGTAAGGCTTGCGGTTTGATCGAAGAGAACCTCGACAAGCTCACGATTGATGAATCGGCAACCGAAGTTGTAATGAATTCGGCGGTTGATTTTCTTCGACACGAAAAGACCAAGAATTACGACATCATTTTTTTCGACCCGCCATACGACGATGATTATCATGAAGTCCTTCACGCAATCTCCAAAGCGGATTCTCAGATACTAAACTCAAATGGTTTATTGATCGCCGAGCATCATTCAAAAAAACTTCTTCCCGATGAGATTGGAAAGCTACGTCGTTTTCGGGTTGTAAGGCAAGGCGAATCGTGTTTAAGTTTCTACGATCAAAATTGATCGCAGTTAAATCTAATTCTTATGAAACCGATCGTCGTTTGGCTGATCCTCTGCCTCGTTTGGGGAACAACCTGGATTTTCATTAAGATCGGACTCGACGATCTGCCGCCGGTTTGGTTCGCGGCTGCAAGGTTTCTGGTGGCTATTTTGCTCTTGATACCGGTTATCGCGGTGAATCGCTATCGAATTCCAAAAAAGCGAGAGTGGTTGGTGGTCGGAGCAACGGGAGTTTTGCAGTTCTCATTCAACTACGCTCTGCTTTTCTGGGGCGAACAGTTCATAACTTCGGGGCTGGCCGCAGTTTTGCAAACAACAATTCCCGCATTTGGTTTGGTGCTGGCGCGAATTCTCATTCCGACGGAAAGAATTACTGCGGTGAAGGTCGTCTCGATTTCGCTTGGCATCATCGGTGTTGCGATCATCTTCAAGGATCAACTTCAAATGAATGGTTCGCTGGCATTTTTCGGAAGCCTTGCGGTAGTCGTTGGCGCACTTGCTGCTGCGCTTGCGAGCGTAATGACGAAAGCGAAATCTCTCGGAATTCCGCCGGCAAGTTTGGTCTTATGTCAGATGATTTGCGGTTTGCCTCCGCTGATAATTTACGGAGCAATCTTTGAAGGAAATCCGCTCAGTTTTGAATGGACCTGGTGGGCTTTGATTTCGGTTTTATATCTTGCAGTTGCCGGTTCAATCGCGGCGTTTTGGCTGTATTATTGGTTACTCGGTCACATGGATTTGAGCAAGGCGATGATGATTTCTTTTGTGACTCCGCTGATAGCGGTTATCATCGGCGCAGTTTGGCGCAGCGAGCGTCTGGAATTGCAGACGCTCATCGGCGGAATTCTGATTTTGTTGAGTGTCGGGTTTATTGTTTTCGCCCCGGTTCTTCGCGCGAGAATGATTCAAGATAATTAGTTTATGTTTTTTCGTTTTACCACTGCAGGTGAGTCGCATGGGAAGGCGCTCGTAACGATTATCGAGGGCATTCCTTTCGGAGTGGAAGTAGATATACGACGAATTAATTCCGAGCTGAAGCGACGGCAACAAGGTTACGGTCGCAGCGCGCGTCAGAAAATCGAAGATGATCAAGTTGAAATTCTTTCGGGAGTTCGTCACGGAAAAACTCTCGGATCGCCGATTTCCTTAATGATAACCAACAAGGACTTCGTTCATTGGGAAGAAGCGATGTCGATCGAAAAATCTTCGACGAAGAATCTGCGGGCGGTAAAACGACCGCGACCCGGACACGCCGATCTCGCCGGCGGTCAGAAATTTCAAACGCGCGACTTGCGAAACATTCTCGAGCGCGCATCCGCACGCGAAACCGCAGCGCGGGTAGCTTGCGGAGCCATTGCAAAACAATTCTTGGAAAACTTTGAAGTCGAAATACTTTCCCACGTGATTCAGCTTGGCGGAATTCCGAAGGTGCCTTTGACAAAAACATGGAAAGAGATTTCAACCCTGAAAGAAAATTCACCGTTGCATTGTGCCGATAAAAAAATCGAGGCACAGATGGTGAGATTGGTAGATCGAGCACGCGAATCCGGCGACACCTTGGGCGGAATTTACGAAGTGGTTGCGCGAAATGTGATCATCGGACTTGGCTCGCATAATTCCTGGGCTGAAAAACTGGATGCGCGAATCGCGCAGGCATTTATGTCAATTCCCGCGACCAAAGCGGTTGAGATTGGAATGGGTATATCCAATGCGGCATCCAAGGGCTCGGAAGTTCACGACCAAATTTTCTTTGACAAAAAGCGCGGGGGTTTCATTCGAAAAACAAATCGTGCCGGCGGTCTTGAAGGCGGAATAACAAACGGCGAAGAAATTCGCGTCCGAGGATACATGAAACCGATCTCGACTCTCCGCAAGGCATTGCGTTCGGTTGATATCGATTCGAAAGAATCTTCGCTGGCAGCATTCGAACGATCGGATATTACGGCTGTTCCTTCAGCGGGTGTTATAGGCGAATCGATGCTCGCGATCGTTATCGCGAATTCGATGAGGGAAAAATTCGGCGGCGACAGTCTCAAGGAGATGATGCACAATTTTACGTCGTATCGAACAAAAACGGAAAGTTACTGAGCGCCGAGTGTCTGCGGTTCAAGGGGCGCAGAATTCTGTTGACAACTCCACTTACGTTTTCTAACTTCTAATCAGCGACCGATCTTTTTCTCTTCCCGAGAAGCTCTTCGAAACAAATCTATGAAATTGAGAATTTTTTCGTTTGTTCGGGTTATTGTCATCGTGATCGTGTTGGTGGTTTCCATCGCAGATGCAAGGGCGCAAACATCCGTTGAACAAATTCCGGCATCAGCGATTTCGCACGCCGGATTTTTTAACAACGAAATTCGCTTGTTTGATTTGATCAACCGCGAAAGACTAAAGACCGGACTGCGCCTTTTGAGTTGGGATGATCGGCTCGCAAAGTTGGCGCGGTCGTATTCCCGCAAGATGGCGGACGAAGATTTTTTTGATCACATTGATCAGGATGGCAACGACGTTGTTGCCCGCGCTAAATCGTTTCGAATTCGAGACTGGAGTCGTATCGGTGAAAATTTGTTTGAGTGCGAGGGCGCGGAAGACCCGACTCGTTTATCGATTTACGGATGGATGCATTCGCCAAGTCATCGCCGAAATCTTCTGGATCCCGATTGGATACGAACGGGAATCGGAATTGCAGAAACTTCTGATGGTAGATTTCTCGTAACGCAGGTGTTCATTGGAAAATAACCAGGTGTTTAGTTGTGTGTTTCAGATGGACGGCAAATTGTCGTCCGTTTTTATTTTGGTTAAACTCCAATTCGAAAGTGACGTATGGAATCACTAAAGATTGCCCATTATCCGGAAAAGATTCTGCTCGCAGTTGCAAAGCCTGTGACTGAATTTGACGCGGATTTGCGCCGCCTCGTAGAAAATATGTTTGAGACGATGTACGTAGCCGGCGGAGTAGGGCTTGCGGCACCGCAGGTCTTCGAATCGAAACGCCTGTTTGTGATGGATTGCGCGCGCAATGAAGAGGATCCACGCAAATTCGCATTGATTAATCCGGAGATAATCCACGTTGAAGGCGAACAACTCGGTGAAGAAGGTTGTCTTTCATTTCCGGGACTTTTTCAAAACGTAAAACGGCAGCTGCGGGCGGTCGTTCGATACCAGAATTTGATCGGCGACTTTCAGGAGATTGAAGTCGAGAATTTGGAGGCGCGCTGCGTATTACA
Organism: Pyrinomonadaceae bacterium; assembly: GCA_036824525.1. GTDB lineage: Bacteria > Acidobacteriota > Blastocatellia > Pyrinomonadales > Pyrinomonadaceae > DAITAB01. The sequence continues at coordinate 6,185 of DAITAB010000148.1, forward strand.
TGAAACTGATCACTGCGACGGTATCGTATTCCTGGATCGTATGACACCGCTTAAGCGCCAGATGGCAAAACAGAAAATAAAGCGTCTTCAGAAAACAGGCGAGTGGGATTGAGACTCGCAAGAGTTTTTTGCTCACGGGTTGCGAATGGAAAAAAATCGGTTCGCGGGAAATAATTTGATAGTTTTGAGAGGCGGGAAAAAAATGAAAGCAGAAAAAATGACA
>DAITAB010000356.1:0-1940 GCA_036824525.1 Pyrinomonadaceae bacterium
CGCGTGGAATTGGTGAGACGCTGGGTCGAACGCAACGCGTCGTAAATTGATAAATGTGCATCAAAGGTCGTAGCTGGTTTCAGCATCTAGAGGTTTCTCAAACTTGAATTGTTTTTCGTGTTGTTACCCCAAAAGACAAAACTACGAAATTCGGGTTTAGTAACCAACCGATAAATCGTCCGGTCCGACGTAATTTCAAACTCCCAAGATTCGAAAAGCTAATCCTATGAAGGTAGTGGCATGGCTGCATGTTGCTCCTAATCGGTAAGCGAATTTACGTCATTACGTCAAACGAGACTTCCGCGCGATGGTTGTTTACTTCAGGTCTAAGTGATTCCCTCGGTCGCAAATCAACAAAATCAGTGCAATTGGAGGATTTTAATGACTACAACCGTGTGTGTTTTTTTGAAGTACATGAATCAACGAAGATCGCGATTTGTTTTGATTGCATTAGTTGCAATTGTTTCAATGTCGATAGTATTCAACAGTGTCAGTGCTGCAACATTGAAAGTCGACCGTTTCGAAGAGCCGGATATCGACCTGAGTTTCTGGCAATATGGGGTTTTGACCCGTTCAGCGCTTCACTTTGACAACAAAGTCGAAACAACCCAACAGCAACGCAAAGGATTTCTATCAATCCTGACTCGGAGCGGACTTACCGGAAATCGCTACAATGGTTATGTTTCAACTTCGGGCCTAAATTTGACCAATTCATTTGCGCGAATTCAAATCGAACCGAAAGACGGTTTGAATTCGCAAGCGATATTTTCCGTTGGACTCGACAGCCAATCATTTTTGCGTTTTCGCATAAAAGGAAGGGCGGTTAATTTGGACAGCGGTGTAGCTGGTTCCGCGGTTGCCAATACGGTAATTCGGTACAGTCCTACAACACAACGCTTCTTTCAATTTCGACACAATGTTTCAAACGACACAATTGTTTTTGAAACCAGTGCTGATGCGATTACCTGGACCGCGGTGCATTCCGTTCAACGGGCATTTCCGATAACCAATGTGTTTTTCGAAGTGAACGGCGGAACTTCCGAATCCGTCGCGACGATGTCACAAATTGACTTCGACAATTTCATGGTCGCCACGAACGAAACAACTCCGACACCGACACCAACTCCAACTCCAACTCCGACGCCGACGCCGACGCCGACGCCGACACCAACTCCAACTCCAACTCCAACTCCGACGCCGACGCCGACACCAACTCCGACGCCCACACCGACGCCGACACCAACTCCGACGCCCACACCGACGCCGACACCAACTCCGACAAGTTCAGGTTCGCGTGGGTATATGACAACTCCAGCTGAGCTCGCCATAATTAAGTCCAAATCTCGCGCAAGTATTGAGCCGTATAGATCTTCGGTCAATGCGTTGCTCTCTCGAGCAGGAAGTCCGAGCAACTGGCCATATGGTGCGGTCGATGCTTCTAACCGCGACTTATTACAGGTAGCAACCGCCCTGATTTATGCGAAATCGGCAGCCTATCATCTGACGGGCGACGCCGCCTATGCTGCTTCGGCACGAGAACAGATTCTCCAAATTTCAACAACTTCAACATGTCCGAACGTCTATTCGGGTGACAACGGATGCATACTGACAATTTCGCGACACGTCCCAACACTCATCGCAGCGGCCGATTTGCTTGAAGGCTATTCCGGTTGGTCCGCTAGCGACAAACTTGCTTTCCGTACCTGGCTGAGAGATCAGGTCTTCCGATTCACGGATTGGGCGAGCGATGCAAGAAGCACCAACTGGGGCGCTGTCGGAAGCGCGGCAACTGCATACATCGCGGATTATTTCGCCAATTCGGGAATAAATCTCATAGATCGAAACGGCGCTGCTGTGACCGCTCGACAATCCTTCGTCGAGGCTCGTCAACGCGCCCTCGACCGCGTAAACGGAAATTCATATATGTATAATTCCGTTTG
>DAITAB010000357.1:0-1925 GCA_036824525.1 Pyrinomonadaceae bacterium
AACGATGAATCTTCATTACACGAATTTTTCGAAACCAATTTTCGCGATGCGATTCCGCTGATGCCTACGTTGGTTGAAGATTTCTTCGCAAATCCGGTGGGCAATCTCGGAACCATTAAATGTTTTGCCTGGAATGTTGCCGGCAAAAGTTTGCTAATCGGCGACTCCGCACACGCAGTCGTTCCGTTTTACGGTCAAGGAATGAACTGTTCATTTGAAGACTGTCGTGTTTTGAACCAACTGATAGAACGGCATGGAACGAATTGGGAAGTTGTGTTTGAAGAGTTTGGAAAAATTAGGAAAGTGAACACCGATGCGATCGCGGATATGGCTGAGGAGAATTTTTACGAGATGCGAGATGCCGTCGCTGATCCGGTGTTTCAGAGAAAGCGTGAACTGGAAATGCTTCTCGAGCAGACTTTTCCTGATTATTTCTCAAAATATTCGATGGTCACTTTTCGCGATGATCTGCCTTATTCCGAAGCGCGCCGAAAGGGAAATGCTCAGGACGAGTTTTTGATGGAGATTTGCTCAAGGGTTGATGATGTCGGATCGTTGGATCTTGCAGATGTCAGAAACCGGCTGAATTTTTGATTCATGAACTTAAATGCGAAAATTCTTCGCGTTCACTAATCAGCATGAATATAGATCTTAACGGAAAAAAAGCCTTTGTTTGCGGAAGCACTCAGGGAATCGGTAAAGCAGCGGCAGTCGAGCTGGCGCATCTTGGCGCAACTGTGACCCTGGTTGCGCGGAATGAAGAAGCATTGAAAAACACGTTGGCGGAATTGGATGCCTCGCAAAATCAGCCACACGATTCGATCGTTGCGGATTTCTCGAAGCCGGATGTTTTAAAAGTGCGAGTCGCCGCGTATTTGCGTGTTAATAAATCTCCGGTGCACATCCTTGTAAACAACACCGGCGGACCGCCTGCGGGGCGAGCCATCGATGCAGATTTGCAGGAATTCCTTGCGGCGTTTCAAAACCATTTGTTGTGCAATCAGATTCTCGTGCAGGCTTTGGTCGATGGAATGCGTTCGGAAAAATACGGACGCATTATTAATGTAATCTCCACTTCCGTAAAACAACCGATCGCAGGTTTGGGTGTTTCGAATACGATTCGCGGCGCGGTTGCGAGCTGGGCGAAGACTCTTGCCGGCGAACTTGGCGAATTCGGGATTACCGTCAACAACGTGCTTCCCGGATTTACGGACACATTTCGCCTTGAGTCTTTGATCGAGAACAAGGCAAAACAACAAGAAAAATCCGTCAACGAAATTGAGACTGAAATGAAACGCGAAATTCCATTGCGGAGATTCGCTTCAGCGTCGGAGATTGGCGAAGCGATCGCATTTTTGGCGTCGCCTTCCGCGGCTTATGTAAATGGAATCAACCTTCCCGTTGATGGCGGGAGAACTGGCAGCCTTTGAGCGGAAAAGGACAAATGATTTCGAATGATCTTATCGTTTACACTCGACGGAAAAAACTACGCGATTGATCAAAGCGCCTCGATCGATATTTCTATTCCGCTGCTCTTTAATGGAGATCAGCCGAATGTGTTTGGCGTTGCTCCCGCTAACTCGAATGCATGCGAAACAAAAGATCTGATCGGCGATACTCGCCGCGGCGGTAGTTGTAATTTTGAACAATACACACTTATTCCGCATTGCAACGGAACTCACACGGAGTGCGTCGGACATATAACTCATGAGCGGATTTCCGTGTGCGATATTTTGCGCGATACGTTAGTCCCGGCAACTCTCATCTCTATCCAACCCGAATCAGCTTTGAAGACTGCAGATTCCTACGTGGTGAAATTGAGCGACAATGATCAGTTGATCACAAAATCAGCGCTGGAACTCGCGCTCGATTCCACCCACGGCAATTTACTACGTGGTTTAATTGTCCGAACATTCCCTAATAGT
>DAITAB010000149.1:0-6334 GCA_036824525.1 Pyrinomonadaceae bacterium
CGGCAGATGCGCATCAGGCGACTCGGGCAATGGCTTCGGTTGATGAATATCTAATCCGGCGTGGCGATGGAATCGTGTTGTTATTCACTCCGCCTTTCGATAAGAGCTCGTTGAATCCGGGTTACATCAAAGGCTATATTCCGGGAGTCCGCGAAAACGGCGGACAATATACACATGCGGCGATCTGGACTCTGATCGCTTTTGCGATGCTTGGCGATGGCGACAAAGCGGGCGAACTTTTTGCTTTGCTCAATCCGATTAATCACGCCTCGACCCGCGCGGGACTACACAAATACAAAGTCGAGCCATATGTTGCGGCGGGCGACGTTTATGGCGAATCAAAACACACCGGACGCGGCGGTTGGACGTGGTACACGGGTTCGGCGAGTTGGATGTACCGCGCCGCGCTCGAAACAATGCTGGGTTTTCATTTGAGCGGTGAGTCATTGAAAATCGATCCATGCATTCCGCGGGTATGGCGCAATTTCGAAATTGATTACCGGCGCGGAAATACGCTCTACCAAATAAAAGTCGAAAATCCTTCAGGTGTTTGTCGGGGAGTTGAGGAAGTCCGGCTTGATGGAAAAATTTTATCGGCGAAAGAAGTTCCCATCGCGCTCGACGGAAAAACGCATCAGGTTTTGGTTGTGCTCGGTGAAACTAAAGATGATTGAAATAAGTTTTTTCGGGAACCGTTCACTCGATTGGAATTATTGGTTGTAAGCGGTCAGCATTCAGCGATCGGCAATTGGGAGCGTCAGCGCTGGCGTGGAGATTCGTAGAAAAGCAAAGTAATCACAGTTATTGATCACAAGCGTTATGCGGCTGTGCCGCTCTATTTGCGGAAAAGCTGTGCTTTTCCGTAAGGCTGAAAATAATCTTTTGCGGCTGTGCCGTTGTCACTACTAAAAGCCGCGAGTGAGCAGTGGCGGAGACGCAATAGATATGGCGCTTTTACCGGTGAAGCAAGCCTCACCGCAAATAGAGAGGCAGAGCCACAAAAGAATCGAGTTGCCATTCGATTGCTCCGCAATCGTGCGGACGGGACGTGCGCGGTTCAAATGCCGGCAGGATGCCGGCGTTCCATCAAAAATCATTGCCAAATCCCGACTCGCCGCGTAAAATCAGCCTACCTTGGCTAGTGCAACCAACTAAAGGAGGTGGCTCATCATAGGCTCGAAGAAGTACCTAAATTCAGACACGACCGTAAATGGAGCGACTATGGGATTGACTTCGTCTTTGATTACTGCGGATGAGGTTCCTTTTGAGCTTGGGCATGTCGCGGCAGAGACTCTCGTACCCGCCGTAGAACCTGGCTCTAACGTACAAGAAACGGACGACGACTTCGCACTTGCGCAGAAGGCTGCTTTGGGAAGCGTTGCGGCATTTGAGCTGCTTTACCGTCGCTATCATCGACGAACTTACGGGTTGTGTTTGCGCATGATGAACAACACGACGGAAGCCGAAGATCTTACGCAGGAAGTTTTTATTCAACTCTTCAGAAAGATCGGAAGTTTTCGTGGCGACGCCGCATTTACGACTTGGCTTCATCGCATGACGGTGAATCAGGTGTTGATGCATTTCCGTAAGCGCGCGGTGCAGAATGAAAAGACCACCGATGATGGTGAGATGCCGGAGCGAATCGTAAGCGGCACGGAAAATCACTTGAAGATGTCTGTGATTGATCGCCTCGCGCTCGAGAAAGCGATTGCCGAACTACCGAAAGGTTATCAAACGGTTTTTGTGTTACACGACATTGAAGGATTTGAACACGAGGAAATTGCGCGAAAGCTTGGTCTGGCGGTCGGCACTTCGAAATCCCAGTTGCACAAAGCGCGGATGAAACTGCGTGGTCTTCTCAAGAAGGAATCGGAAACGAAGTGATTTTTCCTTTCAGTTTTCGATCTTGGAAGGCAACCTACACCACGTTTTTACAATCATAAATTCGGACTCGATGGTGCATTCATTTTGACTGATGCCGCGTAATTCTTACGGATCAATTTCATAACCGGAAATCCAAAATTTTGAAGATGACTTGCGAACATTGTGAACAATTAATAAGTGCTTTCGTTGACGGTGAACTTGAACAGGTTGACCTCGGCGAAGTGAAGTTGCACTTGGAGCAATGTCAAAGGTGTTCGGAGATTCAAAAAGAGTTGAAAGAAATTCTGCTGCTTTGCAGCATGGAAAAGATCGACGAAGCAATTCCGCCAAATGAAAAGGCTTTGTGGTGCCGAATTAGTAACTTGATTGAGGCGGAAACAAAAACGCTCGCGGTCGAAGAACAAAAAGTTGCGGAAGCGCCTCGCAGTTTTTGGCAAAATGTTTGGGCGCGAAGTTGGTCGCTTTCGTTTTCTCAGCTCGCCTCTGCAATTTTGGCAATCGCCTTAATAAGTTCGTTACTCACCTTGGTTGGACTTCGCAGTAATTCAGAACCTTCAAATTTATTTGCGACTACGGCGGAAACGCCGCCTACACTCTTCGAGCGTGCACTCGCGAAAGTCGGTTTGATTGAAACGCCGGCAGAAATTCGTAAGCGAAGAATCGAAGAGAGACATGCTGCCATTGAGTATTGGAATAATCGAGTACAGTTGCGGCGCGAGCAATGGGATGCGAAATTGCGTGAAGCTTTTGATCGCAACGTTACGGAGATCGACTTCGTAGTTAATGAAAACACCAGAATCCTAGACGAAAATCCATACGACGAACTCTCCGGCGAACTTCTCGATTCCGCACTGCTTGAGAAAATGGAGTTGTTGCGCGAATTTGCGGAGCTTTAATAGTGTTTAAGATGTTCTTCGATAAGTTGTCTTCATTAGTAATCTTCAAAACTCCGATACTTCTTTTAGGCGTAGTTGTTTTCTTTTTGTTTGCAGCCTCCGAAGCGAATTCGCAATCCCGTTTTTCAAAAACCTATCCGACAAATAAGAACGTTAGATTTCAACTTACCAATCGTTCCGGAACGGTGACCGTAGAAGGTTGGGACAAAAATAAGATCGAGATTTCCGCCTATCTCGAAGCGCCGGCTGCTGCGATCGAACCACAAAATCTTAGCGGTGCGATTGTCATTAATCTGGTAAAGGACAATCAGGAAAAAAACGTCGGGAGTGTTAACTTTACGGTAAAAGTTCCGTTTTCAACCGCGGTCGATATTGAAACTCGCATGGGAAATCTGAGCGTTACTAATGTTTCAGGTTCGCTGGTCCGCGCGCATATTTCATCGGAAGGTGACATTACCCTTACCAACATCAATTCCGCCACGGTCTCAGCAGAAAACGTTATCGGCGACATTTTTTTTGATGGAGACATTCAGGACGGCGGAAATTATCGCTTCACTTCCGTCAAAGGAAACATCAACCTTCGGATTCCCTTTGAGGCTTCTTTTCGGGTAATCGCAACCGCGCCTTCGACCCGAAATATTTCACTCGGAGGATTATCTAATTCCGGTTTTCGGTTTATGAGTGAAGGCAAACGCGTTCTTGGACAGATCGGAACGGCAAGCGCGACTCTTATCGTTACCAATCAACGCGGAAGCATTTTCTTTTTGAAACGTTAATTTGAACCCCAATCATTTCCGGTTTCTTCGCGCGATTCATTCCTGTTCCCAATTTACTTATGAAAAAAAATAACTTTCACCTGCGAGGCGGTTTCTTTACCTGTGCGATTCTCTTAATCGTTTGCATCAACGCCTCGGCTCAAATCAGGACGCCGCTAAAGCGAATCACTTATCAGAATGAAACAGTGGAGCTTGGAGCCGGTGGAACGCTCACGTTAATCGGAGCTCCCGAAGGATCGGTCACGATTGAAGGTTGGTCCAAGAATCAAGTGGAGATTTCCGCGGAAACGGAAGTGCAAGCTGAAAGCGAGAGCGATCTTGCTATTTTGGCATCGGTGAATCGGTTTATCGTTGATGAAAGTTATGGACATCTGAGAATTTTCGCTGTCGGCACGCATGATCGCTCCTACACTAAGAAACTAGGAAAGAAATTGCCAAAAAATTTGGTTGGAAAGTCTTTCAAAATCGATTTCAAAATCAAGGTACCAAATTTTCTCGATCTCGAACTAAATATTGGTCGCGGCGATTTCAAGCTCCTAAAGGTTGAAGGTTCTATTTCGGTAAATTCCGTGGAAGGCAATGGCGATATCGAAGCGAATGGCGGAACTATCAACGCGGTTTTTGGCAAAGGCGACGTAAAGGCGAAATTTAATGCGCGAAGCTGGCGCGGAAGGCACGTTGACATTCAAGTCATAAAGGGAAATCTCGCGGCGTTGTTTCCCGCGAATTTTCATGCCGATATCGACGCCTCAGTTTTGCGCGAAGGCAAGATTGAAAATGAGATTCTGAGTTTAAAACCGCGCCCCAGAACTAAGTTCACCGAAAAGCAGATGTCTGCAACTTCGGGAAACGGAGGTGTGGTCTTTTCCTTTACAGTCGGCGAAGGTGCTTTGAAGCTTGCATTGATGTAATAGCCTGGCATTTCGGAAAAATAAAAGATCACTTGGCATTTGGAAACCTATGCGTTATTTTTGCATATCGGTTTCCAATTTCATTTATGACAATAAAATCAGACGCGTGGCTGCGTCGAATGGTAAGCGAACAAAAAATGATAGACCCATTCGATGAAGTGCTTATTCGCGAAGTCGACGGACGCAAAATCATTTCGAGCGGATGTTCGAGTTACGGCTACGATATGCGTCTCGCAGACGATGGCTTTCGCGTGTTTTCACCGATCCGCGGATATGAGATTGATCCGAAGAAATTTGATGAATCTTCGTTAATTGAACCACCCTTGCGCAGCTCGGAAGATGGCGCGCGTTATTATCTGCTTCCGCCGCATTCTTATGGATTGGGAGTTACGGTAGAAACTTTCCGAATGCCGCGCAACGTTACGGGTGTTGCGTTGGGAAAGAGTACATATGCGCGCGCAGGTTTGTTGGTAAACACGACGCCGCTCGAGGCGGGTTGGACGGGAAGACTCGTTGTAGAAATCGCAAATCTTGCAAATTTACCTCTGCGCGTTTACGTAAACGAAGGAATCGGGCAGATTCTATTTTTTGAATCCGACGAAAATTGCGACGTCTCTTACGAAGATCGTGGCGGTAAGTATCAGGGGCAAACCGGACTTACATTCGCAAAAGTATAGTGGCGGAAATTCCGAGCCGTCGAGATTATTAAGTTTCCGAAATCAAAGGAAGTCGCCAACGTTGACGACTAAAAAAATTGATGGCGCAAAACATCGCAGGCTTCGAATATCTTCCCCAAACAATCCCGCATTTCTGTCTCGAAGCTTTTCGTCGCCGTGGCGAATCACCTGCGGTCTGTCACAAAATAAAAGATGTCTGGCGGAAATTTTCCGGGCGTGAATTGATCGAGCGGGTGAAAAATATAGCCTTGGGACTTTCTCAATTAGGAGTGAAACCGGGCGATCGAATCGCGATTATTTCGGAGAATCGTCCGGAATGGTCGCTGACCGATCTCGCGATTTTGAGTCTCGGCGCAATAAACGTGCCGATTTACACAACCCAGGCTGTCGAACAAATTCGTTACATTCTCGAAGACTCCGGTTCGAAGATGCTTCTCGTCTCCGGCTCAAAGATTTTTAAACATGCATCGGAGGCAATAAGGAGCGTTGAAACACTCGAAAAAATAATTTTCTTTGACGACGAGGCAAAATCCGAAAATGATTCTCGTGCGTTATCCCTTTCAGATGTTGAGCGACGCGGAGTTGAGTGGGCCAAAATCGAGCCGCAAGCTTTCGAAAACTCATTGAACACGATTTCAGAATCGGATTTGGCAACAATTATTTACACCTCGGGAACCACCGGTGAACCGAAAGGTGTAATGCTCACACACGAAAATTTCACAGCGAACATTATTGATATTACGAAAGGACTGCCGATCTTGGCGTCCGATCGTTCGCTCGCCGTTCTTCCGCTTTCACACATTTTCGAGCGGTGTGTTTTTTATGTGCTATGCGCGAATGGCGTCTTAATCCACTACTGCTCCGCGTTTGACCAACTCGCAACATTTCTCGCGGAAGTAAAACCGACGATCATGACCGCTGTTCCGCGTCTTTTTGAGCAGGTTTATCACAAAATTGTGAAGAAGGGCATGTCCGCGGGCGGTTTCAAAACTAAACTTTTTGTTTGGGCGTTGGAAGTCGGACAGGAGTATTGGTCGGCGAAAGAGCAACACAAAACAATTTCGCCGGCTCTCGCGGCTAAACACGCGATGGCGAGCCGACTTGTGTTTACGAAATGGCGCGATGGCGTCGGCGGAAGTTTGCGTTTTTTCGTTTCGGGTGGCGCGCCGCTTTCGAGAAAATTGTCGTAT
>DAITAB010000358.1:0-1912 GCA_036824525.1 Pyrinomonadaceae bacterium
TGGATGCAGCAAAACGACAGAATGTACCCGTTATTTCCTACGACCGTTTGATCAGAAATAGCGAGCCTGATTTATACATTTCGTTCGATAACAAAAAGGTCGGCGAAATGCAGGCAAGATATCTGATTGAAAAGGCTCCGAATGGCAACTACGTTTTGATCGGCGGATCGCAAACAGATAACAATGCGAAACTGCTTCGTGAAGGACAAATGGAAATCCTGCAGCCATTAATTGATAAAGGCGATATCAAAATTGTTGCGGATCAGTGGGCGCGCGATTGGCTTGCTGAAGAAGCGCTAAAACATGTCGAAAACGCTCTGACGATGAACAACGACAACGTTGTCGCCGTTTTGACTTCCAATGACAGCACCGCAGGCGGTGCCATTCAAGCCTTAAATACAAAAAAATTGAGTGGAAATGTTTTGGTGTCCGGACAGGATGCAGACCTCGCGGCAATGCAGAGGATCGCCGAAGGAACACAGACGATGACGGTTTACAAGCCTGTTTCAAAACTCGCAATAAGAGCCGCTGAAGCGGCGGTTGCGCTCGCCAAGAAAGAAAAGTTTGAAACCAACGGAAAAGTAAATAACGGTAAAATTGATGTTCCGTCCATCCTGCTCGAACCGATTTCGGTTGACAAAAATAATATGGATGAAACGGTCATCAAGGATGGCTTTCTAAAGCGTGAAGATGTTTACAAGAATGCCGTTGCGAAGTGAAACTCCGGGTAATGAAGGGACAGGCAATCGCGGCATTCGTCACAATCGAAGATTTTTCTGTGCTGGAAAAATTGCGCGAAGAGTAAAGGTGATTTTGTCCGAGTTGTGAAGGGATTGAACCTAAAGATGAATAGAATTAAAATCTGAGGAAATAGTATGAGCACATCGCACGAGTTACTTGAGAAACTCAAAAAAAACATACTCGCTAACAAATCGATTCTTTTCCTCGGACAAGATTACCTAAAGTTTGTTAATACCTCGCTGCAATCTTTTGTTCCTTCGATTTGTGAAATTCTAAGAAAGAATAAGCGCGAATTTGAAGGTTGCAAAGATTTTAATAGTTTCTGTAGAGCTTTATTAGAATCAGGGGTTTCAAAGGAGTATTTGCTCCGAGCAATACAAAAGACCACCGAGTCAGTTCCAATAACCGAAGACCTAGAACTTGTTATTAATACCCCATGGCGAGCTATTTTTACTACGGCGATCGATGATCTTTTTATTCGAGGGCTTGGCGAACACGATCGGTTGATACGATTTGTTTACAACATGGACTTTCAAACGGTGAACGCGCGCGACCCGAATAATCTGTACGTCTTTCGATTGTTCGGCGGTGTCGATCAAATTGAGGATGGGAGAATTCCGACGTTTGAAACGGCGATTGCAGGTTCAAGTTCAAGAAGACCGGTAGTTCGAAGGCTGCTAGATCAGCTCTCGGAAATTGCCGGGTTCAACGATGCGAACGTTGTGATTGCAGGATTGACGGACCGAGGCGGGGAAAAGTTCGTTGCGCAACAGCTCTTTGAAAGACTGCAAGAGCTTGGCAGCGAAATTCCTTCAATCTGGTTTGAAAAAGAAATACCCGCTGAATTGGTTGAAGCGGCAAATGAATCCTGCCAATGCGTTGCACTCGAGCTTGTTCCGCTGGAGTTGCCGCAGTTTCTCCAAACTTTTAAGTCCGAGATAAAAACTGATCTACAAGTTGATGAACGCGCTGTTAGAGTCGGTGAAAAATACATAACCATTGGCGAGCAGCTCTGGCGGCGGTTACAAGCAAACGGAATTCACGTCTTAAGTAAAACATCCATCGAGTCATTACCATACCTTAAAAAAGATCGATACGACTGTTTCCGAGCTTTTCTCGGCGGCGCGCGCGAATTCGAGTCCCTTCGGATCGCCGTGAGCGACAAAGCGCA